>CAUJFU010000116.1 GCA_963169055.1 Myxococcota bacterium
TGATGGGTTACGTTCGTTTGTGGTGGCTCTGCCGATCGAAGTGGCGGAGATACGGGGGGTTGGTTGGCTGCGTCAGTGAGTGATAAGTTTTCTTATCGCAATGACAAGAGAAGTAATCAGGGGATAGACCACAAACAGACAACGCGATCTTGTCCGACAGAAGCCACCCAACGACCGTCTGGCGATACGCGGGCGTCCGAGATCGGCGCTGTATGGGCTTTTCCGACGGTAAGGATACGCCCTTGTGAAGACCAAAAGCGTAATGTGCCGTCTTCTCCGCCCGAAACAAAGACGCTGCCTCCGCGCACGACTTCACAGGTGCGGATCGGGCCGTCGTGGCCGCGCATTTGTAAGAGGGGTTGGTTGACGGGGAGCCCCCACAGCGAAACGATCCCATCTTCCGCGCCCGTCAAGAAGCGCTGACCGTCTGGCAAAAAGCGCAAACAGAGGGCAGGAGAAGACAGCGCCACGGTTTGTTCGGGGGGACCGAGGCGTTTGCCTACAAACAGCATCCCATCTTCGCTACTTGCGATATAACGTTCGCTCATACTCGAAAAATCTCCTGCCAACAAAGCACGCGAACCGAGAGCGTTGGCTGAGCGACTCTGGAGCTGGGAGGTGATCTGGCGGATCTGGCCGTCCCACCCGAAGGCACATATCTCTTCGCCCCATCGGGACCATGTTGTTCCACCTTCGCCGATGCGCCCTTGCATCCGAGGTTGTGGAGTTTCTATCGACCAACGCAATCCCAATCCTCCTCGATCGATCGAAAGAAGATCACCGTTGGGCAAAAACAAGCATGCTTCGACGACATCTTCGTGGCCGATGAATATTTGCTTGAGATCGCCCGAAGGCAAGGACCAGATCGCGATGCTATGATCCCAACTGCCCGTCGCAAGGAAGCGACTGTCCAAGGAGAAGGCACACACAGACAGCCAATCTTCTTGGGCTTCGAGCCTGAGCGTGGGATCGGTTTGTTCGCTTGCAAAGACCGGACTTTGGGGGATTTGTGAGGAGAGGTTCGTGGGCGGAGAGGGCGGGGAGGTTGTGGGGCCAGAGGCGATCAATCCAGCCGATGCAAGGGCAGAACGCAAAGCGCGGATCATCTCGGTTGCGTTGGTATAGCGTTCTTCAGGTTTCCAATGGATCGACTTGGAAAAGATCGCGTCGATTTCGGCGGGCAAGGTATTTAACATCCCCGATGGACCGGGCATTCCGCCTTGATAGAGATGGCCTGTCAACAATTGGTACGTCAAGATCCCAAGCGCATAGATATCGGCAGTGTGGCTGACTTGTCCACCGCGCATCTGCTCGGGAGCCATATAATAGACGGTTCCGACAAAGCCCGTGTGGTGTTGGGGTTGGTTGTCTTGCAAGAGCTTGGCGAGGCCAAAGTCCATCAGCTTGACTTCTTGTTGGGGTGTCAGCATCACGTTGCCGGGTTTGAGGTCGCGGTGGACGATGCCCTTTTTGTGGGCGAAATCGAGGATCTCGGCCAAGGTTTCCAAGATCGTGATCGTCTCTGCGAGCGCGAGCGGAGGTTCTTTTTGAGCGGCACGCGCCGATTGAAGCCGCTGCTCTAGGCTTTCGCCCTCGACGTATTCCATTGTAAAGAAGATGGTCTGGGTTTCTGGATCTTCGTCTACAGCGTAGGTTCGGACGATGCCGGGGTGAGTGAGCTTTTCGTTGACGTTGAGTTCGTGGAGAAAGCGGGCTTTGATCGACGGATCGTTGGCGAGTTGAGGGTGAATGCGTTTGAGCGCCAACTCGCGCTCGCGTACGAGATCGAACACAAGATACACCTCACCCATGCCACCGCGTCCAAGCAAGCGCACGATCCGATAACGCCCACGCAGCACTTGCCCGACCCCCAAGATTCCGGAAGATGGGATGGTTTGGGGCGATGAGCCCTCCGCCCAATTCTTTCCGCCCGATGCGGCGGGTTCGATGGAGATCCCGCCTTGTTGGGGAGGGAGTACTTGGGTTGGGGGGGTTGCTTGCATCGCAGCGTTGCGATCGATCCCCGCTCCGCCCGTCATAAACAGGTCTGCCCCACGAACGGGAGCGGCAGGAGCAGGCGGAGCGTTAGGAGCCGAGGATGCGTTGGGAGTCGAGGATGCGCCGCTTCCGATGCCACCACCCGAAGTACTTGCGCTGACGGCGGATTGGCGCAGTTGTGCCAACAACTGTGTTTTTTCACGCGCACATTCTTCGTCCGAGATCAATCCTTCCAAACGCAATTGTTCGAGGGTACGGATTGCTTCTTTGATCTGGTCAGTGTTCATCGCGATCCCTTCGATGTATCCGATAGAATGACGGGGAGATGATCTTGCACGAGGAGGGATTGATTTGGATCAGTTGGGTGGGAAGGCCCAGATCGTTTTTTGCCCCACCTCAAGGCGTAAGCCGTGTTCCAAAGGCATGATCTCTTGCAAGGGAGAGCCGTTGATCACGACGCCTTTGTCCGAAGGCAGGAACAAGAGTTGGGAACCGTTGCGTTGCATCCGCAAGTGTTGACCGCGCATCCCTCCTCCTGAAAAGGCAAGGTGATCTCGCGACGAGCCGCCCAACGTCACTTCTGCGCCGTTGTCGATGCACAGGTATTCTTCGCGACCAGCAAAGTTATCGACGCGCCGCAATCGCCATCCTACGGGGGTTCCCGCATCGTTGCGCAAGATCGTGTAGGATAGTTTGACCACACCAGCAGGTGCGATGATCGCGCCTTCTGCAACGTCGATCAGATGGCCTTTGGCGATGCGTTCGCCGTTGATCAGCGTCCCTTTGCTGCTTTTGTCGAGCAGCTTGAGTCCACCATTGACCCAGATCAGTTCGAGGTGTTGGCCGGAGATATCGAGTGCTGGATGGCAAGCGCTTGTTCCTTGCCAGTTTTGCCACTGGGGGTTGTGGACATCGGGAGGATCGGGCAACGGATACCAATACAGCACGAGATCGTTGCTGCTGTGGCGTCCTAGGCAAACGCGGTTGCTCATGTAGAGGTAGTAGGTACGGGGATCTTCGCCTTCGCGCCCCATCACTTCCAAGATCGCGTGTGGCACTTTCGGGCGTGTGGGCTGCGCGTTTTGTGCCGAGGATGCAGAGATCGGCAAGGGAGAGTTTCTGCTGGCTGCGATGATCTGCTCAACTTGGGTGTGCTGGAGGCCCAATCGATCGGCATTTTGGCGCAAGACGTTTTGCCAATGCGATTCGGATTGATTCGGGAAGGTGGTTCGGATCATCGTGCGTGCGACTTGTCGCGATTCGGATTCTGCGGAACCACGCTGGACGTGATGCAGCAGCGACGCGAGCATGATCTTCATCTCGTTCATTTCGCTTTTGATGACGTTGAGTTCATCAAGGATCTCTAGGCGAGCTTTTTCGATATCGCCGCGTGCAGCTTCGATCTGGTTGCCAAGGCGCTGCTCAAAACCCACCAAACTTCGCTCGAACGTCTGTGTAGAGGCTTGGGCTTCTTTCAGCACGTCATCACGCAAAAGTGCCAATTGTTCCCGATAGATCGACGATTGCGCGGTCAATTGTTTTTGGCGAGCCTGTGCGTCCGTCCCTGCCGTTCCGAGCGAGAGTTGTTGGGTGAGTTCGGCCAATTGGCGGTTGGTTTGTTCGACAGCTTCTTGGAGTGCGTGACGCTCGCGTTCGGCTTCTTTGATCGAGCGCGCAAGGTGCATTTGCTGGAATTCTTCGTAGATGGCTTTGACTTCTTTGGATTGCGCCATCCGCTGACGGAAGAAATACAAGATCGCTTGAAATAGCAGGTTTTGGAAACGGAACAGTTCTTTGACACGCGGTGGGATCTCGCCAATGTCGTGGATCTTGCGCAACAACAACGCTTCGCTTTCGTTCATGCGGCTCTCGGCGGATTGGATCTCTCCCTCCGAAAAGAAGGCGTGAACATCGGATTCTTGGGGAGTGAGATCGCCGACGATCTCTTCTAGGCTTTTGAGGATGCGTTTGATCGCAGCATCGGATTCTTTGGCGAGTTCTGCGCGATCGAGGTTGGGGTATTTGGCAAAGAAGGGTTCGAGGTATTGGGTTTTGAACTCCTCGACGAACTCTTTGCTGACCCGCGACTTGGTGATGCTTTTCCAAACGCTCGGATTGAGGCCCATGTTGATGGCCGCAAGCGCATCTTGGGCCGCTTCTTCCATCGCTTCTTTGAGATGTTTGCCCGATTGGAGGTAGTGCGTCGCCACTTTCTTGACGACGCTCCCGAGCAATTGCTTCGGCAATATCTTGAGTACCATCGGGCTTCCAAGCAGCGACATCACCCCTAAACTTGCGATCCCTTTCATCCCTTCTCTCCTTTTCGCGGCACATCCGAGGATATCCACCACCCCGTTCTCCGCTTCGCTTGGGGGTGATAGAGCATTTTTGCCACAACCCTCAAGACGTTGCCAAACCCTCGATCATGACAAATCAACATAGCAAACCTTACAAAGCGATGGAAGACTGGCAGCCCGATTCCTCCAAAAAAAACCACGCACAACGTCGCCGCTAAAACCTGCGCCCCCTCACGCAACACATCTCGTTGCCGTTCACGCGCAAGCAACACGCCAAAATCACCGATCCTACGCAGCGCATCTTGTTGTGGTTCTGGCTTTTTCTTCCTTGTCCTTGTTTGCCAAGCCGATTGCTGTTTGATCGCCAAAAGCGGTGAGGTGTTTGTGTTGCCTCGTTGACATCTTTGTGTGGGTTCGTATAACAGACGGCGCACGCGCAGATAGAATAAATGTGCTGGCTCTCTTGTCCTAGATGGCGCGATTCGCGTTGTGCGTCGCTGCAACGGAACGGACGCACAACAAAACACTCTGGAGGAACTACTGATGAAGAAGTTGATTTTTGGTTTGGCTGTGCTTGCCGCAGCATGGCTCGTGAATCCGATGCTGAGTGCTGCTGATGGTGTAAAGTACATCAAGATCACCATCAAAAGCGCGAAACTATGGCCCGTGAAGCCGGACGGTCGTTGCTGGGATCCCCCTTGCTTTGGCAAAAAGTATGAGCTTCCCGCTCGTGGTGCTGCTGATTATCAAAAGTATTTTGAAGACAAAAACTTCCAAATGCTTTGCAATCCAAAATCGCCTGTTGCACCTGACGGTCTCGTTGAGATCAAGATCGGTGCTTACGAAGTTTTCCGCACCGACAAGATCAACAACAACTGCACCCCCGATTGGAATGTCAGCCATACCTTCCGCGTCGGCCCCAACGATCCGTTCACCGTCAAAGTTCTCGACAACGACGGTGGTGCAGGCATCCAAGTCAAGACCGATGAGATCGGCACCTACAGCGCCCCCACCGTCCCCGCAGAACTGATGAACGGCGGTAAACTCGTTCTCAAAAGCTTCGGCCAAGTCGAAGAACTCGTTCTTGAAGCCCAAGTAGTCGATCGCCCCAAGATCGATCCGACCTCTTGCGATGGTGTCTATACCGTTCGCATCGTCGAGTACGAAGTCAAAGATAAAAAAGAAAACGGCAAACCTTGGGACTGGGGCTTTGGTCGCGCAAAACTCCCTGATGTCGTGATCAAAGTGAAGATCGGCAAAAACGAGATCGTCACCCCGAAAGTCCAAGACCAAGCCGCTCACGTCTTCACCAGCGCCGAAGGTAAAACCTTTGCGATCAAAAAAGGCGAGGAAGTCAACGTAGAAGTGCTCGATTCGGACCTCAATAAGTACGAGCCCATCGGTCAAACCGCCGAAAGCGATGTGTGCAAAGTCTTGAACGCTGGCGGAAAATACGTCTTCGCCAACTTCGGCCAAGTGATCAAAGTGGTTGTCCTCTTCGAAAAGAAAAAGTAACGCCCCCCCTTTGCTGTCCTCCTGCCTCCTTTGTTGTCCTCCTCGCCTTCGTTGCTGTTCTCCTCCGTCCCAAATGACTTTATTTTCTCATGCAGAAAAAAACGCTGCGTCTCAACGCTTGCTTTTTGTGTGGGGGAGTGCTACACATTCCGCTCTTGAAACACATCGCGTCTAGGCTTTCCATCCACCACGTTGCTCTATAGGAGGTTTCGATGAGCGAAAAAGACCCGAGCCTTGAACAGCTTGCGAAAAAAGAAGGCACCACTCCCCCCGGCACGCCCTCTGATACACACGAAGTCCTTCGCTTTATTAGCCACAGTCAATTGTTTTATTATTGGCCTGTGTGGATCACCAGCTTGATCTTTGCGGTGATTACTCGCTTTCAGGGCAAAGAATTTGTGGTCAACGAACAAAAGGTTTACTTCGTGACCTCCCCCGGCCTTGGGTTGGCATTCTTGATCATCTTGCTCGCGGTCGTACTCTTTACATCCGTCAACGTTCGGGGCCTGTGGGCTGCGTTGGTTGCGGCAGCGATGGTGATCCTTGGTTTGCTCTTTCACTTTTTTGGGGTTTGGGCACCGATCCTGAGTTTTCTCGGCGGTTTGAGCTTTTACATGAGTTACCACTTTTATCTCACCACAGGTCTGGTTCTTGGCGGCTTTTGGCTCGTGGTGTTTTTTGTGTTCGATCAACGCCATTACATCGAGTTCCGTCCCACCCAGATCACCATCGTCGAAGAAGTGGGCGATGGGGCGCGCAACTATGATACGACGGGCCTTGTGTTCGACAAAAAACGCGACAACTTCTTCCAGCACTTGATCTTGGGCTTTGGTTCAGGCGACCTCAAGATCACCACAGGCGGCGCTCAGCGCGAAGAAGTCTATTTCCCCAACGTCCTCAACATCAACCACCGTATCGAGCAGATCAAGCGTATCCGCGAACAGCGAGGTCGCTAAACACCCCGCATGTCCGCCATATCTCCTGCCAGATCTCCTGTCGAATCTCCTACCACATCCCTTGCCGATCCTCTTGATACGACCGCCGGTTTTTTGGATATCCAAGATCTTCCCGGTCGCTTTTTTGTCTTCGAAGGAATCGATGGTTCGGGCAAATCCACGCAATGCTACACGCTTGCAAGGGTGTTGCGCGAACAAGGCCACGATGTGATCGAAACACGAGAGCCAACGGACGGGCCTTGGGGACGGCAACTTCGAGAACTCGCCCAACAAGGCCAACGGCTCAAACCCTCCGAAGAACTCGAATACTTTGTGCGCGATCGAAAAGCTCACCTCCAAGATCTGATCCTTCCTCAACTCCGCCAAGGTTCGATCATCCTACAGGATCGGTACTTTCCCTCGAGTATGGCCTATCAAGGCAGTCGAGGACTCGCGCTTCAGACCATCCTTTCTGCTCATTTGGGTTGGGCTGCTCTTCCCCACGCCTTTTTCTTTCTTCATCTCTCGCCTCAACAAGCCCTTCAACGCATCACGGAAAGGCGTCAAGTTCCCGATGCTTTTGAAACGCTAGAGGGGCTTCAGCGTTGTGAGGCGATCTTTGCTTCGCTGTCTCTTCCGCATTGGTTCGCGCTTGACGCATCTCAACCTATTGGCGCTCTCCAACAAGCCATCCTGCGCATCGTACAGCCCTTGCTTCCACCTCGCTGACCTTGCAACAGAACAGTTTTTTTGAGAGAGCCAAGAGCTTGGATACACGGGAGAGAGGGGGCCTAGGCGCTGCCATCGTTCGCGGCTAGGCGGAGCTTTCGTTGGCAGCTTCGAGGAGGGCAGGGCAGGGGAGAGGCTGAGAGAGCGGGGGTTGGGTGGTCGGGTCCGCCTTGCGCAGGCTGTCTTTTGGGATGTAGGAAGCCTCTTCTTGGAGGATCTGCTTGACTTCTAACAGTATCTCTTCATCGGAAAAGCAAAGGCGCTCGATATTCCAGTGGTAGATCGTCAGTCGCTTGCGAGGTTTCGGTCCGATCGATGGCAAGAAAGAATGATGTTCGGTGAGGATCGAGACACGGCGTGGATCGTGTGGAAAGGTTTGCAAGACTTGTTCGTCGGGATAAGGCTCGACCACAACGCTCAAATAGCCGAACGCATCGGATAGATAGGTGCGCGCCAACTGCTCGACCAATCGGCGAAAAGGGTCGAACCGATAGCGGCACTGCGGGGGATTTTGCGTGTCGAGCTTGTACACAAGCGAAAAGGCCGCATGGGTGGCCTCTTTGTTTCCACGGCTTTCGTGCGCGACCCCCAAATAAAAGTGAGCGTCTGCGTGGTGCGGTTCTTTTTCCGTCAGGCGGGTTAAAAGAGGGATAGCCTCGTCGAACATCTCTTGTTGAACGGCGCACCAGCCCGCAAGAAAGAGTAGGTTGGGGTCTTCGGGGTGGCGCTTTCGTGCGCGATGCAAAAACAACCATGCGTCGTAACATCGTTGTCGATCGATCAGCGCCTCGGCTTGAAGACGGCAAGCGCGTAGCTCTTGGGTCTTGGTCAAGCCTCGTGCGCGAAACAACCGAGATAGTCGGTGCAGCCCGTCTGCGGGGCGTCGCAGTCGGTTGATCAACAGATCGGCAGCTTCCAACAAAGACCACGGATGATAGGGCTTGTTTTCGATGCGCGCATCAAGAGAACGAATGGCAAGCTCGTATTGGCCGAGTTCTTGGAGGATGCGAATCTGTAAAACACAAGCGTCGTCGTCTTGAGGACACAGGTGGATCGCGGCCTTGGCAGCACGCAAGGCGCGTTCAAGCTCGCCGCGATCTCTGGCTTCACGCGCTTTTTTCATGTATTTCTCAAAAAGAGTGTTCATGGTGTCATCACGGCAAGAACGTAGAGAGTGGTTCGGAAAAGACGGATAGAGGGTCGAGTATGCACAATCCTTTCTGAAAGCGTCAAGCAAAAAACACATCGACTCTTGACAAGAGCTAGATTTTTTTGCAAGACAAGCTCCCCCCGAAGCGCACGAAGCCATCCACGCGCAACGGCGCACGATGGCAGGCTTCCATACACCACAGGACGGCGACTCATCGCGCCCACCCTACCCAAACACCTCTTGTTTTCTAGATCGCCTAAGCGAGGCAAGTATGTCAAAAAAAAAGCTTTATTTTGTGTCCCTTGGCTGTCCCAAAAACCGCGTCGATAGCGAGATGATGCTTGGTATGGCTGGCCAATCAGGGTATGAGATCGTCGACGAGGCCGAAGGTGCAGACCTTCTCGTCGTCAACACATGCAGTTTTATCGAGCAAGCCCGTCAAGAATCCGTCGATGTGATCCTCGATCTGGCCGAGCTACGCAGCGCACACGAAGGCAAAAAGCTGGTGGTTGCAGGCTGTCTCTCGCAGCGCTACCCAGAACAACTCAAAGAAGAACTCCCCGAAGTCGATCACTTCCTTGGAACGGGGCAGATCCACCGCTTCCAAGAGATCTTGGCCGAAGAGGCCCCTCGTGATCTGGCCAGCAGCGCGCCCGGATGGCTCTACACACACAACAGCCCACGCCTCCAATCCACTCCTTTCTACACCGCCTACGTCAAGATCGCCGAAGGATGCGATCGCACCTGTTCATTTTGTGCGATCCCTTCTTTTCGTGGAAAACAAAAATCCCGTCCCATCGAGGATATCGTTGAGGAGGTCCGCCAGCTTTGTTCGCGTGGCGTCAAAGAGATCAATCTGATCGCACAAGAACTCAACGGCTATGGGCGTGATCTCCCCAAATCCTCCACAGGCGCTCGCATCGAACTTGCTGATCTGCTCGAAGCTCTCGAACAAGTCGAACCCGGGCCTTTTTGGATCCGCTTGTTGTATATGTACCCGCATGGCTTTACTGACCGATTGATCGGAGCGATCGCCAACTCCAAGCGTGTGGTGCCTTATATCGACATGCCTCTTCAACACGCCAGCGATGCCGTCTTGCGTCGTATGCGACGCGCCGGAACCCAACAAGATATCCGACAACTGCTCGATAAACTTCGTGGGGCTGTTCCCGGAATCACGTTGCGCAGCACCTTCCTCGTTGGTTTTCCCGGCGAAACCGAAGAAGACTTTCAACAACTTTACGACTTTCTCCAAGAGCAACGCTTCGATCGCGTCGGTATCTTCGCCTTTTCCCGCGAAGAAGGCACCGCCTCCCACGACCTCCCCGATCAAGTCGATCCCGAAGTCGCCGAAGAACGCCGACGCATTCTTTATGAACTCCAAACCGAGATCTCCAAAGACAATCTAACGCGCTATCTTGGCCGAACGATCGAAGTGATCGTCGAAGGCGTCTCCGAAGAAAGCGACCTTCTTCTCGAAGGCCGTTTTGCAGGACAAGCCCCCGAGATCGACGGAACCATCTACATCAACGACGGACAGGCCAGCCCGGGAAGCATCGTCCAAGTCGAGATAGAACAAACGGGCGATCACGATCTTGTCGGTGGCATCGTCGCTCACGGCCCCCTCCAACCCGTCGCGATCTCCCTCCCCCCGCTCGTCCTCCAACACAGCGAATCCCCCTAAATCGACCCGCCCACCACGCCTATCGACGGCGCTTACAAAAACGTTTGTAGCCGCGATAGAACTGTTTACCATCTTCTGCAAGCTTGGGTTCTTGTCGACGGTAGCGCGACAACTGCAAAAAGTAGCGCCGCCCCGTTTGGCATTGGCCTTCTTGGTAGCTCAAGAGCCCAAGGCGCAGCAGAGCGCGGGGGACTTCGGATTCATTCGGATATTTCTTGATGATCGTGTTGTATGCGATCAACGCTGCGCTGAACTCTTTGCGTTTGCGGTGGATATCGCCGATGTACAAAAAGGCGTTGTCTGCGAGCGGATGCGAACCAAAGTTTTGCGTAAACTTTTGGAAGTCTTTCATGGCTTCGTCGAGCTTTTCGGCTTTGTAGGCGTCTCGTGCGCGTGCAAACAACTTGGCGGGGATGGCTTGCTCGGCGAGCATCTTTTGGTTGCGCAAGAGTTCTTCGTAACGCTTTTGGATCTCTTGGTACTTTTTCTCTTGCTCGGGCTGTTTTTGCAACACGTCTTTGATCGTTTGCTGGAGTTCGTCCACCTGCCCAAGAGACTTTTGGAAGTTTTCTTGCAGCTTTTGCATGGTGGTGAACATCTCGGCCACTCCGCCTTGTCCTTGCTGCACGGTGCCTTTTAACTCTTTGAGCGCAGAACTCGATCGCGCTAATTCTGCACGGGTCTTGGCGAGTTCTGCTTTCAATCGCACCACATCGCCCTTGTAGTGGTCTTCTAGCTTCGCCACTCGTTCGCGTTGCTCTCGCTTAAATTGCGAGAACTCCGCTTCGAGTGCTTTGCGTGAGGACTCTTCCTTTTTGAGTTCGCTGACGGTCGCAAAACATCCAATCAGCGGCAAGGAAACCGCCACCGCCACGAACACTCTTGCCCATCTTGTCACCGAATACCTCCCGACATCCACACCCACCATGCGCATCGCAGCGCCAAAAGATCGCAGTGGCGGGGATGCACAACTCTTAACGCCCACACAAGCTACGCACATTGCGGAGTTTTTCGCGCGCTTCTTCTTTGAGGGGAGAAGAGGGAAAGCGCTTGATCAACAAACGCAAAAAGGCTTTCCCTGCGTTGCAATCTTTCATCTTATAAAAGACTTGGCCTAGCTTCAGGTACGCTTTATCGACTTGATCGCCATCCTTAAATTTTTTGAGAACAGCGTTGTAGTACATACTCGCTTGCACATAGTTGTTGAGTTCAACAAAGCAGTCGCCCATCAAGATATAAGCGTCATCTGTATAAGGATCGCTCGGATACTTCTTGATAAACTCTTTGAGCCGATCGCGGGCCGTCTCGTATTGTTTGTTATCAAACAATGCTTTGGCCGCCTTGTACAACCCTTCGGTCGAGACGATCTGGACGGTGGTTGTGCCATCTGCTTTTTTGGCCGCAGGGTCGCCAAAGCTCGCACTATAGGCCGCATAGAGCTTCTCGTGCTGTTCTTTTAGCGTGTTAAAGGACTGCTCTAACACCTGATAGCGCCCCAACAATTGTTGGTGATCTCGCCGTATCTCATCGAGCTTGGCGTCAAACTCTGCGAAGTTCACACGCCCTTCTTTTGTAAAATTTTTCAGTACCTTGTTGATCTTCACCAGTTCGCTTTGTGCTTTGGCCATGTCTGACAAAAGCTGTTGCTGTTTGGTGGTGATGTCTGCAATCTGGCCTGTTATCTGCGTTTGCCGCGTTTCAACCTTTTGCAGTTCGCCTTGGGTGGCACAGCCCCAAGAACCCCACACCACCGTAAAACACAGAAGGATATGTTTGGCCTTCATCCCAATTCTCCAACCTCTTCAACACCCCATCACTTTGTGATGCGGGCTTAAGACCCTAGAAACAAGCCCCGAAGGGAAACACCCCATCACTCCGTGATGCGGGCTAAGACTCCACAAACAAACAAGCCCCGAAGGGATGTCTCTCTTCAGGGCTTTTAAGAGTCACTTCATCTACACAGCGCGCTGTATAGACGAGACAAGTTTGGATCTTCTTCTCTCAAGGACAACCATCGCGCAAGTCAAACACGGCTCGGCGGTTCTTTTGGTGTTGCTCATCTGTCGAAGCATTCGGCACTTCGGGTTCTTCCTTGCCCTTGGACACCACTGTACAAAAGCGATCTTTACCCACGCCCAGTTTAGTCAGGTACGAACGAGCAGACTTTGCGCGGCGTTCTCCGAGGCGGATGTTGAATTCGCGTGTTCCGCGCTCGTCGGCATGGCCTGTGATCACGATCTTCTTGTCTTTCATCTTGGTGATGCAAGTGATGTTTTCTTTCAAGGTCTCTTTTGCATCGCTGCGGATAAACGAGCGGTTGTAGTCGTAGTATACTTTCTTCAACTCGCAAGCATCTTCGACACACTGGCCGTTTTCGCATTTTTTGCCGGCGGCACAAGGCTTGGAACCTGAGCAACCACCGACGCATTGGCGTTCACATGCACCCGAACCTGTCGACTTGCAGATTTGTTGACCCGGGCAGTCCGAGTCTTGTCCGCATGGTGGTGGTTTGTCGATGCACTGATGGCTTTTACAGACTTTGCAGACATCCCCATCGCAAGGGTTATCGCCGTCGTTTTCGCAGATCCACTTGCAACCCAACGTCGTTGGATCGCAACGTTTTCCGCCCGGACAAGTGACGTCACCACAGGTCTTCTCGACGCACTTGTAGCCTTCGCATTTTTGGCGATCACCGCAATCTTTTTCGCTGCGGCATTCTTGACATTGTCCTTGGACACAAAAGTAGTTTTTCTTTGTAGCGTTGCCTTCTTTGTCGGGGCGGCAATGCTTGTCGCTATCACATTTGGGCCACGGGGGTTCACAGGCCGCGAACACGATCCAACCCACACCAAGCACAGACAACAGCAACCACCTGCGAACGAGCGCCGCAAGATTCGTAGCGTACATGTTCATCTCCTAGTTTCGATCCTGATCCGCTTCATCAATACGGATGCTACAACAAGAAGGGACTGAAGCCAAAAAAGGGCTTCCTCTGTTTTTCTATGGTTCGACCTGCTCTTGGGATTTCGAGCTGTTTTGCGTTTTGAGGTTCGAGCCTAGTTGTTGGGTATCTGATCATCCAAACGGTGTCAACTTTACTGCCTTTTTCGTGGCATCCTCCGTTGCGGGATGTTCTCTTTGGTTCGAACGACACGGCGCGATCTCACAAATTACGCTCAATGTCAAGCGGCAACGACTTCCCGTTTGTTGGGAAGCGAGATCATGTATCTTTGTTCGCGGTGGATTGCAACGGAAAACGCACACAAAAACAAGCCCCACCCCATTTCTCGGAAGTCGTTGCTTTGATATCTCCTTGGTAGGATTGAAGGATCTGCGTCACGCTGTACAAACCAAGCCCTGCCCCACTCATGTTTCTTTTCCACATCTGCTCTCGATCGCTTTGTGTGGCGTCTGTTGAACCTGATCCTCCTTGTGTCGCAATCGGCAGAACCATCGGCGTTTGGGCTGTTCCTTCGGTGGCGAGGCGCTTGGTGGTGAAAAAAGGGTCAAAGATCCGCTCACGCAACGCGACGGGGACTCCCGGCCCGTTGTCGTGGAGCTCAAAGCCGATGTATCGGGCCTCTACAAACACGCGCAAGTGCAGTTTGGGTTCGGCGGTCTCGATCATCGCATCCAAGGCGTTGCGCACCAAGTTTCCAAAGATCTGTGAGATGTCCGCATAATTCGCTCTGAACATCGGCATCTCTTTCGGAAGATCGAGTGAGACTTGAACGTGGTGTCGTAAAAAGGGGTCTGCTTGCAAGAAGGCGAGTTCTTGTTGGAGGGCTTCCGCGAGGTTTAGGGGCCGCCGTTCGGGATCTTGTTCCATTCGGCTTTTGGAGATCAGATTTTCGATCAACGCTAGGATGCGGTTCATCGCTTCATGGATCGTGCGCATCGAAGGCCGCCATGCGATCGGTGGAAAGCCGCGTTCTTCTTCAAATTGTTCAAGGGAGTCACACAATTGTTCGATATGCCCCAAGATCAAACCAAGCGGCGTATTGAGGTTGTGGCAGATCCCTTGTACCAAAGCCCCGATGGCTGCTTGTTTTTGTTGGCGCAGCAGATCTTCTTGCGTCAGACGCAGATGTTTGTTGGCCTCTCGCAACTCTCGCTCCGTTTCTCGAAGCTTGGCGTTGCTCTCTTCGAGTTCTTCTAAATAGCGCTTGGCGGTCTTTTGAAGACGATACCTCTCCAGACCTTTGGCTGTGATATCGAGCAAGTCTTCGGGCAGGCAAGGCTTTAAGATGAGGTAGTACAGATCCAGCCGATTGATCGCTTTGACCGCGTCTGCTTTTTCGACTTTGCCCGAGATCAAGATCTGTGTGGCCAGCGGTTGGATTTGTTTGGCTTGTTCGAGAACTTCGATCCCCGTCAGGTGCGGTGTGTTCTCCAGTTTGAAGTCCACTAACATCAAACCCACCGGATGTTGCTTCAAAAAATCCAGCGCTTCTTGAGCATACGAAAAGCCGTGGACATTCCATGCCTTGTTCATCCGGAGATTTCCGACCAGTCCTCGTAAGACTTGTGCTTCATTGTCTAACACGAGGATCTCTTCTTGTTCTGCTTTGCGCTGAATGGGTTGCATCTTGCTCCTCTCTCCACCACTTGCACCGTACCCACCTACAAAAGCACAGGAAATCACGCTGTTTCTTCTTTGCTCTGGCTTGACACTTCTTTTCAAAACAGGCAAAAAAAAAGAGTGCAAACATCGCTTCGATGGGTCACTCTCGCGGCACGGAGTGGTGCGCTTGATCACCTTGGCTCTCCAAAAGCAACACAAATGTTTCCCGAATGGAAGAGAGCGTACACCAAAGAAGCCCATACTCCGAAAGAAAACCGCGCAACTGATTCGTACTTTGTCTTGTGCTTGATACACACAACAGATCCATACCATACCCAACATACCGATCCAACTGATCGCGTTCATCGAATATGGACCGCCACCCAACACGCAAGGAGCAAATCGCATGAATCAACGTCGTCTTCCCAACACTTCGATCCCTCGGTGGGGGGGGGCCTTGACCTTCCTTGCCGTGTTGATCGGCCTGATCGCGTATGCTCCCGATGCACGCGCTCAATCCGCAAACTGCCAAGC
>CAUJFU010000117.1 GCA_963169055.1 Myxococcota bacterium
TGTGCGCTTGGATCGCGTTGGCAGGAGAGACCACTTTCGCAGAGCTTGGCTTCGGCGGCGTTGCAAGCAGCATCCTTTGCGACGGAAGTTCCGCAGTATCCTGTGGTGCCGAGCCGCAAACAAGCCTTTCCACCATCACAAGCGGGATTGGCGAGATCGCAGGGCTTGACACAACGCGATCCGCTCGCATCAGACGCATTCAAACAGCGCAAACCATCGGTACAACGGAGATGATCGGCGGCACGCACCAACGTCTCACAAGCCTCACCTTCTTGTGCTGTTCCCGCGATCACCAACGAAGCCGCTGGTTGGCAGATATTGACCGATGCACCGCCAAGAGAAATCGCCTGACAACTCCCAAGCTCGGGAGGGCAGTCTTTTCCGCCGCGTTGGGGGTTGCAGGTCAACAGGCACGCTCCCCCTGCTGCGGTTCCTTGGCTGTTGCGTAGCCCCACACAACGCGACAAAGCTGTCGTGATCGCGGTCCATGTTTTGCCGTCATCTTGGCTGAAAAACACCGTACCACCGTCGCCTGAGACCAAGACATTCGCCCCACGAAATGCCAAACCATACAACATCCGATTTTCAGGGAAGGTCGGTTTGGCCCATGTACCCGCTTCGTCTCGCAAGAAAACGCCTGAGGCTCCCGACGCATAGGCTTTTCCAGACCCTACAGCCACCGCAAGGATCTCCGCCGTCGTGCCTGAAGTATCCTTTTGCCAGTTTTGCCCGTCTGTGGTTGAAAGCAAAAGGCCGTTGGCTCCGCCGATCAGACCGATCTTTCCAGTTGCGGCCTTGTCACGGGCCAAAGCAACAGACCCGAGATCTTCGGTGACACCCGCAACCGTCACGGTAGTCCAGTTTTGACCCGCATCGGTTGAACGCACGATGGTTGCGGCAGTTCCAACGATCATCCAAGCAGGACTTGGAGCAGTGCCTTGGTCGGATCCGACCGCAACCGCTTTCAACACCACACCGCTTGCCAGCCCAGCGATCGAAGCAGCTTGCCATGTTTTGCCTTGATCCGTCGAACGCAAGACCGTCTGCTTTGAACCGATGACAAGAGCGGCAGTCCCATCTTCGGAAAGCGCCACATCCACAAAGTCCACTCCTGCGGGGATGACCGAAGAGACCACTTGTTTCCACGTCACACCGCTGTCTTCGGAACGCAAGATTACACCGCGCTCCCCCACCACCAAGACCAACTGACCGGACTTTGCAGCCGCGATCCCGCGATACGCCACCGCACGCGGCGAAGCCGTCCGCTCCCACGCTGCACCCGCATTGGAAGACACAAAGATCTCGCCCAATGCGCCCGTCGCAAGGACTTTTTGGTCGCTCAGCCACACAAGATCGTAAAGAGTCCCCGCCGACAAGACACCACACAGACGCGCAGAAGTCGCTGTGCCCAAAGAACAATCGGGCAAGCAGATCGCAGGAGTACCTTGCGATATCTGCAAAGCACGACTGCCCGTTGCACACGTCGTCTGATCATCCAAAACACTCCCGCCCACAAGCGCTTTTTTACAGGCTCGCGTTGTACCCGAAACCACGTCGCAGCGCTCTCCTGCTTGGCAACCTGCATCGTTGGTGCAACGTGTCAAGCACCGCGCAGACAACGGAAAGCTCGCATCATCGGGGATGCACAGATCGTTGTTGCCTTTGCACTGTTTGCCGCCAAGACAAGCACCGCCCGTCTCGGATGCCTTAAAACAAAAAACACCCACGACATTCGAGCCATTAAACCCACGACAAACTTCGTCGGTCGCACAATCGGTTTGTGTACCGCATCGCTTTAAGCAACGCCCCAACACGCCCACCAGTTGGCTCGGAACACACGCCGCCCCCGCCTCGCAAGAATCTTCGACCGCACAAGCTTGTCCTGTTTTTCGGGCCGTCTTGCAAGCTTTGCTCGGTTGGTCTGCGGCAAGCACTTCGCAATTTTTCCCCGTCCCACAAGCGTTTGCGTCAGCACTACAATCTTTCTGACAAACCCAGTAGGTTCCTGTCGTTCCGTAACGCATACAAGTCAGCCCTTCTGCACAAGCCTGCGTGTTGGCGCAAGACTCGCCATCTCCGACTTGTTTGGCACAGACAAAGATCCCCGTCGCTTGGCGGGTTTTGGTGTCGTAGGTTTCCGCACACCGCGTTCCCACCGGGCAGGCCGAAGGATTGTCTTTGGAACACTCTTTGAGACAAATCCCCACAGGCTGCGGCGCTCCTTCTTCTGGGCTGGTTTGGCGAAGTTCCGCACACGCAAGGCCCGTTCCACAGCGATCATACCACCACGCCAAACGACGCGGATCACACGTCTGGCCTTCTTTGCGGATCGCGGGTGGCTCGGCTTCAACGATCGCTTCGGGCTGCGTTTCCACCTGTGCCTCGGGCTGCGATTCTTCAGCCCCCGCCTCAGGTGTCACTTCTGCCACAGGCTCGGTGACAGGTTCCACAACCGCCTCGGCAGGCTGCGATTCCTGCGGCTTTTCCGAAGGCTCCGAACACTTTCCATTCAAGCAGATCCGCCCCCCTGTACACTGCTGATCATTTTGGCACACAGCAGGCTCACCACACGCTTGCAACCACAAGCCGCACAACACCACCACACCAAACACCCCAAACCATCGAACCCGACGCATCATTTGACAAAAACCTCCTGAGAAGACGCACCTTCTCCATCCCAAAACGGAGACAAGGATGGGTTGTTGTATGGTTTTTCTTTGCCTCGGTCAACCGTAGCCTTGCGATCCTTCTTGATGCTCGGTATGCGCCGATCTTCTGGCCGCTTGACAAGCCGCGCTTTTTCTTTCTACATTGCCGCTTTATGCCGTAACGCGGAGGCAATCCCCCACGTCAAGCATACGCTCTGCGTATCCAAAAATGCTTGAAGCCACCTCGATACATCCCTAACATCCGAACGAAACGAGACCTTGCCATGAAACGTATCTGTTTTGTCTTTTCGATCACCCTTCTTTGGGCTGCGAGCCTCGCTTGCAGCCCCGCCAATAACCCCCTCCCCTGCAACCAAGATTACAACTGCGTCTCTGGCGAAAAGTGCTACCAAGGCTTTTGCACCCCCGCTGACAAAGTCCCCGTTGGCAACACCGAAACCACCACCGAAACCACCACCGAAACCACCAACACCCCCGACGGCGGAACCCCCGATGGCAGCGTCACCGAGACCGCTCCAGAAACCACCAACAACCCCGAATCTACGCAAGAAACCACACCCAATCCCGTCGATTATCCCGCAGGCCCCTATGGTGCGGATGTTGGCGAGGTCAGCATCAATATCGATCTCGAAACCTGCGCAGATCCGAGCAAGCGCGTCAGCCTCAAACAATACTTCAAAGACAACGGCGTCAAAGTGCTTTACCTCAGCGTCCACACAGGCTGGTGTCCAAGCTGTAAGTCACAAGCCCAAACCCTCGAACCCATCTACCTAAAATACAAGGCCAAAGGTCTGATGGTGTGGAATATTATGACCGAAGACGCCAACGCAGGCGGCGGCAAGATCACCTCCCAATACTGCGTGGCTCACGGCGCACAATACAAATATACCTTCCCGCTCTTGCGCGACGAAGGCAGCACCCTCATGCGCAAGTTCTTCGACCGCAACGCCGTCCCCCTAACCATGCTGATCCGCACCTCCGACATGAAGATCATCTACAAACTCTCTGGCTCCATCCCCGATCGCATCGAAGGCTTAATCGCCACCGAACTCCAATAACACGAAATCCGAAAGGAGTGTGCTCGGCACGTTGGGATGCTCTGCTGTAGACGCCCTGTTTTTGGGCAGCCACGGGGGGCTGCCCCTACATCTTCCGTGTACACAATGGGCGGATTTCGTACAACTTTCCATCCATACCGACCATCCGCCGCTTTGCCCTCAAAGGATCAATCATGCCACTTCGTGACCCGATGCTTCCGCCGCAAACGCTCCCGCCCGTTCTGCCCCATCGGTCGCTATCTTTGCAACCTGACCGATGCTCCCGTAGCCTGTTTTTGCAGACGGGCCGATGGTTGCGCAGTACAACAAAGATTGCACTCGTTTTCCTCGGACTGATGGGGTGGATCGGTTGTACAGGTACACAAACCAAGACAGATGCCAACGCCCCCGCTGCAAGCAAGTTTGTGGCCCAAGAAGCGGCCCCTGCCCCGAGGTTTCAACTGCGCGATCTGCGCGGAGAGACCCACAGTCTCGATGCTTTGCGTGGAAAGGTCGTCTTGCTGAACTTTTGGGCGACATGGTGCGCGCCTTGCCTCAAAGAACTCCCGCATTTTCAAAAGATGCACGAACAATACAAAGCCCAAGGTCTAGAGATCGTCACCGTCAGCGTCGATGAAGCCCAAACAGTCGCCCAAGTCGGGCCGTTGATCAACCGCTACGGCTACAGCTTCCGCGTGCTGCTCGATACCGAAGGTCGCGTTGTCACGCAATACAACCCCAATCGGCACAATCCTTTTTCCGCCCTGATCGACCACAAAGGCAACCTGCGCATGACCCACCAAGGCTACACCCCGGGCGATGAGATCGAGATGGAAAAAAAAGTCAAGCTCCTGCTCCAAGAAGCCGCAGCCAAGTAAATGCGCACGATTCATCTCCCTTTCTTGGATAGACTTCATGGGGCGCGACTGGTTTGGCGTGTGCTGTGGGTGTGTTTCTGTGCGTGGGGATGGTCTGCAAGCGTGTGGGCCTTCAACTTTCCGATCAAAAAGCCCCGTATCTCGATGGATATCAACCTATCCACGATCTTTGAGTACCACACGTACAACCCTGCCTCTCAGCGACCTGCCCACGCCTTCAACTACTTCGATCTCCAAAACCGCCTTGACCTCAAGGTTTCCGTCGATGACGTCAGTTTTGGTGGCCGCGTCGACACGTTCCACTTCTTTGGTGATGCTGCCCCTTGCCCGGCCAAATTCCCCAACTGTGCGGCGGCCTACATCCCCGAAAAACTCTTCCTCAACGTCCGAGTCGGTCGCTTCGAGTTCACCGCAGGCGATTATTATCTCACCGTGGGAAGAGGGATCGCGCTCGCCATCCGAAAGGTCGATACCTTCGGCATTGACACCACCTTGCGCGGCGCACGCGCCACTTACCAACACGACGACTTCCAAGCCACCGTTGCAGGCGGCTTTACCAACACCAACAACTTTGAACCCGTTCAAGAGATCATCCTCGACGATCCCAACGACTTCGTCTTTGCCGTAGATGTTGAACAGCGTTTTCTCAAGCTGTTTCGATTGGCCGGCCACTACGTTTTTTCACGCATCGATCAGCGCGTCGTCGAAGCCAGCGGCGCTGAAAAAACACTGATCCGCACCACCTCCCACGTTGGCGGTGGGCGCATCACCTTTCCCCGCATCTTCGACAAGATGGATGTTTACGTTGAAGGGAACTTCCAGATCGAAGACAACAACGGGCTTTATCGCGACCCGGGTTATGCCCTGTATTTCAACTACAACGGCTATTTTTTCCCCTTTACTGTCCAGCTTGAAGCCCAATGGTACTCGCGTTATCGCCTACAAAGCACCTTTGTGCAACGCTACAGCACCGTATCAACGCCTCCTGTGCTATATCTCAATCAGCCAAGTATGGAACGCCCCGATCTCGATACCCAAGGCGACAACGCCAATTCCAAAGGCTTGCGCTTGCGCATTGATTACACCTTCCTCAATCGCGCCGCTGTCGTACACCTCAATTATCTATTCCGCTACGGATTTACCGACCGCGCCGATGCAGAGCAGCTCATGATCCACCATGCCTACGCAGGATTCGAATATCACGGCGATATCGTACATCTCAATCTCAGCGGTGGATGGCGGCACATCACAGGCTTTGAATATTGGCGGCTGATCCACGCAGACGCCGATATCTCGATCCGCTTTGCTCAAAAACACGCCTTCGATATCGTCGGTCGCTACTGGAACAACGAACGCGGCGAATCCTTTTTGCCCGGTATCCCGATCGAACAGCAGATGCGCGCCTTCCATATCGTCGACGCACAGGTCGGCTACACCTTCTCTGGCATCGGAAGCCTCGCCTTCTTGTTTTCCTACACCAACGAAAGCAGCGACCTCAGCGTCCGACAACTCTATTACGCCGTCGAAGCCAAGATCCTGCTTTCGCGCTTTGGCTTTCTCAAACTTTTTTATGGCAACGTGCGAGGCGGACTGCGCTGCGTTTCAGGCGTCTGCCGCATCTTCCCGCCCTTTGAGGGCTTCCGCACCGAGTTGCTTTTCCGTATATAAGCAATCTGTTGAATGGACTTGATGGATCTTGTTGGAGGTTTTGATATGCAACGACGGCTCGCCTATTTGGGCCTATTTCTCGGCTTGTTTTTTTTCTACCTCGCTGCTTGCAACGGTGACACCCGCTGTTTCTTTGATTACAACTGCCCTCAAGGACAGTATTGCGTCGGTGGAACTTGCCAAGACACCCCTCCCCCCGGCGTTGAAGTCCCCAAAGAGATCACGCCCGAAGCCGGTCCCGAACCGACACCCGAATCCACGCCCGAACCGATGCCCGAATCCACGCCCGAACCCGCGCCCGAACCCACGCCCGAAGGCCCTCAAAGCTGCCAAGCCCACAGCGATTGTACCCGCGAACCCAACAAGACCTGCTACGACAAACTCTGTGTCCCCGGATACATGGAGTTCAGCTTCTCCGCAGGCCATCCCATCATCAACCTCCAAGCCGCTGCCACGGCCTGCACCTCTAACGCCAACTGCCAGCCGTGGCAATTCTGTGAAACCCGCGCAAGCCCCGTCCGATGTTATCCCAAACTCGATAACAACGCCCAAGCCAAGGGCCGCATCGGTTCCGATAGCTACTTCCTCGATGGCTACGCCACTTCCACCGTCCAATCCATCGACGGCAAAAACTACCTCGTCACCTACGTGACGGGCGATGTTTCCGAAAAATTACAGCGCATCCTTGAGATCCACATCCCTCTTGACAACGTGCAGATCGGCCAATTCGAGATCAAACCCGACGGCGCAAAAGCCTTCCTCTTCAACGACTACATCGAATTCTCCCCCACCCGCCGCGTCCTCGCCGCCGAAGCCATCCGTGGCGATATCCAACTCACCCTCGCTGGAAAAACCCTCGGAAACACCATCGCTGGTTCCGCCAACCTGATCTTTCAAGCCCGCTAACCCCCTCCATACCCCACCATCGATGATCGCGCCCGTCCAAGCGGCGCGGTCGTTTGTTTGAAAAACATCTGCTCATCCCGCCAAGTCGGGGTCAAGGGGCCACAGGTCCCTTGCGGGGCGTGGGATGGAACCCCACCAAATACCATCCCACAAGCGAACGCTCTGTGATGGATACTTGGGGTGAGATTTTGCGAATCTTTTTTGGATGGGTTCCCATCTATATCTTCGGGAAACGATTATTCTGTCTGAATAGTCGTTTTTGAGAAAGATCGCACGAAGAGATCGTATGTTTGCAAAGGAGAGTCGTCGGCGATCAAGCCGAGACTTTTGTGAGGAGGAAGCATGTTCGGAAAGTATGGATGGTCGATGTTGTTCAGCCTTGTGCTGAGCGTATTTGCGATGGGTTGCGATACAACCCCGCCAGCGACGGGCAAAGCCAAGCTGCGTGTTGTTCACTTGAGCTACGATGGCCCGGGTGTGGATGTCATGGTCGGCGAAAGCAAGCCGATCACCAACCTCAAGTACAAAGAAGGTTCCGTTTATGCCGAAGTCGAGGCGGGAAAAGAGTTAGCGATCAAGGTGTTCGAGACGGGAAAAACCGACAAGGCTTTGATCGATACGAAACAAACCCTTGGGAAAGACAAGAGTTACACGATTGTTGCGATCGGGAAAGCTGCCGAGATATCGGCGGTGGTGCTTGAGGACGACAACGCCGCGCCCACAGCGGGCAAAGCCAAACTGCGCGTCTTTCATGGATCGCCCGATGCACCCTCTGTCGATGTCAAGCCCGGAAAACCCGATGCAGAGAAGCTGTTTACGGTGGCTTACAAAGCATCGAGCGGATACAAAGAGATCGATCCCGCGCAAGTCGCCATCGTCTTGACCGCAGCAGGAAAGACCGAAGCTGCGGCCACTTTCAAACCGATCAAACTCGATGCAGGACAAGTGTACACCGTGTTTGCACTCGGAACCTTCGATGGGACGGACCAAGTAGCCTTTGGCTTGCGCGCTTTTGTGGACAACGGCAGCGGACAAGGCAAAGACAACGTCGATCTGGAAGCCGATGGCGGCGCAAATACCGACAAAGCAAAAGTCCGAGTCCTGCACATGAGCTACGATGGCCCCGCTGTCGATGTGACGGTCAACGATGCCACGCCCCCTGCGATCAAAGCTCTTGCTTATGGCGAGAGTTCGGGCTACGCCGAAGTTCCCGCTGGCAAGCCCGTGTTGAAAGTGACGGAAACAGGCAAAACCACGCCCGTCTTGATCAACGCCAGTCCCGATCTCGCCAAAGGCAAAAGCTACAGCATCGTTGCTTACAAAGCTGCAGCTCAGATCGCCCCGATTGTCCTCGAAGATGACCGCGTCCCCGCCACAGGAAAAGTCAAGATCCGCGTCATCCACGCAGCAGACGCCCCCACCGTCGATATCAAAGTCAATAGCCCCGTAGGTACGCCTCTTTTTGCAGGTGTCAAAGCTGGCGAGGGAACCGCATACAAACAAGTCGACGCAGGCAAGGTCTCGATCGTGATCACCGCCGCAGGCGTAGAAACCGCCGTCGTCAAATACCAAGAGATTGCCCTCGAAGCAGGCAAAGTGTATACCGCCGTTGCACGCGGAACCCTCGATGACAAGGACACTTTTAACTTTGGAGTGCGTGTGTTTGTCGATAACGACGAAGGCAAGGCGTTTGTCGATCTCCAAGCCGAAGTTTCCGCCCAAAAGCCCCGAGTTCTCGTGGTCCACGCATCCCCCGATGCCCCCGGTGTCGACCTGTTTGTCGATGGAACCAAAGTCAACACCGCCGCCCTCGAATACCCCAAAAACACAGGATACCTCGAACTTACCGCAGGCAAGCGCAAGATCGAAGTCAAAGCCGCCGCAGACAACAACATCGTACCGATCTCCGCAGAACTCGACTTTGAGGCAAGCAAGAACTACAGCCTGTTTGCGATCAACGTCCTCGCAAGCATCGAAGCCCTTCGCCTCGAAGATGATCTGACCGCTCCTGCCGCAGGCAAGGCCCACATCCGCTTTGTCCACCTTTCGCCCGATGCACCCGCTGTCGATGTCGCCCTCAAAGG
>CAUJFU010000118.1 GCA_963169055.1 Myxococcota bacterium
CAAAACCCGAAGTGGCACCACACAAGGCATTTCTTACAAACACTGTCGTATCCTTCAACACACCGATGGATACGCCTACGCACGAAGAAAGGACGGCGTTTCAAAGCCCGCCTAAAGGCAGGGGTCTCCACGCCGAAGAAAAGATGACAGGCGCAGAATTGTTTTTCGAGGTGGGCAGTGAAGAATTGCCTGCAAGTTATGTCGAACCAGCATTGCAGCAGTTGGTGTCGCTGTTGGAAGGTGCGTTGCGAGAAGGCCGTGTGACCTACGGGTTGATCGAGACTTTTGCAACGCCGCGCCGTTTGGGTGTGGTGATCGCAGACGTCGGTTTGCGTGGGCGGGATGAAACAGAAGAAGTCTTGGGACCGCCTGTGCGGGTGGCTTTTGAGGCGGATGGTCGGCCTAAAGTGGCGGCCCAAAAGTTTGCAGAAAAAGTGGGGCGGACGGTGGAGGCTTTGGAGCACAAAGAGACACCGAAAGGGGCTTATCTTTGTGCGCATGTGGTGCGAGAAGGCGCGGATACAGGGGCACTTTTGCAAGAAGCATTGCCGCGCATTTTGAGTCAGATCAATTTTCCAAAGTCGATGCGTTGGGGGCGGATCAAACAGACGTTTGCGCGGCCTATTCGTTGGTTGTGCGCGTTGTTTGATGGGAAGGTGATCCCGTTTGTGTATGCGGGTGTTGCGAGCGGCGAGACGTCGCGGGGGCATCGTTTTCTTGCGCCCGAACCCTTTGCTTTCAAGGACGCAGCGACTTACCGCGTACTCCAAGCTGCGCGCTATGTCGTGTTGGACCCGGCATCTCGGCGCAAGACGATCCGAGAAGAAGCCCATCGTTTGGCAGAGGCGTGTGGTGGGCGTTTGGTCGAAGATGAAGGGCTGGTCGATACCAACGCCTTTTTGGTCGAGTATGCGCGTCCGTTGTTGGCGACGTTCGATGCGGCTTTCTTGGAGCTTCCGCGTGAAGTTTTGCAGACGAGCTTGCGTGCGCATCAAAAATGTTTTGTGGTGGTGGATCAAGAAGGCCGATTGATGCGGCATTTTGTGTTGGTGTCTGCCCTCCCCTCGAAGGATGAAGAAAAAGTCTTGCATGGAAACCAGCGGGTGTTGCGTGCGCGGCTTTCGGATGCGCAGTTCTTCTTTAACGAAGATCGCAAAAAGACCTTGGCGAGCCGTGTTTCGCGTTTGGATGGGGTGGTGTTCCAATCAAAGCTGGGCAGCTACGGAGACAAGGTGCGGCGTTTGGAAGCCCAAGTTCCTGTGCTGGCGCAGTTGTTGGGGATGTCCACACACGCGGAAGAAGCGCGTCGAGCGGCACATCTTTCAAAGGCCGATCTGGTGACAGGGATGGTGTTTGAGTTCACCGAGTTGCAGGGGATCATGGGGCGTTATTATGCGCTGCATGATGGCGAAACAGCGGCGGTGGCCGATGCTTTGCGCGATCATTATCTGCCTGCGGGTCAAGATGATCCTGTGCCGACGCATCCTGTCGGCCAGTTGTTGGCTCTTGCAGATCGTCTTGATACGTTGGTGGGCGGTTTTGGTGTAGGACTCAAGCCGAGCGGGAGCGCGGATCCGTATGGTCTGCGTCGCCAAGCCATCGGGATCTTGCGCATCTTGCGCGAGAACCAGCTACAGGGGACGTTGGGAGCGATGGTGGATTTGGCCCTGTCGTCCTTGGGAGAGCGGATCGCGGAACCTGCGGTGGTACGGGCAGAAGTGATCCAGTTTCTGACCACGCGCTTGGGCGGTCTTTATCTGAAAGAGGGTTGGCAGCGCGATCTGGTGGATGCGGTGTGTGTCGATGATCTGGTGGCGCATCATCCGTTGCCTGCGCTGGATGGACTGCTTAAAGCGCTGCAAAACGCCGTACATTCGGGTATTTTGTCGAGTCTCGCTTACAGCTTTAAGCGCGTCAACAATATCTTGCGGGCTGCGGCAAAGAAAGACGTGATCGCGGCGTATGCGGGATTGGGAGCGCTGTATTATCGGGAAGAATCGCCTGTTTTAGAGCGTTCGCTGTTGAAGGAAAGCGCAGAAGTGGCGCTGTTGGATGCGTATGACGCCGCCTCAGGGAAGCTCGAAAAAGGATTGGAACAAGCTGATTTTCAGGGTGCTTTTGATGCTTTGTGTACCTTACAAGGACCGATCGATCGCATCTTTGATCAAGTGATGGTGATGGCCGAAGATACGACGTTGCGGGATGCGCGCCTTGCGATGTTGCGTGCGGTGGCACGGTTGGCCTTCCTTGACTTTGCGCGCATTGAAACTGAAGCCGAAACAGACACATAACCTCTCACAGGAGGTCGAGAACGTGGTAAGCAAAAAGTACGTTTATTTCTTTGGTGGTGGCGAAGCCGATGGCGACGCAAGCATGAAGGCGCTGTTGGGCGGAAAAGGCGCGAATCTGGCGGAGATGACGCGGTTGAAACTGCCCGTTCCTCCGGGTTTTACGATCTCGACGGATATGTGTCACTACTATTTGAAAAACAACCACACCTATCCAGACGATCTCAGGCCCCGAGTGGACGAGGTGTTGGCGCGCATGGAAAAGATCATGGGCCGTCGTTTTGGCGATCCAAGCAGTCCGATGTTGGTGTCGGTGCGCTCGGGTGCGCCTGTCTCGATGCCGGGGATGATGGACACCGTTTTGAACCTCGGACTCAATGATGTGATCGTCGAAGGTTTGGCAAAACAGACCAATGCGCGATTTGCGTACGATGCTTACCGGCGTTTTCTCAAGATGTATGGTGACGTGGTGCTGGGTGTAAAAGCCGAACAACACGAGGGGATCGATCCTTTTGAGAAGGCGATCGATCGACTCAAACATGCACGCGGCATCCAGCAAGACACCGAGATGTCCACCGAGGATCTCCAGCAGCTTTGCGTGGAGTTTCGTTCGATTATCCGCACAAGAACGGGTCAGGATATCCCCGAAGATCCGCGTGCGCAGCTTCGCCAAGCAGCAGGGGCGGTCTTTGGTTCGTGGAACAACCCGCGTGCGGTGTCTTATCGCCAATTGAACCGAATTGCCCATGACTTGGGGACGGCGGTGAATATTCAGGCGATGGTATACGGCAACATGAACGACGACTGCGCGACGGGTGTGGCTTTTACGCGGGACTCGTCGCTTGGCGACAACGCGCTGCATGGGGAGTTTTTGAACAACGCCCAAGGCGAGGATGTGGTGGCTGGAACGCGCACACCGATGCCGCTGTCGAAGCACCAAAAAGCCGAGGGCGAGACCGTCTTGTCTCTTGAAGAGATGAAACCTGCCTTGTATGCGGAGCTTTTGCGTATCCGCGATGTGTTGGAAAAGCATTATCGGGATATGCAAGATATCGAGTTTACGATCCAAGGCGGCCAGCTTTGGATGTTGCAAACACGGACAGGAAAGCGAACGGGGATCGCGGCTGCGCGGATCGCGGTGGATATGGTGGAAGAGGGGCTGATTACGCCGCAAGAAGCGGTCTTGCGCATCGATCCAGAACGTCACCTCCAACAGCTTCTTCAACCGATCTTTGATCCTGCTGAAAAGAAAAAAGCGGAAACAGCGGGGCGATTGTTGGCGCGTGGTCTGGCCGCAGGGCCGGGGGCTGCAAGCGGGATGATCGTGTTTTCCGCCGAAGAAGCCGAAGAGATGGCGAAATACGGCCATGAGATTCTGTTGGTACGCATCGAAACGTCTCCCGAAGATATCCGTGGGATGGCGGTTTCGAAAGGGATCTTGACGGCGCGAGGTGGTGCGACTTCGCACGCGGCGTTGGTCGCAAGGCAGATGGGAAAGGTCTGTGTTTCGGGCTGTCAAGCGCTGGAGTTGGATTATTCCACCAAGCAGCTTCGGATCAAGGATCGTATACTCAAGCAGGGCGACTGGTTGTCGTTGGATGGCTTTGAAGGCAAGGTCTATGATGGAAAGATCAAAACCAAAGCTTCAGAGGTGGTGCAGGTGCTGTTGGAAAAATCACTACGCCCCGAAGATGCACCGCTGTATCGGCTTTATGAAAAGCTGATGCGTTGGGCGAGCGAAGCGCGGCGTTTGGAAGTGTGGACCAACGCCGATCAGCCCGAACAAGCCGTCGCTGCGGTGGCTTTTGGTGCGCAAGGCATCGGTTTGTGCCGCACAGAACACATGTTCTTTGAGGGCGATCGTATCGACAGCGTGCGAGAGATGATCTTGGCGACAGATCGGGCGGGTCGTGAGGCGGCGTTGGCCAAGTTGGCCCCGCTGCAAGAAGAAGACTTTGTTGGGTTGTTTCGTGCCTTGGGTGAGCGCAAGGTGACGATCCGTTTGTTGGATCCGCCGCTGCATGAATTTTTGCCACACGAGCCAAAGCAGGTTGCGGAGCTTGCGGAAAAGATCGGCTGTCGGCCAGAGCGGTTGAAGCAATTGGTCGATGCGTTGCACGAATCGAATCCGATGCTTGGGCATCGTGGCTGTCGATTGCTCTTGACATATCCCGAGATTGCGGAGATGCAAGTGGCGGCAGTGATGCGTGCGGCTTGTCGGATCGCCAAAGAGGGTGTAAAAGTCCTGCCTGCGATCATGATCCCGCTTGTGGGGATCGAAGAAGAGTTGGCTTCTTTGCGTGTACTCACCTGTCGTGTGGCCGATCAGATCTTGCAAGACGAAGGTTTGTCGATCAAATACCATGTTGGAACGATGATCGAGCTGCCTCGGGCTTGTATGGTGGCGGACGCCATCGCACGTCACGCAGACTTTTTCTCTTTTGGTACCAACGACCTGACGCAAACAACCTACGGCTTTAGCCGCGATGACATCGGCAAGTTTTTGCCTGCCTACATCGAACAGCGCTTGTTGACAGATGATCCTTTTCAAACCCTCGATCCCAAGGGCGTTGGTGGCTTGATGAAGATCGCCTTGGAAAAAGGCCGTAGTACCCGACCTGATCTTCACCTTGGGATCTGTGGCGAGCATGGCGGCGATCCGCGTTCTGTGCAGTTTTGCCACAATCTTGGTTTGCATTACGTCAGTTGTTCTCCCTACCGTGTGCCGATCGCGTTGATGGCGGCTGGACAAGCTGCCTTGCAAAAGGCCCAACAACCCTGATCCTCCCTTGCATGCGCCAAAACGAACATCGCAAGGGATGCCGAAAGTACGTTGATCTTGATGAGAAACAGACGCATTCCTTTGATGATGATTTTGTTGCTTGCATGGATGGGGACGTTGTTCTCCCTCAGTTGTATCTCCGAATACAACGGCATCTCGCCCGATCCCACCAAGATCCATTATCCCATCGGCCTTGCGGTGCATCCGAACGGTCGCTTTTTGTACATCGCCAACTCCAACTTTGACCTTGCTTATACAGGCGGGACGTTGATGGTCTTTGACACCGCAGAGGACGAAGAGATCACGGGGGATCTGCTTGGGGTGAAGACGACGTATAAGACGCTCAAGCAAGTGGCCGGAACGACGGTCGAGATCGGCTCCTTTGCGGGTGAACTGCTGCTTTCTCGGGACGGACGGCGTGGGTTTGTCTCGATCCGAAATGATAGCCGAGAAGGCGGTGCGATCGGCTTTTCGGAGATCTTGCACTTTGGCATTGATCCAGACAAGGCGGGGACGGAACATCTGTCTTGTTCGCAAAAGGCTGTCCCGAAAGAAAAATCAGGCGGCGTCGGAGCCGAAGGCAAGTTTGAGGTGGACCCCGCGCCGCGTTGTGGCGATGAAAACAAGATCTTTTTGCTCGGTAATCGCTGCGAGACGGACGCGGATTGTGTTTTTGCGCGACAAGAACGCTGTTTGCGAGACTCTGCAACGGGCTTGGGCGAAGGCGTCGGATATTGCACCACCAACTTTTATCCGTACGGTTTGGTGATGGGTGCGGTGTGTACGGCCCGTCGGGCCTGCAAAGTTGACAAGGACTGTGTTTGCACCGCAGACGAGCAGCAAAAAGGTAGCTGCAAAGCGGGAGAGCGTTGCGATGTGGGCCGATGTGTCGCGGGATGCGTCGGCGACGCACAATGCCCCGAAGGACAAAGCTGTTCTTTCGGGCGTTGTCGAACCAAACAGCCTACGGGCAAGCCTTGTCAGCAAGACAGCGCGTGTCTTGCCGAAGAACGCTGTGAGGGGGCGCGTTGTGTGACGCGGACTTGTGTTGCCACGACAGATTGTCCAAGTGGGCTGGCTTGCTTTGCGGGACGTTGTGCGCGAAAGCTGTGCGCGGTCGATCTCGAATGCCCGCAAGGGACACGTTGCGATGAAGGCCGTTGTGTCGAAGGTTGCACCGACAACACGAGCTGCGCGGAAGGTGAGATCTGCGAAGGCGGGCATTGTCGGACACCGATGGCAGAAGTTCCGCGTTATTGCGAAGGGGACGGCGATTGCGCGTCTTACGAAAGCTGCAAAGATACGCGGTTATTTGCTTCGTTGTTGGAACAAGGCGGTTATGCGGATCTTGATCTGAGCAAGTTGTCGTTGCCTGCAACTTCCCAAGATCGCCGAGAGATGGGGATCGTTGCAAACAAAGAATCCTTGGGTTTGCCGTTGGGGATGACAGGGATCGCATTGTTGCCCAATCACACGGATCTCGGTGGGAAGGGCGAATTGTTCTTGGTGTCGCGCCAAAGCAATCGTGTGTATGCCTTGCCGCTCAAAGACACACCGTTGTTGCCGCGTGATATCGGACAAGTGGTGTTTACCAACGTCGATATGACGGCTCCACCATCGACGACGATTCAGGCGGATATGCGGGGGATTACGGCTGCGATCAATCGAAAGCATGGATGGGCGCGGTTGTATGTTGCAAGCCGCTTGCCTTCGGTGGTGTTGGTGTACGACTTGCTGCGCGAACGCCCCGACAGTCCGCTGACGATGCGTCTTGTTGCGACGTTGCCCGTCGGAACGGAACCTGCGCAATTGTTGTATCGCCACCGTCCCGCTCCGTATCCTGACTTGTTGTATGTGGTGTCTTCACGGCGCGGTCGTGTCGATGTGATCGATGTCGAAGCGATGCAGACGATCTACCAGATCCCTGTGGGAGAGAGACCTTATTTTATGGTGCTCTACGATCCGCCCGCAGGGACGGCCAATCCCAAGCCGCGTGCGTATGTTGCGAACTTTCTCAACACGCTGATCACGATCGTCGATCTCAATAGCCACCAAGTGATTGGAGCGCTGCGGGGGATTGACACCACGCTCAAGGTCACCCCATAGCAAAGACCCTCTGCTGGTGTGGGTGCGGTGTGTTCGGATGTTGTGGGAATGATCTGATCGGATGTTGTGGAAATGGTTTTCTAGCTTTCTTGGTTGAAGGATTCTGACACGATGCGAAAGCCTTTGCGGTATCTGGTGTTTTTGGCGGCAGTGTTCGGCTTGTTGAGCATGATGGGAGCTTGCACACAAACGGTTGTGCCGCCGATCTCCCACCTAAAACGCCCGTTGTCTGGGGCTTTTTTGACGACGAATTCATTGATGTGCTCTACGCTGCCGGGGGATCTCGGTGGGGCGTTTTGTACGCAAGACAAGCATTGTGCGACAGGTCGGCAGTGCATCCCGACACAACGGCGTTTGCTCTACATCGCGAATGCCGATATGGATCGGCTGACGGCGGTGGATGTGGATGGAACGGGATTTCCGTTTGTGTTGGTGGGGCGGGATTTTAGTCATCCCGGGATCATGTACTTGCGGACGGGGCGTTATCCGATCAGCGTGGCGGTGTCGCCCGATCAAAAGCGGATGTTTGTTTTGCACGGTGTGGACGGGGATATCGGCGTGTGGGATACCGAAAAGCGCACGCAGGTCTTGGATGACGCAAAGCCGTTGCGTCTTCCGCGTTGTGAGGCGCAGCGCAATTGTTGGCCGAATCCTCGTCAGATGATTGTGCGCGAAGTCGGAGGGCGGTTGCTTGGGTTTGTGTTGATCCCAGTCCTTCAGACGATCGCGGTGATCAACTTGACCGAAGGGCAGGCTGATTACGGAAAAGAAGTCCAGCGCATCGCGCTCTCAGGAACCCCCACACAGATGATCCTCGATCAGGCTCTGGCGCGCTTGTATGTCACCAACTCGACGCGTGATGTGGTGCATCAGATCGATCTTGCGACCTTCGCAGCAAAAGAGATCTATGTCGGAACCCTCTCCAACGGAGGTTCGATTACGCCCGATGGACGGGTGCTTTATTTGCTTGATCTGCGCGATGGCGGGATCTTCATGTTCGATATCGCGCAGCGCGCACAGATCCCCCAAGGCGACACGCGCTTTCAAGAAGAGCGCAATCTCTACCCCCAAGATCGCAGCGCTCAGTTTTCCACCGTCACCTTTTTGCCTATAGTGGACGCATACCGACAAAAGAATGGAAACGGCTTCTTTGCGTGGGCTACCGCAACGAGCGGAAGAGGCTTTTTGATCGATGGCTTTCATCATCGCTTGTTTTATGAAACTCCCGTTGCATCGGTCAATCTCCCAGTTAAAGTCACGATAAACGGGCGCACTCCGACTAATCTTGCGGTCCTTCCGCAGCTTGAACGTGAGCCGATACGCGATACGGATGGAAATGTGGTCAATGGGGAAGACGGAAAACCCCTCACCCGCGAGGCGATCAAAGTCTTTCATGGTCAAACCCGCGATGAGATCTGGCGATTGACCTACGAAGGCCAATTGTTTGAAGTCCGAGAAGGCGAGTTTGAGAGCCTTTCAGCAGGCCGCTTTGTTGACAAAGACCTGAACCTCCAAGCAGAAGGTGTCAAAGTCGACGATCAGCTGGTGCTTTATCAACAGCGCTCTCTGACCTCTTGCAAATGTGCGATCTTGGCGAGTTTTGCGGAACCGGCGAGCCAAGAAGCCTTGCGCAGTTGTTCGTATCGTTTGGGGGAATCGTGCGAATTTGTCGTCTGTACGGGCGAATTGGATGGCGAAGATATCCCCAAGATGGATTGCCCCTTGTACCAATTGCCGATCAAAGAGGTCAGCGGACATCGCGTGGTGATCGAGCGCGGCGATGCTGTGTTGCCGCCTCCTGCGCGCTGGCGTTATGCTGTTCGCGCAAAATCGGCCTTTGTTGCAGCGGGGAGCGCGACGGGTGTGTTAAAAGAGCGCACCAAAGTGGGTGAAAGCCTTGTGACACCGTATTTTTCATTGAAGATCTTGCAGGGCGAAAGTGCGGATATCCCGCAAGATACGCGCTTTGAATTTGACACGCTCAGCGGTGTCACTCTGACGGCTCCAAGCCTTGCGGGTGTCCCCACGTTTGCGGTGTACGGTGAAGACGCGGCTTGCGAACAAAAAAATGGATGCGTGCGTCTGTGGATGCTTGACAGCAGCAGCAATCGCGTTATCCACATCCAAGTCAACCAGTCGCTCCAAACCAGTACCGTTGGAGCCTTGCGCTAAGGCAGACCGTCGAAGGCCCTCTTTGCTCTCGCCCCGTCTTTTCCCGCCGCGCGGAATCCCGAAGAAAGAAAAATCATGACAAGCAAACAAATACTCTATTTGCGTTCTCTCGGACATCATCTCGAACCTTGCTTGATTATCGGCAAACAAGGCGTCACTCCCAATGTGATCAAGCAGATCAGCCAAAGCCTTAAAGCGCACGAACTGGTCAAAGTAAAGATCCCCCAAATGGACGTCGCCGAAGAGCGCCTCGATATCGCCGAACAACTCGCAAAATCCACCCGCGCCTCTCTCGTCCAAGTCCTCGGTCGGATGGTCTTGTTGTACTTGCGCGATCGTGAAAATCCGAAGATTACCTTTCCCTCCGCCAAACGCACCACCGCTCCTGCCGATTAATCCGCTCTCTTCGAGCAAGCCTTTTTGTGCAACAGGGGCTTGCCAAAGCCCGCTAATTCGTTCTACTTTGCTCTGTATGGCGTTTCCGCCGCTGGTTTGTGTTTGCTTGTACGGAGCCGAGGAATGCGTAAAATTCTACTTTGTGGTTTCATCTTGTTCGGTCTTTTTTGGGGGGCGGGATGTCAAAAAGATCCGCCCAAAACCGCCTGTCCAAAATGCGCAGCCAACGAGATCTGCGATGTCGACAAAGGCGCTTGTATCCCTCGTCCCAACACCTGCGGGGTGTCGTGCGGAAAAAGCGCGGATTGCGCCAACAACGAGTTTTGTGACACCGACAATTGCTGCCGTCCATGCCTTCAAGGAGGCTTGTGTGGGCGCGAGCCTTCTCCCGCCGATGGAGGAACGGAAGTCACCCCCGAACAAACCACCAACACAGAACAAAACCCCGATGGGGCGGATACGGGCGAAAATTGCACGGTTCGAGAAGACTGCAAACCCGGCTTGATCTGCGATGCTTCGCGCAATATCTGCGTCTGTTTGCGGGATAGTTCATGCCCCAAAGAAGCTCCACGCTGCGGAGCCACCGGGTTTTGCATCCAATGCTTGTCCGACGCAGAATGCCCGATCACGGGGCAAAAATGCGATCCCCAAACCTTCCGATGCAAGGGCGGAACCACTCCTTGCAATTGTCCCACAGGCCAAAAGTGCAACGACAAAGATCAATGTATCCCTATCTGTGATGGCGTGACCTGCCCCACCGACCAACGCTGCGATCCCAACGATGGAAAGTGCAAAACTCCCGGATGCTTGCCGATCAAAGGCTGCCCCAAAAGCGGTGATTGTTGCAACGAAGACGGCTCCTGTACGCCCTGCGGAAGCAGCAAGATCTGCGATCCTTGCCAAAAAGCCGCCGATTGCGGCGACGGAAACGCATGCAACGATCTAGGCGGTGGATCCAAGTTTTGCACACGAGAATGCACCGTCAACTCTTGTCCATCGGGTTTTACATGCAAAGTCCTCGGCGATTATGGCCGTCAATGCGTCCCCACAAGCGGCTCTTGTAGCCTCGACAAATGCGCAGGCCGCCAATGCCCCTCCGGTCTTTATTGCTGCCCAAAAGACGGCCAATGTCACGATTGTTGCCAAGACAGCCACTGCCCTTCATCCACTTGCGATCTCCAAAGCTTCACCTGCAAAACTGGCGGGGGGGGCTGTAATCCCCCATGCAGCGGCGGCACGAAGTGTTGTGTGAACGTTAGCGCCTGCCGCGCCTGTTGTTCGGACGCCGATTGCGGTGGCAGCGGGCTGGTCTGCAACAACGGCTCCTGTGGGCCACCCGTTCGAAACTGCAAATTATCCGATCCCTTGGGAGCTTGCTCGTCCGATAGTGAGTGCTGCCCCGGCCAAACCTGCGTCGCTGCGGGCTTGGGACGCAACTGTGAGTCTTGCGCCTCCGATTCGGATTGCCCAAAGATCAGCGGTGTTGTTCCGACTTCGTGCTGCACCAAAACCCTCTCGGGCCAGATGCGGCGTTATTGTGCAACCGCCTGCCCCTGAGTCCGCTCGCCTTTCTTGGAAATCCTCGCTTGTGTGCATTTTCTTCTTTTCTTTTTCTTTGAACGTGTGTTATATTAAACACCCGTTTGATGTTCTTTCTTTATGCTTGCGCGGTTGTGCGGCTTATGCTACAAGCCGCGCAGCGATGTTGTAATGGAGTGTCGTGCTTCGCAACGTCCGAAAGAACCGAGAAAAACAAAAAAACAAGTAAGGTTTGGTTTGTGTTGTCAAGAAGGTGTGGTAAGGTTTGGTTTGTGCGAACTTGTTTTGTGCGGACTGGGTGTGAAACCTGTTGGTTTGTGTAAAGGTTCGATGTGTAACCTATTTGTGTAGAGAGAAGAGAAGGATCGGAGGGAGTTCGATGCGTGTGAATGGAAGTCAGATGTTTTTGCGTTGGTTGTTGTTGGGGGCGTTGTTGTTTCCGAGTTTGATGTGGGCGTGCGATGGCGGAAACAAGCCCGAATGTGAAAAAAACAATGAGTGTAAGGCGGGCTTTTTTTGTAAGAGCCAAAAATGCGTGAAGTTGGCGACCTGCACAACGGACGTGGACTGCGAGAACGGCAAGAAGTGCGTGAGCGGCGATTGTCAAACCGTCACAGATACCGAAAAATCCACCAACGACGGTGGCACAACTGAGCAAACTCCCGAAAACACCGGTGTTTGTGGAACGCTCAAGCCTTGTGCAAACTTTAGCGATTGTGCCAACGGGGAGACTTGTACAGCGGGCTGTTGCGCGCCGACTTGCGATGCCAAGAACCCATGTCCGGGTGTGCTCAAGTGCGACGTGACCACAGGCCGCTGTGTTCCTTGTTTGGTGGATGCGGACTGCGGGACGGCCTCGTCTCTTTGTGCGGCCACAGCAAATTGCTCCACCTCGTTGATCAAACGCTGCGACAAAAACCTTTGTGCAGACAAGCCTTGTGAGTGTGGTGTTGGCGAAAAATGCGACGGGACTTCAGGAAAGTGCCTCGCAGACAAAGTCTGCCCGGGCGGAGAAAAGCCTGACACCCAAGGCAATTGCCCTCGCCCCTGCGCTTCGGCTAAGTGCCAAGCAGGTCAAACGCCCGATCCAAGCAACAATTGTCAGTGCATCCCGCAGATTGCGTATTGTCAGACCTGCACACGCAAAGAAGAATGCGGTATCGACGGGCTTTGCGTCACCGACGAAAAAGGCAACAAGTTTTGCGCAGAAGACTGCGGAGCCAATCGCGGCGCGCAACAAGGCCAATGCAGCGACACCGCCAACTACACTTGTTTCTTTGACGGGACCAACAAATACTGCAAACCGATCCTTGGTTTTTGCCCTTGTTTAGGAGTGAAATGCACGACCGCAGGGACCAAGTGCTGTGCCAACACAGGCGCTTGTCAAGAGTGTTGCGGAAACCAAGACTGCCAAGCCCCCAAGATCTGCAACAACGTGACGTACATCTGCGAAGACAACAAATGCGCCGGAAAAACCTGCCCCACCGGCCAAGCCTGTGATCCCAAAGACGGTCAATGCAAAGGCGGTAGCAGCGGCCCTTGCCCCCAAGCCTGTCAGCCCGGCACCTGCTGCAATACCACCACGCTCCAATGTACCGCAAGCGCCTGTGCGTCGGCCAAGTGCAACCCCGCCTGCGATGCCAACACACAAGACTGCTGCGAGTTGTTTGGCGGTCAAGCCCAGTGCGTCCCCAAAGGCCAATGCCCCGCAAGCACAGGCGGCGGTTGTAAAGCCGATTCCGATTGCCCGAACGCTGGCGACAAGTGCTGCGACTTCTTTGGCCTTCAAAAGATGTGCATCGCAGGGAGCGATCCCACTGCTGCGTTGTTGTGTGGTGGCGGAAGCGGCTCTTGTGTATCGGATGCCGACTGCAAAGATCCCGCTGCGTCGAAGTGTTGCGATGGTTTGATTCCCGGTCTTTTCCCGAAGTCTTGCAAGGCCAAGTGCGGGGGGTTCCCCTGAGCCTTGCGGTCTTAGAGGGTAGCTTGGTTGAGTTGGGCTTGTTGTTTCGCGAGAAGCGGGACACCCAAAAAGATCAACGCAAGCGCGGTGGTTCGTAAGAAAAGGGGAAGGGGAGACGTGGGGAAGGGTTCGTGAAAGGCAAATAATCCAACGAGGATCGATATCGTACACGCCCACAGTGAGTCGTAGGTGACGATCGGCACGGCTCGTCCGACACGGAGTCCTCGGGTTTGTAGAAAAAATCCCGACATCGCACATACCAGACTTGCGATCGCACCGACGGCGATCCAAACCTTGTGTGCGCCTTGCTGCGCGCTGAGATGCGCAGAGCGCATGACGATGGTGGAGAGTCCAAAGCAGGTTCCTGACATCATGCCTGTTGAAAGTTCAAGCCACCACTGGCGGCGAAACAGACACTCAAGCAGCCCAAGCAAGGACACAAGCAAGCCAAACGCAACGAGCAAACGGGTGACGTGAAAAGAATCGGGGCCTTTTTGAAGGGTGGCAGCCATCAAGATCGCACCCAAAGCAAGCAGCGCAAGCCCGAGCCATTCATGCGGCGTGGTGGGATCGCGCAAGACGATGCGATCATATACCACCAGCGCGATCAACCCCGTTGCAAGGAGAGGTTGGTAGATCGATATCGGCGTCATTCCGATCGCCACGATCGATAGCACCGAAGAGAACATCTCCAGCACAAACCCACCCCCCCAAAACGGATTGCGCAAAAACAACCGCAACACAGGCCAGTGCAGAGAGATCGGGGGAAGATCTCGAACTCCTCGCTTTTGCAAGCCTTTTCCGATGTAGATCCCAAAACCTGCAAGCAACGTCAAAGCATAAGCAAGAGCCATCAGATCGCCTTTCTTTTTCGCGGTGCGCGTTTTGGAGTTATCGCTTCTGTCGGAAGGGTTGCAACGGTGGAGACTTCCTCGGTGGATGCAGGGATCTTGTCGGTGGATGCAGGGATCTTGTCGGTGGATGCAGGGATCTTGTCGGTGGATACGGGGATCTTGTCGGTGGATACGGGGATCTTGTCGGTGGGTACGACAATCTTATCGGTGGATGCGGGGATTTTGTCGGTAAGCGAGACGATTTGTTGTGATGGTGCAGCGCTGTTGTTTGTCGGTGTGATGTTTGTTGCGGTAAATAGGGCATGATCCGATGGTTTGTGGGTGCCGTTGGTGGTGGGTTTTGAGGGATGAAGAAGGTCTTTGAGAAAGCGGCCTGTGTGACTGGAGGGGTGTTGTGCGATCGTGTCGGGGTTTCCGGCTGCGACGAGTTCACCACCGCGTGCGCCACCTTCGGGTCCGATATCGATGATCCAGTCGGCTGTTTTGATCACATCGAGCTGATGTTCGATGACGATCACGGTATTGCCGTTGTCTACGAGGCGATGGAGGACGGTGAGCAGGCGCTTGATATCTTCAAAGTGGAGTCCTGTGGTGGGTTCGTCGAGGATGTAAAGGGTGTTGCCTGTGGAACGGCGGGAAAGCTCTTTGGAGAGTTTGATGCGCTGGGCTTCACCGCCCGAAAGCGTGGTGGCGGCTTGGCCGAGTTTGATGTAATCGAGCCCGACGTCATGAAGTGTTTCAAGACGGCGGCGTATCGGGGGTTGCGCGTTGAAGAAATCGAGGGCTTCTTCGACGCTCATGTCGAGGACTTCGGAGATATGCTTGCCTTTGTATTTGACATCGAGCGTTTCGCGGTTGAAGCGTTGTCCTCGGCAGGCTTCGCAAGTGACGAATACATCGGGGAGAAAGTGCATCTCGATACGGATCACGCCCGCCCCTTCGCAGGATTCGCATCGCCCGCCGGGGACGTTAAAGGAGAAACGCCCTGCGGCGTAGCCGCGCACCTTGGACTCGGGAAGCTGCGTAAAGAGTTGGCGGATCGGCCCAAAGAGATCGACGTAGGTGGCGGGGTTGGAGCGCGGAGTGCGACCGATGGGAGATTGATCGATGTTGATGACTTTGTCGATGTGTTCGAGTCCTTCGATGGATTCGACTTCACCGAGGCGGCCACGTGATCCGTGAAGATGGAGCGCGGTGTAACGATAAAGGGTGTCGATGATCAGGCTGGACTTTCCAGAACCCGACACACCCGTGACGCAGATCAGCATCCCAAGGGGAAGATCGACGTTGAGTTGCTTGAGGTTGTTGTGAAAAGCCCCGCGTATCGAGAGCATCCGACCCGATCCGTTGCGTCGTTTGGTGGGGATCTCGATGCGGCGCGCCCCTGAAAGGTATTGTCCTGTGAGGCTGTTGGGGTCGTTGATCACGGCTGCAACGGAGCCTTGGGCGATGATCGCACCACCATGCACCCCTGCACCCGGACCCATATCGATCAAGTGATCGGCGTAACGCATGGTTTCTTCGTCGTGTTCGACGACCAATACCGTATTTCCGAGATCGCGTAAGTGGGTCAGCGTGCGGATCAGGCGGTTGTTATCGCGTGGATGGAGGCCGATCGAAGGCTCGTCAAGGACGTACAACACGCCCGTTAGAGAAGAACCGATCTGCGTTGCGAGGCGGATACGCTGGGCTTCGCCGCCCGAGAGCGTACCAGCAGTGCGTGCGAGCGAAAGGTAATCAAGGCCGACATCCACGAGAAAACGCAAGCGTTCGCGGATCTCTTTGAGGATGCGGCGGGCGATCTCTTCGTCGCGGGTGGAGAGTTGAAGGTGGTCGAAAAAGTCGAGTGCTTCGCGGATCGCGAGTTGGGTGATCGCTGCGATATCTTTTTTCCCGACGAGGATGTGTATGCTTTCTTTGCGCAGTCGGTTTCCTTTGCAGGTCTCACAGGGGCGTTGTCGGGTATAAGGTTCGATGCCTTCTTTGCGCTCCTCGGAGTCCGATTCTCGGAGGGTACGTTCAAGCATCGGGATGATCCCCTCGAACCATCGGGTGCTTGGGGCGCTTCGGCCTCGACCGCGTTTGGGCTTGTTGTTTCCGCTCCCGTGTAGCAAAAGATTGCGGATATCTTCGTCAAGTTCCTCGTTGGGATGGTCGATATCGCCACCGTAGGCTTTGCAGATATCTTCGATCACTTGGCCCATACGGGAATCTTTGCTGCGTCCGTAGATCGCGATCGCTCCTTGGGCGATCGAGAGGCGGGGATTGGGGATCACAAGTTCGGGATCGATGTAGGACTCAAAGCCGATGCCATCGCAGGTTGGGCAGGCTCCTTGTGGAGAATTGAATGAAAACATCTGTGGGGTGATCTCAGGGAACGACATCCCGCACATCATGCAAGCGTGGTGCTGGCTCAACAACCACTCGCTTTCATCTTGAAATAGGATCTTGAGGACGCCTTCGCCGAGCTTGAGGGCTGTTTCGATAGAGTCTGCGAGACGGCTGCGCACACCTTCGCGGATCGAGAGGCGGTCGATGTAGATATCGATATCGTGTTTTTTGTTTTTGTCGATCTCGATCTCGTCGGATAGTTCGAGCGTTTTGCCATCGATCCGCACACGCACAAAACCGTCGCGGCGAAACTGTTCGAGTTCTTTGCGGTATTCGCCCTTGCGACCGCGCACAACAGGCGCAAGCACCACGATCCGCGTACCTTCTTCGAGTGCGATCAGCCGATCCACCATCTGCTCGGTGGTTTGGCCTTGGATCGGTAGTCCTGTACGAAAACAATGTGGAACGCCGATGCGTGCGTACAACAGCCGCAGATAATCGTAGATCTCCGTGACGGTTCCGACTGTAGATCGGGGGTTTCTGTGCGTCGTCTTTTGTTCAATCGAGATCGCTGGACTCAGCCCTTCGATCAGATCCACATCGGGCTTGTTCATCTGCGGAAGAAATTGGCGCGCATAAGCAGACAACGACTCGACGTAGCGCCGTTGTCCTTCTGCGTAGATCGTATCAAAGGCGAGTGAGCTTTTGCCGCTACCACTCAGACCCGTGATCACGACCAGTTGATCGCGTGGGATCTCCACGTCAATGTTTTTGAGGTTGTGTTCGCGTGCGCCGCGTATCACGATGCGGTCTTGGGCCATGTCTTCGTACCTTTTGGCGTGCGTTGTCTGCAAAGGCAGCGTGGGTTGCGTTGTCTGCCAAGAAAGCGTTCGGTCTTGTCGAAAAGCCTTGTTGTTTCGGGCTTTGTGTAGAGCGTCTTCGCCTGTACGGGCGAACAGTAAGGATTGCATGATAGCGAAGGTTTTTTGTTTGGCAAGGCTTTTGGTGTGCCTTGTGTAGAGATGCGTTGGGGGGTGGCGCGGTCTTGTGTGGTGCAGGAATTGGGGAAGAAAGCTAGATGAATGTTGCGCCGTCGTTTGCTTCTGTCATAAAATGCGCGGTATGTGACGAAGCGCAGAGAACAGCATCCCAAAGACAGGAACGAGCAAGAGGTATTACGCGGAATCTAGGTGGCTTGGCGAGGATCGTTTTTGCGAAAGAAAGGCCCGAAGTCTTGGCAAATCAACCCCCATTTGAGCAGATAGGCGGCTATCACATCGTCAAGGAGATCGGTCGGGGAGGGATGGCGACGGTCTTTCAAGTAGAAGACAGCGCAGGGCAGATCTACGCGCTCAAACTGTTGCACCAAGGCCCACAAAACAACGACAAGAAGTGGAGTGTGCGATTCGAGCGGGAGTTTCGGCTGCTTTCCAAGCTGCGCCATCCCAACTTGATCGCGGTGCATGATTACGGTCAACACGAAGACTACCCGTTCTTTGTGATGGATTATATCGAAGGGACGGATCTCTGGAGCTTTTATCAGAAGCAGTTGCGAAACCACACGACGGAGGGGCGGGTTCGCTTGTTGTTGCCGTTGATGGCGCAGATCATCTCGGCGCTGGATTACATCCATACGCATCGGGTGGTTCACCAAGATCTCAAGCCTGCCAATATCTTGTTGGATGGAACCTATGAGCGGGCTTTTTTGGCGGACTTTGGTTTGGCCCGCGAACTCAGACACGATATCAGCATGGTCACACATGCCGGATTTCTGGGGACTTTGGGGTATGCTCCACCAGAGATCGTCGAACGTGGGCGATTGGATGGGCGGGCCGATCTGTATTCGTTGGGTGTGATCTTGTACATCTGTTTTGCGGATCGCCGTCCGATCCCTGTCAAGGGACGGGCTTTGCACGAGATCGCAATGGCTGTCTTAGAAGAGGAACCCCCGCCAATCTCGTCGTTTTGCCCCGATCTTCCGCCGCTGATGGCCGAAGCGATCCACCGCTGTATGCAAAAAGACGCAACGCAGCGTTATGTCAACGCCAAAGCCTTGTGGGCAGCGTTGCGCCCGATGTACCAAGATTTCTTCGGAGACAAAGCGGCCCCTGCGATGGCTTTGTCGTTGCCCGCGTCGGTGGTTCCGAGCGTTCCGATGGTGGGAGATTGGTTGCCCGATATGGTGGGGCGCGAACCCGAACGGGCCGAGATCGAGGCCCGTTTGGATCTGCTGTCGCGCAAGCACCAAGGCGCCTTGGTGTTGGTCTCGGGTTCTACAGGCATCGGCAAGAGCCTGTTTTTGGAAGAGATGACCCGCCAAGCACATCACTCTTTGGAGCATGTGATTCACTTGGCGTTTCGCCCCCATCATTCGCCATTTCAGAGCCTTGCAGAGTTTTTACTCGGTTTGTTTCCCCACCTTCCGACTGCGCTACAACATGATCCTTGTATCCAGATCTTGGCGCATTACCTGCCTTTGATGCGCGAGCATCTGGATATCCCGTCGATGGAGATGCCCCCTCTGCGCCAACCTTCCGAAGAGATCTGGGGGTTGCTGTATCCGCTGTTGTTGGATCTGTTTGCCGAAGGGCCACAAGCTTGGTTCTTGGACGATCTTCACCATGCCGATGCAGCTTCGTTGCTGATCCTGCGCAAGATGATGTCTTTCTTTTTGGGAGAGGGCCAATTGCCTTTGTTGGTGGTTGGAGCGATCAGCCGTCAAGCCGAAGCGGCGTTTGTGCTGCCACAAGACGATCGTGTCTTGCGCATCGCTTTGCCCCCACTCTCCGAAGAAGAAGAAACAGCCTTGGTGGCCCAGATACACGGGCATTGGCCGCAGCCCGAAGCAATGCAAGAACTACGTCGTTTGAGTGAGGGGGTTCCCCTTCGCACCTTGGAGTTTTTGCACCAAGGCTGGTGGCTGCAACAAGCCGAACACGCTACAGGAGTTGCCACACAAGACAATCCTTCGTGGACAGCCCGCCCCGATCAACCCACCCCAAAGCAAGAATCCGCCCCCACCACACAACCCCCTCTCTCCGAAGGAACACAAGTCCTCCAATTGTCTGATCTGATCTTCGAAGAAGAGATGTCTTTATCTTCTCCACTTTCTGGACGCCACCCTTCTTCCTTTCCCGCTTCTGGGCGCGCTCCCTCTTCTGCTCCAGCTTCGGATGTCGAAGTTCGCCGCAAGAGCTTGGTGCGCACACTCACAGACGATGAATCTTCTTTGCTTGCTGCCAGCTTGCCTTCCATCGATTCCGAAGCCACAGGCTCACAACTCTCTACTGTAAACGTTTCTTCTTTCGCACAAAAAGCTCCGCACTCTTCCACCACAACAGCATCCGCTTCTACGCCCGTTGTTGCTTCTTCTTCTCGACATTCGGCTGAAAAGGCTACTCTTTTGGATCTCCGTTCGCCGTTTGTTGTGTATGCACCTGAGCCTGTCGTGCCGCATACACCTGAACCTGCTGTGTCGCACACGTCCGAGCCTGTGGAGCCGCCATCGTCGAACACCGAGGATCAGACTTTTTCTCGGAGCGAAAAGCCTCGTCACACGATGGAGCCGAAATCATGGGCGACAGAACAAGGCGGGCACACGCAAGACGGTTTGTTTGCGATCTCTCAAGCCGAAGATGTGGAACTGCTCTCTGAACTCAACAGCGATTCGACACCACACAACCTCCCTCGTGTCACAGAACGATCTTTCGAGTCACCGCCCACAAAAAGCGCGATGGTTTTGTCCTCGGAAGGGGATGTGGATAGTGCGCCTTCTTCGCGTGGATTGCGCGGAAAAACAACCCACCGCGAGCGTGATCCAGACAGCACAGATCGGCTTCCGCCTCCTGTACGAGTCGAATCCACCGCTGCTTTGGGTGAGCTGTCGCCTTCGTCTGCTTTTGTCGTGCAGCAAAACCCTTCGGTGATCTTGCCGCCTTTATTCTTTCAGCCCGGAGAGATCGAGGAATTGGAACTGGAGTTGGAGATCGAAGACCCAAAAGATGCCCCTTCAAAAGGGCTTACTGCACAGTCTCGTGATCTCCCTTCGGGTGGGCTCGGTCCACCGCAGCGCGATGTCCCTTCGGGTGGGCTCGGTACACCACAGCGCGACGTCCCTTCGGGTGGACTTGGTACGCGATCTCAGGATCTGGTCTCGGGAGGAGGTATCCATCCCGCAAGCCCTGTGGGACAGGCTTTGTTGGCGCGTACACAACAAAAGACCGTCGAAGCGGTGTCTTCTGAACAAACGATGGTGATGTCCAAGATGCCGATGTTAGAAGCTCTGCGGGCAGAGATCGCTTGGCGGGAATCTACCCAACAAGAGCAAGGCGTCGGTCAGGAACTCGTCTTGGAAGAGGATGAAGAAGGCGATCAAACGGGCGTGAACGCCCTTTCTCCCTATCCTGCGGAGAACCGCTTGGTTGCGCCATCTACCGCATCACCTGCTCCACAAAATGCAGTATTTTCTTTGCCATCGCAAACATCGGTCCCATCGGCTTCTCCACAAAGCGCAGTATTTTCTTCGCCATCGCAAAGATCGGCCCCACCGGCTTCTTCACAAAAAGCGGTATTTTCTTCGCTGTCGCAAACATCGGTCCCATCGGCTTCTCCACAACACGCGGTATTTTCTTCGCCATCCGACGCAGAAGCCCATCGTTCGGAGGGGTTTGCGGATACCAGCGAGCAACCATTCTTTCAAGAAAGCCCCGTTCCGCTCTCTCCCCAACACAAGCTTTCTTCTCCACCGCACCATCTTCGCCGATACCCCGCGACCACCGAAGTCGACGCTCCTGTGCTGCCGCCTGCCAACGTATACACGCACACGCAGCAAAGCTCATCCAGCCGCTCTCATCATGCAATAAACCCGTCTGTCGGGGGAGATAGCCATGCAAAGCCGATCGTGCGTGTATCCGACGCCAACGGGATGGACACGCTTTCTTCGTCGGAGCTTGCGATCCGCCCGTTGCTTGAGCGTCGGGTGGCGATGTTGCCACCGCAATTGATCGTTCCTGTTCGTGGCTGCGCGTTTTTGGTCGAGCCTTTTTCTGTGGAAGAGATCCAAGCGGTGTGTACATCGGAGCGCGCAGAAACTTTGGATCTGATCAATCAATTGTTGCGCTTGCGTTTCTTTCAGTTGCGTTCGTGGGGAGACGATGAACGCTATGCGTTTTGTTTCCCGATACTGCGGGATATCGCACGGTCAGCCTTGTCTGCGGAGGAACAATCGTCTTTTGCGCTTCGTGCTGCACAAGCCATGTTGCAATCTCGCGGGTATCGGGAGCTTGTGGCGATCGCACCTGTTGTCGCGGCGCTTTGTTCACAGGGCGCAGCACCGAAAGAAGCCTTTTATTGGCAATTTAAGGCTGTCGAATACGCTATCCAGCTTCGGTTGCCTGATGCGTTAGAACAAAGTCTGCTCGTGCTTCGCGAAATGCTGATACGCTGGTCAGCCTTAGGGGAACAAGATCTTTTGATCAATATGCTCCCATCGTTGATGCAAGAGCATAATCCGCAGCTTGAGGCCGAATGGACGAGCCTTGTGTATTATCTGTTGTGGATGGGTTGTCTGTACGCCTTACGTTTTGAAGATCAATGGAAAGGCTTGCAAAAAGGCTTGCACAACGCGCTGCGGGCTTGTGAGATTCATTCGCGAGAAAGCTGGCAGCAAGCGGCTGAAACACTACCGATCTTGTGGCCTGCATTGCGTTTTTCAGGATTACAGTGGTTTTTGGAGGACGAAGCAAGATGACAAGGCGCCCGATGCCGCGTGCGGTGGGGTGGAGTTTGGTGCTGTGGGCGTTGGTTATTTTGGGGGGCGGGATAGTCGTGGTGGGATTTCCGCACCCATCGGAGCGTTTGATTTGGCTGTTGTGGTTACCGCTGTGGTTTTTAGCGTTGTTGCTTGTGGCCGAAGCGTGGAGGTCTTTTTGGGAAGAGGCCCCTGTTTTTGAGATGTCAGTGCCTGTGGTTTCAGCAGAAGAAGCCTTGTCACAATGGCGGGATGCGCGCCGTGCGCTGTGGTTGTTGCCTTGGTTGGGGGTGTGCTTGTGGCCGTTGGCGTGGGGCCAAAAGGTCGTGGCTACGGGGAGCGAGCGATGGAGGGGGAGTGCTGTATTCTTGTGGGTGGCGGTGGCGATCTCGGTGTGGATCTTTCGCCGTCGGGCGTGGTGGTTTGGGGTGGGGGTGATGGTTGCGGGTGGCGTGACATGGTGGGCTGAGCCTCGCGAAGTCTGGAAGCTATGGGCAGCATCGGGCGGGTGGTTGTTGGGATTGGGCGGCGTGTTTGTGGTGTGGTGTGGCGTGATCTTGCGCTATATGCGGGGGGAATGGGCTTTTCGTTCTTCGTTCCAGATCGCTTGGTGGTTGGGGCTGGGATTGGGGTTCGTAGGGCTTTGGGTGGAGCGTGCAGGGGCTTTGCGGGTCGGACAACGCCTTGCGTGGGGGGGGTTGTTGGGGGCGTGGGCCGTTTTGGGGGGGCGGATGTTGTGGCGCAGTGTGCGGATGATTCGAGAGCAGCGGTTGTTTCAGGCTTGGAGCATGGACGCTGCTTTGTTTGCGACATCGGTCCCATGGGCGTGTTTGTGTGCGTTGTGGGCGTGGGAGATCACACGGCGCTCTGCGATCCGCCAAGGGGCCCCGATGGAGATGATGCCCATTTTGGGATGGTTCGTTGCGCAGGGCTTGTTGTACGGCGCTCTGTTGGTGTTTGAACGCCTGTATGATACGGAAAGCCTCGAAGGATGGGGCGTTTGGCTTCGTGGTGTGATGTTTTTTGGTGTGGCGCTGTTTGTCTTGGGCTTCCCTGCGATGGTGTTTTTGCGCCCTTGACAGAAGCAAATAACAAAGTCTGAGGGAGAAATGTTAGGCGACGGAAGAGGGGGTTGTTTTGGGGCGGAGGATATCTTTTGTTAGGCGGCGGAAGCGGGGGTTGTTTTGGGGCGGAGGATATCTTTTCCGACGAAGGGGCGGAGGGCTTCGGGGATCACGACGCTGCCATCGGCTTGTTGATAGTTTTCGAGGACGGCGATGATCCCACGGCTTGCGGCGATCGCGGTGCCGTTGAGCGTGTGCATAAAGAGCGGTTTTTTCTCGCCTTCTTTGCGGTAGCGGATCATCAGGCGGCGGGCTTGGTAGTCTGTGCAATTGGAGGCGCTCGTCACTTCGCCGTAAGATCCGCCTTCACCGCGTCCCGGCATCCATGCTTCGATATCGTATTTGCGGTAGGCTTGGCCGCCGAGGTCGCCCGTGCAGCAGTCGACCACACGATAGGGGATGCCCAGTCCTTGGAAGATGCGTTCTTCGATGGCGAGAAAACGCTCGAGGGTGGCGTTGGATTGTTCGGGAGTGGTAAAGGCGAACATCTCGACTTTGGAGAACTGGTGAACGCGATATAGCCCACGCGAGGCGCGTCCGGGCGCACCTGCTTCGGTGCGAAAGCAATGAGACAGACCCGCGCAAAGGATTGGGGCGCTGGTTTCTTCGAGGATCTGGTCTTGGTGGAATCCGCCCAACGTGATCTCGGCGGTGGCGATCAAACAAAGGTCTGTGTTTTCGATCGAATAGATCTGTGTGCCTTCGCCGCGTGGGTTAAAGCCGATGCCTTCGAGGATATCGCGGCGGGCGAGATCGGGTGTCGTAAAGAGTTGGAATCCTTCTTGTTCGAGGATGCGCAGGGCGTACTGTTGTAGCGCAAGCTCTAGCCAAACCGCATCACCACGCAAAAAGTAAAACTTGGAACCTGTCACTTTCGAGGCTTGTTCCCAGTCGATCAGGCCCAAAGCTTCGGCGATCTCGACGTGATCTTTTGGAGTGAAATCAAAGCGGGTGGGTGTACCCCAGCGCTTGACTTCTTTGTTGTCTTCGTCGGTGTGTCCGCGTGGGGCTTCGGGGTGGGTCAGGTTGGGGATTTGGAGTTGGAGCGCGTGAAGATCGTCTTGTGCCTGTTTCATCCGTAGTTCGAGGTTTTCGAGATCGTCTTTCAGTTGACGGCCTTCTTCGATCAAGGCTTGCCGCTGTTCTTGGGGGATCTTGTCCTTCATCAAACGAGACACTTCGTTGCGGCGGCTTCGCTTGTCTTCGACGTCTTGGATCAAGATGCGGCGTTCTTCGGCGAGCGCGACGAAGCGATCCATATCGACTTGGACTTTGCGTTGTTGGTTATTTTCACGAATCTCTTCGAGGTTCGACAAGATGTAATGCAGATCTAACATATGCGGGGGCCTCCTTTGGCTGCGCTGCTTGGGGCAAAGATGCCCCTTTGTTTACGTCGCTTTTTCGTGGTTGTCATCAAAAAAAACAACCGCGCTAAGCAGAACGCATCAAGAGGCGATGGGATCGGCCATGATCTGTTTGAGATGGATGGATGCTGTTGTTTTTGGGGAGCGTTGCTCTTTCTTGGACGATCAGGTCGCTTGGCAAACTTTTTCGCAACTGGCGGGGGCCGTGGGGGAAAGTAGGTTTTGTGGGCACGTTTGTGTTTCAAAATCAGAAAAACATTGTGCAACAAATTCTGGGTGATACACCGGTGTCTTTGCATCTGTGCAGTATGTTTGTACGGTTTTTTCGCTACATTTGGCGGGCTCGATGCGAAGGGTGACGCCTCCTTCGGTGAAACTGACACCTTCTTGGCGAATACGGACACAGGCCGCTGCATCGGCTCCAAAGAGCTTCTCAAAGTTGTTGCCTTGTTTTTGATCTGCGGTGGCGCAACGGTGGATGTATGTGCAGTTGGCTTGTAGACCGCGTTCGCATGCAGCTTGGGGCGTGAGCGGGCCGCAGGCGACCAAAGAGACACACACAAAGAAAAAACCGCTAACAGAAAATAGCCATGTTCTCATCTCAAACACCTTT
>CAUJFU010000119.1 GCA_963169055.1 Myxococcota bacterium
AATCTGGATCACCTTGGCTTTGAAGCCGAACTGTTCAAAGCAGCGGACAAACTGCGCGGAAACATGGAGCCATCCGACTATAAGCACGTTGCATTGGGGCTGATCTTTCTCAAATACATCTCGGATAGTTTTGAAACCAAACACAAGGCATTGCTGGCCGAAGATGCACAAGCAGCGGAAGATCGGGACGAATACACAGCGGAAAACGTCTTTTGGGTACCGAAGGTGGCGCGTTGGTCGCATCTCCAAGCGAATGCAAAACAGACGGAGATCGGGACGTTGATCGATGATGCGATGCGCGCCATCGAGAAAGAGAACCCTTCGTTGAAGGGTGTACTGCCGAAAGAGTACGCACGTCCGGCGCTGAACAAGATCATGTTGGGGGAGTTGATCGATCTGATCTCAGGGATCGCGCTGGGGAAAGAGGGTGCTCGTTCCAAAGATATCTTGGGTCGGGTGTACGAATACTTCCTCGGCCAATTCGCAGGCGCAGAGGGAAAGCGAGGTGGAGAATTCTATACGCCGCGCTCGGTGGTTCGGGTGTTGGTGGAGATGTTGGAACCTTATACAGGACGGGTGTACGACCCTTGTTGTGGTTCGGGTGGGATGTTCGTGCAATCGGAAAAGTTTGTGACGGAACACGGCGGACGGATCGGGGATATCGCGATCTATGGTCAAGAGAGCAACTACACGACGTGGCGACTGTGCAAGATGAATCTCGCGGTGCGTGGGATCGAAGCGGATATCAAATGGAACAACGAGGGGAGCTTTCACAAAGACGAATTACACGATCTCAAGGCAGACTTCGTGCTTGCGAACCCTCCGTTCAATATCTCGGATTGGGGTGGAGATCGTTTGCGCGAAGATGTGCGGTGGGTGTTTGGGAAGCCGCCTGTAGGGAATGCAAACTACGCTTGGTTGCAGCACATTTACCATCACCTCGCGTCGAATGGGACGGCAGGTGTGGTGCTGGCGAATGGTTCGATGAGTTCCAACCAATCGGGCGAAGGAGAGATCCGCGAAAAGATGCTCAAGGCGGATGTGATCGATTGCATGGTGGCGTTGCCGGGCCAGTTGTTTTATTCGACGCAGATTCCGGCCTGTTTGTGGTTTTTGGCGCGGAACAAAGCTCCGAAGGGATGGCGAGATCGGCGCGGTCAAGTGTTGTTCATCGATGCCCGAAAGATGGGGGTATTGGTGGACAGGACACGAAAGGAATTGACGGATGAAGATGTCCAGAAGATCGCGGACACCTATCACGCTTGGCGCGGCGAACCGAAGGCGGGGAACTATGCGGATATTGCGGGGTTTTGTAAGAGCGCTACGTTGCAAGAGATCGATAAGCACAACCATGTGTTAACACCCGGACGCTACGTGGGTGCGGAAGAACAAGAGGATGATGGCGAACCGTTCGAGGAAAAGATGTTGCGACTCGCTGCGTTGTGGCGAGATCAACGCAAAGAAGCCGCCAAGTTAGATGAAATGATCGATGCGAATTTGCGGGGGCTTGGCTATGTCGAATGATTGGAGCGAAGTAAAGTTGGGGGACGTGTTGGTTCTTCAGCGTGGTTTCGACCTTCCAGAAAAAGATCGCCGCTTTGGTGCTTATCCTGTTGTTGCTTCAACCGGAACTGTTGGGATGCACGACAAAGCGATGGCTCAAGGGCCGGGGGTTGTGATCGGACGTTCTGGAAGCCTTGGAGGGGGGCAATTCATCGAAAACGACTTTTGGCCTCTGAACACAACGCTTTGGGTAAAAGATTTTAAAGAGAACCATCGAAGGTTTTGTTACTACCTACTGAAATCTTTGAATTTTTCTCAGTTTAATGTTGGGAGTGGTGTTCCGACGTTGAATAGAAATCACATCCATCCAATTCTTGTGCGATTGCCGCCTATCCGAGAACAACGAGCCATCGCGCATATCCTCGGAACCTTGGACGACAAGATCGAGTTAAACCGCCGAATGAACGAGACGTTGGAGGGGATGGCGCGTGCGATGTTCAAGGCGTGGTTTGTGGATTTCGAGCCAGTGCGTGCGAAGATGGAGGGGCGTTGGAGGCGGGGCGAATCGTTGGCGGGACTTCCGGCGGAGTTGTACGATCTGTTTCCAGAGAGGCTGGTGGATTCAGAGTTGGGGGAGATTCCAGAGGGTTGGCTGGTGTCGTGTGTTGGGAGTGGTTTTTTCGTGACGATGGGACAATCTCCACCGGGGGAAACATACAACCAAGACGGTGAAGGCGTTCCTTTTTACCAAGGCCGTACGGATTTTGGTGTTCGCTTTCCGCAACGCCGCGTCTATTGCAACGCAGCAAAAAGACTTGCAGAAGAGGGAGACACGTTGGTGAGCGTGCGTGCGCCTGTGGGTGATATCAACATGGCGAATGAGAAGTGTGCGGTAGGACGGGGCGTTGCAGCGGTTTGCCATAAAAGTAAAAGTAGATCTTATACGTATTACTTTATGTTAAACCTTAAAAGCGTATTTGGTCGTTTCAACGCAGAAGGGACAGTTTTTGGCTCCCTCAATAAGTTTGATTTTCATAACATACCCTGTGCCGAACCCCCTTTGTCGGCTGTCAAATTGTTCGACAGCACAATGAGTTCGATAGAGAACCGAATCAAATTACTCTTTGATAACATTGAATTGATGTGTTCCATTCGCGATGCACTGCTACCCAAACTGATATCGGGAGAGTTGCGTGTGAAGGATGCGGAAGATTTGGTGGGTCGGGCGTTGTGAGCGTGTCGGGTGTGGAGTGACATGATGTGTCGGGGAGAAGACTGATATCAACGGAGTAAAGCAACAGACCTGTGAACGAGCCGATGGATGGGCGTTTGGGCTTGACGGGTGAAACTGTAAGGAGCGGCATCATGGCGTTTTTGTCGGAAGCAGCGTTGGAAGAGGCTTTGTTGGGCCAGTTGCGGGGGCTAGGCTATCGCGTGGAATATGGGGAGGAGATCGGGCCAGATAGTCACCGCCCTGAGCGCGAAAGCTACGACGAAGTGGTGCTAAAGAAGCGGTTGGAGGCTGCGATCTCGCGGTTGAATCCGAAGATTCCTTTGGAGGCACAACAGGACGCATTTCGTCGTGTGATGCAATCTGAGCGCCCGTCTTTGTTGGAAGAAAACCGCCGATTGCATGGGATGATCACGGAGGGCGTGGATGTTGAGTATTACGCGGAAGATGGGACGTTAGCGTCGGGGAAAGTACGCCTTGTGGACTTCGACGTCTTGGAGCAGAACGATTGGTTGGCGGTGAACCAGTTTGTGGTGATCGATGGGCCAAACAACCGTCGTCCCGATGTCGTGGTGTTTGTTAATGGCCTACCGTTGGGCGTGATCGAGCTAAAAGCGCCGGGGAGCATGGATGCAACGTTGTTGGGGGCGTACAACCAACTCCAAACGTACAAACAAGATATTCCGCAACTCTTCCGTAGCAACGGGGTATTGGTTGCTTCGGATGGTTTGATGGCGCGTGTCGGATCGTTGTCTGCGGACTTTGAGCGTTTTATGCCTTGGCGGACAACGGACGGTCGGTCGATTGCACCGAAAGGAACGGCAGAACAGGAAACGTTGGTGGAGGGTGTGTTTGAGCGAAGCCGTTTGTTGTCGTTGCTACGGGACTTTACGGTGTTTGCACAAGATGGAAGTGGTTTGTTGAAGATCATCGCGGGGTACCACCAATACCACGCGGTGCGCCACGCGGTTGATTGCACGTTAAAGGCGTCGTCTCCAAATGGCGACAAGCGGGTGGGCGTAATCTGGCACACGCAAGGTTCAGGAAAGAGCCTATTGATGGCCTTTTACGCGGGCCAATTGGTCAAGCATCCAGCGATGGCGAATCCGACGTTGGTTGTGTTGACGGATCGCAACGACCTAGACGATCAGTTGTTTTCGACGTTTTCGATGTGTCGTGATCTGCTTCGCCAAACGCCGATACAGGCGGAGGGAAGGGAGCATTTGAAAGGTTTGTTGAATCGTGCTTCGGGTGGGGTGATTTTTACGACGCTACAGAAGTTCGGAGAGGTCGAGGGGGCGCTAACAGCACGTCGTAACGTGGTGGTGGTAGCTGACGAAGCCCACCGCAGCCAGTACGGGTTCAAAGCGAAGTTGGACGCAAAAACGGGCGAGATCTCCTATGGTTTCGCAAAGTACATGCGGGACGCGTTGCCGAACGCATCGTTTATTGGCTTTACGGGAACGCCGATAGAAGCGGATGATGTGAATACACCTGCTGTTTTTGGCGAATACATCGACATCTACGACATCAGCCGAGCGGTGGAGGACGGTGCAACGGTGCCGATCTACTACGAGTCACGGTTGGCGCGGATTGAGTTAGACGAGGAAGAGAAGCCGCAGATCGACGAAGAGGTGGAAGAACTGTTGGAGGATGAAGTAGCGGAAAGCCGCGAACGAACGAAGCAAAAGTGGGCGACGGTAGAGGCGCTGGTGGGGAGTGAGAAGCGGTTGGCGTTGATCGCAGAGGATTTGGTGAGGCACTTTGAGTCTCGGATCTCTGCGCTCGATGGGAAGGGGATGATCGTGTGTATGAGCCGTCGTGTTTGCGTGCATTTGTACGAGGAGATCGTGAAGATTCGTCCATCGTGGCACAGCGACGAAGACAACGCAGGCGTGATCAAAGTGGTGATGACGGGATCGGCATCTGATACGCAAGAATGGCAAGCGCACATCGGGAACAAGGCGCGGCGCGATCTATTGGCGAAAAGAGCGAAAGATCCGAAAGATCCGCTACGTTTGGTGATCGTTCGTGATATGTGGCTGACGGGTTTTGATGCACCGTGCATGCACACAATGTACATAGACAAGCCGATGCGTGGGCATGGTTTGATGCAAGCGATAGCCCGTGTGAACCGTGTTTTTCGGGATAAGCCCGCAGGTTTGGTGGTGGACTACATCGGGATCGCACAAAACCTCAAGTCCGCGTTGGCGCGTTATACCCCGAAGGATCAGGCGAATACGGGTGTAGACGGTGAGGAAGCGGTGCGGGTGATGTTGGAGAAATACGAGGTCGTGCGTGAGATCTTCTATGGCTTCGAGTACGCTTCGGCGCTGAGGGGTACGCCGCAACAGCGGTTGTCGATGATGGCGGGTGCGATGCAGTGGCTTTTGGAGAGGGAGGAGGCTTGGGCTGCGAAAGAGACGACAAAGGAGGGGAAGAAGGCGGCAAGACGGCGTTATCAGGACAAGGTGTTGGAGCTATCGAAAGCGTACGCTTTGGCGGGTGCCTCGGAGGAAGCGCAAAAGCTTCGTGAGGAGGTAGGTTTTTTCCAAGCGCTCCGAGCAGCGTTGATCAAGAGCAACACGGGATCAGGCGTTCTCCAGAAGGACAGGGAGTTTGCGATTCAACAGATCGTAAGTCGAGCGGTGATTTCGACGGAAATCGTGGATATTTTTGCGGCTTCAGGATTGAAGAGTCCGGATATATCGATCTTTTCGGATGATTTTTTATCGGAAGTGGGGCAGCACGAGAAAAAGAACCTTGCGTTGGAGACGATGCAGAAACTGTTGCGTGACAGCATCCGTTCGAGATCGAAAGCGAACGTAGCGGAATCGCGGGCTTTTTCGGAGCGTTTGGAGGAAGCGGTTTCGCGTTACCATGCGAATGCGTTGACGACAGCGGAGGTGTTACAGGAATTGATCGAATTGGCGAGGGAGATCCGTGCATCGCGTCAAAGGGGCGAGGAATCGGGGTTATCGGAAGACGAGATCGCATTTTACGATGCGTTGGCGCAGAACGAATCGGCGGTGGAGGTGATGGGGGACGAACAGTTGCGCGTGATAGCGCACGAGTTGTTGGTGAGTTTGCGTGAGAATGTGACGGTAGATTGGGCGCATCGGAACGCAGCCCGCGCACGGATGCGTGTGTTGGTGAAACGGATCTTGCGGAAGTACGGCTATCCGCCCGATCTACAGGACAAAGCGGTGCAAACGGTACTTCAACAAGCCGAGGCATGTTTACGCTACAGCGGGGAGTTTCAAGCGGTTCTCGGTGGGTGAGGTGGTGTCAGGCTGGGCGGGATTTCTTGTTGATTTAAAACGACAACCCCAGAGACAATTCGATGGTCTTTTCGATGGTCTTGTCGAGAGAGTTTGAATGCAACTGCATCGTTGCATTCAAACTTCCCGAAAGCTGTCCACGCTCTCCACGCTTTGTCGTTAGGTCGATTTGGAAACCGGCGTTCACTGTCTGCTCGATCTTGCCCACGGAGGTTGACAAGCTTAGATTCACGGGACTTTTGTCATACGAAATTCCGACGGTTCCACGAATGTCTGT
>CAUJFU010000120.1 GCA_963169055.1 Myxococcota bacterium
TCCGGGGGGAGGCGATCTTTTTTTTGGAAGCCTCTTTTTGTTTTGGCTCTACCGCGATCACACAAGCAAGGATATCCCTCAAGCAAACAAAACACAGACTCCGAGGAAGAACCGATGACCACAAAACAAGCAGAGATCACAGCATCTTCCGTTGATGGGCCAAAAGGCGCTTCAAACGAAGAGGAAAAAACATCCGCAGTAGCGAAAAAAACGGAAAAAACAGAAATGACCGAAGCAAAAACGACCGAACCACCGCCACAAACACTCGCCGCCATCGCAAGCCCGAGCGTGGTCGCTACCGCTGTAAACGCGACCACCACAATACCGACGATGGAGATGAACAAACGCATCAGTTATGTCCAGCAAACACTCACCTACACGCAACAATGGATTCTTTTGGCGGATACCAAGGGAGGCTTGTTGTTGACGGTAAGCGGTGTGATCGTTGGTTTTATGATCGGGAAGTTTGGTGAGTTCTCAAAAGTCTGGTCGACTAGTAGCGTGTGGTATATCGGACTGTTGTTGTTGCTGTTTGCAGGGTACGCTTATTGGCAGATTCGCTCTTTTGTCTACACGATGTGGACCATTCTTCCCCGACCGATGGGCCTTGCACGCGATTATCTCAACAAGACGCGCCATGTGTTCAATTACAGCTTGACGCTCAATTTCCCAAAGATCGAAGACACCGCACTCCTCAAGCACGAATACGCCGCCCTCACCGAACAAGATCTTTTTGAAGAATACGTTACGCAACTCCACATCGATTCGATGGTGTGTTCCGAAAAATACAAATGCTTTATGGAAGGCTTTCAGTCGTTAAAGATCGCCTTGATCTTCGGTGGATTGGCCTTCTTGGGAAGCATCCCTGCGATCCAACTCGCCGGTACCAAGACCGTCTACAAACAAGCACTCAAACAAGAACACAAAGAACGCATCCTCAAGCAGATCATCCCCCACAAACCCAAAGCAACAACACAACCCAAACCGTAGACCGCCAAAATTACCCGCCATCGGTCAAGAACGCACACCATCGACCAAGAACCCGCATTATCGGTCAAGAACACACACCATTGACCAAGAACCCGCATTATCGGTCAAGAACGTACGCCCTGCCAATGCTTCGACTACATCGGCCTGATCGCACGCACGCCAAGGTGCGATGCGTTTTCGAGACCCCCAAAAGAGGCGTTATAACGCAAGCTGATCTCGACGTGTTGCCCTTGGGGCTGCCTCAATAACGTTTCCACGTAGTCGGGTGATGTAAAAAAGGCCGTGATGAGAGCAAAACGATCCGCTGGTGCTTCGAGCGAGTAGATCAACAATTGCACGTTCTCCAATGAAGCTACAGGATACACCAGATCCGTATGGATACGGAGTTGGCGGGGGCGAGAGCCACGCGGGGGAACGAAGGAAAGAGCTTCTGTGACGCGCCATCTTTGAAGGGCTGAAAAAGGGTAACCCGTCAGCGTGGAAGGCAGGTATTTGCGAAGCCGTTGAAGGGTTCTTCGTTGGGCTACTTGGGGAGAAAATACGATAGAGCCTAGAAAATAGGTGAGGTTGAGCAGCAAAGAACCTTCTTGTGGGAGCGGAGAAAAGGTATCGTCGGGTAAAGCAAAACGCGCCCCCATCTCCTCATGCAACCAACGATCGCGTTTGTAGCCAAAAGGCGTTGCAACCAAACTAAACAGATATCCGTACGTATGCAAAAGCCCCGCATGAAGGGTCATTCCACACATCTCTCTGCCGGCCATCCGACCTATCGCATCCAAGATCGCAGGTTCGACGATCTGTTGCTTTGCGTGCTCATCCCAATTTCGGCTTTCGCCCCACAACGCCAACGGCGCAGAAAACTTTTTGATCGCACAGATATGCTCGCTCAACCGAGGAAAAGAACACCTCAACAGGTCCAAGCCATCCCCGCCAGCTTGTGCGATCTGACAGAGCTGGCGGGCTACATCGGGTAGCCGTTTTTCCCATCGTTCCGGCGCTTCCGCATCCCACGAGCCTTCTAAGGCAAAGCGTTGAGCGGATGTCTGCGGAGCTTCAGGAGAGAGGCTTGGGTGAGTCATTGTGATCTCCAATACCACGGATACAAGGGGAAGATATTCGCGCCGCTCTGGACTAAGGGGAGTCACGCAACGAAAGATCCATCATGTAGGTATGCCCGTTGCGCAGATACCGAAGGTTGAGGTTGCGATACCGCTTGGCGGCGTGGAGATATTGTTCGCGTGCGTGTCCCGGCGAATAGACGGGCTTTCCAGAAACTTCCAACAGGATATCCCCTTCTCGTAAGCCGAGATTGTGAAGAAAAGAGCCTTGATCGAGGTTCGTGACCTGCATCCCCGTCGGGCGGCCAAAACGTAGATTCGGCGCATAACGCGCACCGCTTTCCTCCAATGGACGCTCGGCCCATTCCTTGAGCGCGGAGCGTTGAAGCGCGATCACGCGAAATGCCTCGCGGCTTGGCGGAGGCGGTGTCTTCGGCACTTTTTGCTCTTGCATCCGTCGCAACGCGTCTTCTTCGTGTTGGCGCATCTTGGCCTCCCATTCAAGGCTCTTTTGTCGAGAGGCTCCTCGATGTGGTGGTGGCTGCGGAAAAAGTTTGCTCAAATCGCGTGTTTCTTTGCGTGGTTCGGGAGACTGCGCGATACGAACTTCTGGTGGAGGTGATACTTCTTGTTGGAGTTGCCCAAGCATTCGGCCAAACCACCAAGATACCGAGACGATCACCACCACCAAGACCAGCGGGACAGCCCACCAACCGATCGAACGAGACGTTGAAGGGATCTTTTGAGACATCCATCGGCTCCAAATATTTGTAAGTTCCACATCAGATAAGAGTGAATGATTGGATAGACTTTGTGGGGTGCTACCCCACACCCCGCAAGGGACTGTCGCCCCTTGACCCCGTGTTTGGCGAAAAGATCATCGTTTTTCACACAAACAACTCTTTCGCTTGATCGTCCGCAAACACGGGGTTTTTTGTCAAGCGCCACTCCTACTCATAGACATCAGGATATCGAAACGGTGATGCCGTCGAAGTGACAGAAGAGTCTGGACGATAGCGGGGAATTTATCGCGTATCCTGCAAGATGCAAGAGCAGATGCGATCGAGGGCGGGTGGGCGGTGGGGTTGTTTTTGGGGGCAGTGCTGATCTAAGTTGCAAAAACTGCCGTAGATAGGGGATGATCGTGGGAAGGTATGCAAGGCGGGCAGGTTTGCGGGCTTGGGCGGTTGATCTTGGCGTAGATGAGGGGACGGTCAGGACGTTGTGGGCTTGGGCGGTTGATCTTGGCGTAGATGAGGGGATAGTCAGGACGTTGTGGGCTTGGGCGGTTGATCTTGCCGTAGATAGGGGATGATCGTGGGGAGGTATGCAAGGCGAGGACGTTTGTGGGCTTGGGC
>CAUJFU010000121.1 GCA_963169055.1 Myxococcota bacterium
CGGTATGACAGTTCAGTCTCTTTTCTTCACCCGATGCCCGTGGCGTGATACGAAATCTGCCCATGCCAGAGACCCCCCGCTGGATGGGCTTTACAGACGAAGTGTCCGAGTGTTAGGGGTGGGGGCCAACCATGGCTTAACAAGGCGCGTATGGGGCTTTGCCCCACAAACCCTCCTCCCAAAAAGACTCCCTACCGTATCAGGAAAGAGAGCGTGTCACGTTAGAAAGACCGGGGACGCGGACGAATTCATCGCGAGGGAACCACCAACCGATCAGCTCTTTTCCGTAGACACAGCCGCCATCCAAGCACAGGGTGTTGTGCGTGCGCAAAAATCCTTGGCGCGCCCAGTGTCCGTAGATCACGCGGCGCTCGCCTTGATAGAGTTGATGCCACGGGAAAAAATCGGGCGGAGCGTGCGCGAGGTGTCCATCCCATCCGATCGGCATCTGGCCTGTTGCGTCACAGATGCGCACCCGCGTCAGAAAAGAAGCGGGTGTCTCTTCGGGCGGCAACAGCGGATGCAAGCCTGCATGAACGGCGATCCAGTCGGTAGATGCGATGAAAAGCGGCCAGTGTTCGATCCATTCGAGCCATCGGTCGAGATCAGGAGCTTGGGCAAGGTCAAGACAGTCACGAGAGGGATCAAGCCATGTAGGCGGCGTTGCGGTGCGAAATGCACGCAAGAGACCTTCTTCGTGGTTTCCGCGCACGGCCTCGGCTCCGAGGCGATACAACGTCTGCAACACCGCGTAGCTTTGGGGGCCACGGTTGAGGGTATCGCCCACGCAGATCAGGCGGTGGCGATCGGGCTGGTACGCTGCTTTGCGCAAGAGTGCTTCGAGAGGTTCGAGGCATCCGTGGATATCGCCAACGAAAAGGATATCAGAGGTTTCTTGTGTAGACATAGGGTGATCAATGCTCACCAAGAGGCGGGTTCATGGGGGAGATCAAGCGAAGTTTGGGGAGAAACCGCCGAAGCAGATCCCGAAGGAAGGTCACGATACCATCCTTCGGCATCGACGGGCGGTTTGGAGCGTGCGGGAGGCAAGTCTTCCGCAGGGAGGGATGGCTGCTCTGTTTTGGAGGTGGTGGACTTCGCAAACAAAGAGGCTGTGCGTTCGCTTAATGCGATGTAGGCGGTGGTTAGCGTCCCTTGGGGATCGTGCCACAGTTTTTCGCGGTAGTTGTACCAAAGCCCGACAGTGGTTGCCACGAAAACAAGCAAGAACGCTCCCAAAGTGCGGAGGGCCCGACGTGGTTTGCGTGGGAGTTCCTTTTGAAGGCGTTCGCGATCCTCGGCAAAAGGAACGGCAAAAATCGAAGTTTTTCGAGCCCCGGGGGGGAGGGGTTGGATCGCCCCAGACAGCGGAGAAGACGGAGTTCTCGGAGAATCAGAATCGCTGTGCAGGACAGGTTGCAGCGTTCCAGACGATGGGGAAGACGAGCGGGGCGAGTCTGAGATCGGGGATGGAGCGAGAGAAATTGGCGCAAGCATCGCGTCGCTAGAGGAAGAAGTGGGGAGAGAAAGCCGCTTTGAGGCGGAGCGTTCGGAAGAATCGAGCGAAGGCGAGGCCGTGCGTGGGGAAGACTGCGCAGGTGCAGAGCGATGCGAAGAAGAAAGATAAGCCGCCAAAGGATGCGGAGAAGAGGGCGGCGTTGAAAGCGGCGAATGGGATGGCGTTGAAAGCGGCGATGGGATGGGCATATCCAACGTCATCGCGTGAGAGATCTTATCTTTTTCAGCCCGCGAAGGGGCCGCAGACGAAGGCGGTGTTGTCGTCGGTGTGGGCAAGGGCTCAAAGCTTGCATAAGGCGAAGAGATGGGGGGTTCGAGCGAAGGTTCGCTGAGTGCTGTTCTGTGGGCTTTGGCGAGCAGATCGGTGGTATCGAGATCGTTGTAAAGAGGGGCTTTGGCGAGGGCGTCTTCAAATGCGTCGAGTAGTGCTTGGCAGTTTGACCAACGGAGATCGGGATTTTTTTCGAGACAGCGCATCAAGACGGAATGGATCGGGGGCGAAAGATGCGGAAGCGGCGGTGGTGGTTCGTGCATGAGTTTAAACAGCAGAGAAGTGACATCGGAAAAAGGCAGTTGTCCCGAGCACATACGATAGAGCAGCACACCGAGGCTATAGATATCAGCCCGTTGGTCAGCGGTTTTGCTATCGAGCATCTGCTCTGGGGCGATATAGAGGGGCGTCCCCATCGTGCTGCCTGTGTGGGTCATGCTGGAGGCTTCAAGTACTTTGGCGATCCCAAAGTCGGTCACGCGGGCTTTACAAGGCCACACGGGCCGATCGAGCAAGATATTGGGTGGTTTGAGGTCGCGATGGACGATATCGTATTGGTGGGCGGCTTGGACACCAAGCAGGATCTCTCGGAATATCGTGTGGATCTGCTCGGCAGGCAGAGGCCCGGGGCGTTTGTCCAGATAGGCTTGCAGATCTCCGCCGGCCATCCACTCCATCACAAGACCGATCAAACAATCTTCTTCAAGCATCCGAAGCACACGCACAACATGCGGGTGATCGATCTTGGACTGGATCTCGGCTTCGCGCTCAAAACGCTGCCGCACTTTTTCTTGGTTGGCCATGTGTTCGTACAGGATCTTGATGGCGACAAGCTGGCCGCTTTCCAGATCACGGGCACGATAAAGCCACGCCATCCCACCACTGCCGATGCGTGCTTCGACTTCATAACGGCCCGCCAGTTTTTTTCCTTCGAGCTGAGACACCGAGAGTTTTTCGCTCATCCAACACCTCAAAACCAACCCAACGAACCTGCGACAGATTTCTTTTGTGACTCGGTAGCGCCGAAAGGATCGGCGCGGTGGCGATCGGCACCAAGAGCCTGTTTCTTCCGAGACCCGATAGCACCGATCCCAAGGCCCTTTTGCGGATCCACCACGATGCGTTTATTCTGTGACCCGAAGCAGCCAATGCACAAGATCGTCCGTGACGTGTTTGCGGTTGATCTCATTGAAGATCTCGTGGCGTCCATCGGGATACAAGTGCAAAGAGATATCGGTCAATCCGGCTTGGGCATAAGCTTGCGCAAGACCCTTCATGCCTTCGCCCATCCGCGTGACGGGATCTTTTTCACCACCCACCAGATACACAGGTAGATCCTTGCGGATGCGCGCTCGCAGATCGGCACGTGCGATCTCGCCGAAACCTTCGAGGCAATCCAGCCACATCTGTGTGGTGATGATAAAGCCGCACTTTTCGTCGGCAACATAAGCATCGACTTCGGCTTCGTCACGAGACAACCAATCAAAATCTGTGCGGTTGGGTCGAAAAGGTTTGTTAAAGTCCCCAAAACTCATGGCATTCAACACCTTGCTGCGCCCACGACGACCAAGGCGATAACGCTCCACCCGCGTAGCGACCATCCCGATCAACCGCAACGGACCAACGCTGTCCACCGCAGCCGAAAGCACTGCTCCTGCAAAGCGATGGCTGTGTTCAAACAGCACAAACTGCACAAGAAAAGATCCCATGCTGTGGCCGAAAAGGATCACGGGCAGTTTGGGGTGTTCTTTTTGGGCGATCTCCGTCAGGGTGGTGATATCTTGCACCACCCGCAACCACCCGTTGTCATCGGCAAAATAGCCGATATCTTCGCCTTGCCGAGCCGTTTTGCCGTGGCCACGTTGGTCGTGTGCGTACACCACAAAACCTTGCTCAGTCAGACGTTCAGCCAATCGTGCGTAACGCGCCGCGTGTTCGGCCATCCCATGCACGATCAAAAAAACCTGACGGATCGGCATATCGGCCTCAGGAGACCATTTGTGGCAGAAGATCTCGGCTTGCTTGTCGTGGCTTTGGAAGGTGAACGTGGTCGCTTGCATCGTGCGCGTCTCCTATGTGCATCGTGAACAAAGAAGGCCAGTCTAGCGCAAGCAACAACAAGATGCGAGGGCCATCTACACCTTTTCACCGAGCAAGCTCTCACGCAACGCATCGGCTCGCGCCATCACGTCCTCAAATCGCGGAGGATGCGGCTCGATCTCTTTGAGGGCGTTGGCGCACTCTTCTTCGGTGAATCCTTCAAGAGAACCGCCAAGGCGAGTGATCAGTTTGGCGCGGATCTTTGTGGCGTATCGGGGGCTATAGAAGTGTTCGAGCAGATGACTCATGGATTGTGCGCTTCGCGCTGCGTTCCACGCCGACTGAAGGGGATCGCCATGTTCTCCCCATGTATCGGACCACGCAGCGATCGCGTCTGGCCGAAACTGCAAGGCCGCAAGAAACTCTGCGATCGGACAACGCGGTGGAGGAGTGCGAAAAGCGCGGATTGTCTCTTCAAGAGACGGTGGTTCGGGGACGATCTCACGGATCAGCGGTGCGACATTGTCTCCCCCCGGCAACATCTGCCCACGTTGTCCGACTTCGTACTCCCGAAAAAACCACCAAAACTTTCGTTGCAGTAGGCTCTTTTGGGGATGTTCGACACGCGATAACAGCATCAACATGTGTTCGCCATAAAGGGCATGTTCCCACGCAAAACGCATCGGATCGACCTCTGGCCTCGGTTGGCAGCGCGTGAGCCAGAGTTCCGACGGTGTACCGTGACTGATGATATCGCGCCAAAGATGAATCAACGGGCAGTTGGGGACGTGCGCCCGAAAACGCGGCAGAGCGGGCTTGGCAGAAGAAGCAGCAGCGGGTGTCGATGGAGTGCTCGGTGGAACGGTCGTGGATGCCGTCGATGGAGATTCAGATAACGCCAGCTTGGGTTGCGAGATCGTCGGCGCAAGACTCCGCAAAGGCGAAGGCGAAAGCATCTCTTGAAACAAAGGCAAGGCAGGAAGATCGAGGGTTGCGGTGTGAGATTGGGCGCTCGGGGTAGGACTCCACGGACGTAGGCGAGGGAAAAAACGCGGGACATGGGCTTTATAGCGCAGATATGGCTCGCCAAACTGCGCATACAGCGCGGGTTCTTCGAGTAAAAAGAGCACTAAAAGATGAAAGAGTGCGTTTGCAGATGCCCAGATCGCCAACGGGAGCGACCGAAAAAACAGGCTTTCTGCAAACAAGATCAACAACAAGCCCACCACCATCGGATTGCGCAGGTATTGATAAGGTCCAAGAACGAGCAGCTTTTGTGGAGGGCTCCAAAAAGAAGGTGTCCCTCGACCCACTTGGGCAAACAGCGCGACAGACCAAAAGGAGAGAAAAATCCCGACCGCACTCGATACAAGAGACGCCCATAGATACGGCGATTGAAACGGGGCCGGTTGCCCGACGTAAGGCGTGTGGCGAAAGAACATCAAGAGAAGTGTCGGGATCACAAGCACCACGCCGCCTGTGATCATGGCACCGATTAACCAGTTCCGCCGCATCCATGAACTCCTTCTGCTAATGTGCCATACCAAACAAATCCGCGTTCGCGCACGCTATCTTTGCTTCATTCGTCCAAGCTGTCAATCTTTTGGGTCATTGCGCTACACGCTCTTGTGCTGTTTTTGCACGGGTCTGTGCTACAGTAGCCAACACAAGCTCTGATGGCCCCAAAACAAGCCCAACCCAAAGGAGCTTCACACCGCTCACATCCTCCGAAATCAACGAACAGACCGAACGAATGTACACCACAAAACGCAAAGGGCGCAGTCACCGCACCCAATACGCAACGCCAGCCACCACACAACCCCCAAAACACGAGGTGTTGGATGTCCAAAACACAAGATAAAAAACGAGCGAACGCAACCCGTTTTCCAATAGCGATCATCGGCGCTGGATTCGCAGGGATGGGGATGGGCATCCGCCTAAAGCAAGCAGGCATCGAGGATTTCACGATCTTTGAGGCCGCAGAAGAAGTCGGCGGCACATGGAGAGAAAACACCTATCCCGGTTGTGCTTGCGATGTACCTTCGTTGCTCTACTCGTACTCCTTTGAACAAAGCCCGCGATGGTCTCGGATGTTTGGGGAACAACGCGAGATCTGGTCTTACATGAAAGACTGCGCACAAAAATACCACCTCCGCCCACACATCCGCTTCCGCTCTCGGGTCGCGGGCCTTGTCTTTGACGAAACCTCTGGCGTGTGGCAGTTGACGCTCGAAAGCGGCGAAACATTCCAAGCCCGTGTCGTGATCAGTGCTACGGGCGGACTCAGCAAGCCCGCCATCCCAAAGATCACAGGCGCAGATTCCTTTGTGGGTCCGCGCTTTCACTCTGCCGAGTGGGATCACAGCGTCGACCTCCAAGGCAAGCGCGTTGCGGTCATCGGTACAGGCGCAAGTGCAATTCAAATCGTCCCTTCTATCGTCTCCGATGTTTCCGAGATGTATGTCTTTCAACGAAGCCCTGCGTGGGTGATGCCCAAGCCAGATCGCTCGATCTCTTCGCTAGAAAAACAGCTTTACCGTTGGCTCCCCCCGATCCAACACGCCTATCGCGCCCTGCTCTACTGGTGGATGGAGTTGCGCGGACTAGCCTTTGTCAAGTACCCGAAACTGCTTGAATACGCAGAAAAGCAAGCACTCGCCCACCTTGCTTCTGCGATCCATGATCCCCACCTGCGCGCCAAGCTCACCCCCGATTATCGGATGGGTTGCAAACGCATCTTGATCTCCAATGACTACTACCCCGCACTCGCTCAACCCCACACCCACCTCATCACCGACGCCATCGACTCGATCCAGCCCCACGGCATCCGTACCCAAGACGGCACCGAATACCCCGCCGACGTGATCCTCTACTGCACAGGCTTTCGCGTGATGGACTTTCTTGCGCCCATGACCGTCGTCGGCCTCCACGGACGCGAACTCAACGCTCTCTGGCAACAACAAGGCATCGAAACACTCCATGGAATCGCCGTTTCTGGCTTTCCAAACTTCTATTTCCTTGTCGGACCCAACACCGGCCTTGGTCACAACTCGATCCTTTTTATGATCGAAGCACAGGTCCATTACATCCTACAGTGCATCGAGACTTTGCAAACAAAATCCGCCCGTTATCTTGATCTCCACGCCACCGTACAAAAAAACTTCCAACAAGAGATCGCCCAACGCTCCGAAAAAACCATCTGGAAATCAGGTTGCCGTAGCTGGTATCTGACCGAAGATGGGAAAAATTATACCCTCTGGCCGGGCTATACCTTCGAGTACTGGTGGCGCACACGCCACTTCTACCCTACCGACTACAACATCGCTCTTTAGCGACACCGACATCCCGCCGCTGCCCCCCTCCAAGTCGTACGATATCCAAGCGATGTGTACACAAAGAAGAGTACGTAGACGCCCTATCCTTGGGCAGACACAGGGGTCTGCCCCTACATCCTTACGCACGGCGGATCTCGTATAACGCCACTTCTCCCGCAAGCGACCGTTCGTATACAAGAAAGCCTCCTACACGTCCCCCCAAGCAACGCCACTCCTCACCCGACGACGACACATCGCTCGCTCTGCCTTGATCGAAACGATCCGTCATCCAGCCCAAATGCAATTGATGTGGCGGATCAATAAGATATATTGAACGCTCAAGAACACAGCCAACACCCACCACCGCCCAACTCGCCGATGATTCGGCGCAAAAAACACTCCGCACGCAATAAACACAGGGAAAACCGTCGAAAGATAACGTGTATAAGACATATAAGACGTCAATATAGCGGGCAAAAACCCCATCGGGAACGCGAAACTTGCGTACAACCACATCTTCTTTCGCAACATCCACACAAACACGATCAAAAAGAACAAAAACCACAAACGATCCAACAACGAACCCAGAAAGTGATGGACGTGGTTGACGCGAAACGTCGATTGCAAAAATCCCCAGATATCAAACAGCTTCGCCACCGAAGGTTGCGCGATGAACCGTTGTTGTGCGGCTGCCGCCTCAAAAAAGCTTCCTGTCGCCCACCTCATGAACAAGAGATACGCAGCATATCCGAGAAAAGGCCCGCTCAGGGCCAACCAAGCCCCCCTCTTTTCAGAGGCTTTTTCTCGATACAACACAAACAGATGATACAGCAATGGGAAGATCAAAAACACACCCACCACCCGCGTCAAAACGATCAACATCGCCAACAAGACGACCCACGCATAACGCCGCGCACGCAAAGCCAAAAAAAACAACATCACCAAACACAAAAACAAGGACTCTGTATAAGGAAATTGGAAAAACAACGCTCCCGGATAAGCCAATAAAAAAAGCGTCGAAAGCTCGGCGACTTCTTTTCCAAATTCTGCGTAAACCATCCGAAAAAACAAAAAAAAGCCCAAGATCGAAAAGAAAAAAGAAGCCAGCATCCCCGCGTAAAAATGCGGAAGAAACGTCATTTGATGTACGGCTCGGATACTCATGGGCCAAAGCGGCGGAAAAGCTGTAGACATCGTCCCGACTTGATACCCTTCGTCGCTCAGGCGCAGATAGTGAGAAGCATCCCACGTCTTGAACAGAGAAGAAAGGTTTGGAGATTCGGTCAGAGGATAATGATAATTGCCCAAATACTGGTGCATATCAAAGATGGGTGGCATCATAGAAAAAGAAAAAAAGATCAGACAAAGGTAAAAGACTTTGTGCAAACCAAATAAGCCAAGCAAAACAAGCGCCGAAGATGGGGGCGAATCGTGCTTTGGTTCGGTTGGGGATGATGTGCTTTGCTTCGGTTCAGAAGAGACTTGGAGAGAGGTTTCGAGAGGAGATGGAGAGGCAGGCGGAGCCTCGGCATCGGACGGCAACGAGACAGCGTCTTTGTTAGACATTGACCACATCCTATACAAGAATTTATCGCAAATCAAAGAAGTCCATTCGAGCCGATCAATCGCAAGTGAAGAGGCAAGCCAAACGAAGGCCAAATCGGCAAGCGCGTTTTTTGAGCCTTCGAGCTTGAACGCAGTCTTGTTTGAGACCGCGCCCTTGTTCATAGAGATCGCCAAGCACAGAACAAGCGACGGCATGTTGTAGAGAACACGCACGCAAAAGCGCGGTGTGCCGCTGTTCTTTCTCGGAAGGAGTGATCACAGGCGTGTCGAGTTGTTGAGCCAAAGCGAAGCAGCCCTCGGCAGAACCCAGACGACAAGCACGCGCCCAAAGCTCTCGTTGCGCAGCTTTTTGTTTCAGTGTGGGACGGGGCGTGGTCGTCAGACGCGCAAGCACAGCACAAGCCTGTCCATGATAATGGTGGCAAGCATACTGGAGCAGCGGCAGATGCTGGTCTTTTTTGCGAAGCTCAGGGACGCGCAGCATGATCTCGGCTTGCGCAAAACACCCCGAAGCATCGTGCTGTTGACAAGCATGGCGAAACAACTCAAAAGCGCGATCCAGATCGGCAACCACACTCCAATCTCCTTGAATCATCCGACCGTGGCGATAACAAGCCGCTGTAAGACCCAGACCACACGATATCTTGTAATACGCCATGGCTGCCCGCTCTTGGCGCTTTTTGACGATGCCTTTTTCGTACAACCACGCCAGCGCATAACAGCCGTGTCGATCGCGTTGTTGGCAAGACGCCTGCGCAAACTCCGCCGCCTTCCGATAAAAGGCCGAGGCATGTTGTCGGTTCCCTTCGTAAAACATCGAAGTCTCGATGTATCGGGAATGACGGAGACAAGCCCGCGCAAAACCATCCTCGCAAGACTGCACAAAGAACCGCTGCGCAAGTTGGATCTCGTCGACCGTAAACAGCGGCGTGTGGTGGAGATTGTGAAGCAAGAAACGACCGAGCGAATAACATCCAAGCGGATCTTTGAGGTTGCAAGCAAGGCGGTAATGTCCAAGCGCATCGTCGAGATCCCGCGTGACTTCGAGACCCCGCTCGTACTTTTCTCCAAGCTGCTGGCAGAGCTTGGCAACCCCTTTACGGCATTGGCGCTTGCTCACCTCTAGCGCGCTCAATCCGCTCAGATCTTCTTCGGGTGGGGTAGGTTTCTTGGTTTGTTGGGTGGTTGTACAGGCGGGTTGAAACAGCATTCCACAAAAAAACACAAGCCAGAGGATGTTCGCGCAACGCATGATCATGGTGCTTCGAGCCTTTTGATGGACACAAGCCAACGCAACCAAGGGCCATCGAACGCACGCTGCTTGTGTCGAAAAGATGGATCTTTGTAGCGGATCTCGGCATGACAGGCAAGGGCGGGCATCTTCTCATACGAAATTCGCCCGTTGTGTTGCCGTCCCAAGAGGGCGTTGCGATGGGGATAGCGGCCAAAAGCCGCAAGGATCTCCAGATGCTGCAAAGCAGACTGGTGCATCCGCTCGAATCGTTGGCGTTGTGGGAGGGGGCTGTCCTCGATCAAGCGGGCCTTGAGGGCGACAGCTTGACGGACTCGTTCGATATCTTCGGCATGTTCGAGCGCAAAGTAAAAGAACAAGCGCTCTGCGGGTGCAATAGCGAGGTCGAATCCTTGTTGGATCGCTTCGAGGGCGATCTCTTGGGCTTTTGCGTCGTATCGAAACATCGCAGCATGGCCGCGATGGATGTGACGCGGGAACGGATCGAGCAGCGCGCTTTGTTGGATCGGTGGCGGGCCTTTTTTGGCAAGCGGCCCGTGTGCGCAGCGTCGGATGCCGCGAAAAAAGACACACGGCTTGCCTTCTTTAAAAAGCGGCCTGTCGTCCCCCTACGCAAACTCCACCCACACGTTCCGTGTGGGGTTTGGAGAGTTCATTTCTTTAAAAAGCGGCCTGTCGTCCCCCTACGCAACCCCCCCCGATGCAAAGTTCAGACTCTAGTTTTTCTCTTGTCCGTTGTGTTGATTTTCTAGTATTTGATCAGCCAATTCACCCCCACGTTTTTGGGCCGAGATTCTGTACTGTCTCCCGACGAGGCGATGGTTGTTCTTGTCATCCCGATGCCACCCGGCGCGACTTCGTTGCCCGGACCGCCGCTGGTGTATAGAAATTCGTTATTTCCTTTGGTATTTCCATGTCCGTGGATTTTCAGTGCATCACCTTGGGTAGAGCCTACTTTGTCGCCCGCGTTTCCGGTAGGAGTGCCGCTAAAATTGGCCGGAGCAGTGCGTTTTGAGGCGTCGGGATCGCGGCCTTGACCATCATCCACTCCACGCAAGAAACGACCACGAAGATCGGGAATGTTGAAAGTCGTCACCGTGTCCCCCGCACCGTTCGCCACACCGATCGCCAAAAAGAGGTCTTGGTATTGTGTGCGAGAGATCTCGCGGCCATCACACAAAAACCACCCCGCAGGGATTTTCGATTTTTCCCCTGCAAAAGCGATGATCGTTCCTGCGGGGGTCGTACGAAACACAGCGTTTGTGTTTGCTGTACCGCAGTTGAACGTGATTACTGTGTTGCCGTTGTTGTCCGTGCTTGTTTGTCCGATCGTGCAAGAAGGGCCAGCAATCCCTTGGGGACCAACTGGACCCGCAGGACCCGCAGGGCCTTGTTGACAGTTGGTTGCGTTGCAAGTACCCGCTTCGCCTTTGTCGCCTTTTGGGCCTTCTGGGCCTGCCGCTCCTGCGGGGCCTTGTGGGCCTGTAGCTCCTGCGGGGCCTTGCAATCCGTCTCGGCCATCTTTTCCAGCCGATCCTTGGTCGCCTTTGTCGCCTTTGTCGCCTTTGTCGCCCTTTGGGCAATTTTCAGCGCAGACTGTCGTTCCGGGTGTGCAGTTCGCACCAAAAGAAAAACTTGCGGCGAGCAACGCCACAAACAGAATTGTTGCTCGGCGTAGAGCATACCGAAAGAAGCGCATCAACAAGGTGGGTATTCCTATGAGATGGGTATAAGAAAAAAAAAAAGATACGCTGCTGGGGTACGTT
>CAUJFU010000122.1 GCA_963169055.1 Myxococcota bacterium
TATTCTCCAGCCAGCCCCGGATTCTCCGCATAAACCGCCATCATTCGCTCGTGTAAAAACAACAAAAACCCCTCCACTTCGACAACCGTCCAATCGTTGTCTTGGAAAAACACATACTCGCCCTTTTGTACCACCGCCCAAAACGCCGATGCTGGCGCACAAGCCGCAGGCGCTGACCATTCTCGCGCCAAAGCTTGCTCTCGCTCCGATGTCCACCGACCAAGCTTCGGCAAACGCTCTCGCAGCGTGCGCCGACGGTACGCATCGATCCGCAGATGCAGATCGCTTTCGTGCGCCACCAAGTAAGCAAAACACGCTCGCACAAACGCTTCGGGATCTTGTCCTTGCCACAACGCCGACGCAAACGACGCTTTCATCCGCAAATCATCCGCCTCCCAAGCCTCCGACTCATCCCCCAAACTTTGCCAAAGCTCCCGATACTTCGCCCGTTCCATCCCGATCTCTTCCATCAAGAACTCAGCCACCAGATACGACAACATGATCAAGTAGCTCGACAGTCCAAACCAAAAGGCGATGATCTCACGATTCGGTGGATACGAACATTGAAACGCCAGACAAGCATACGGGCGTTGCTCGTAGATCGTGCAGCGCCCATCTTGCCCCAACAGCGGGCAGGCCGGCACCTTCTTTCGATCTTTGTACCGCTCCTTGTCATAACGCTCCGCCAACAGCGGCGGTGTCTCCGAAAACATCGGACCCATCCGCCCCCCCCGCAGCCAATCTTCCACCACCCGATCTTGCGCTCCTTCGGATTGCCCACGCTCCACGATCTCGCCCATCAAAAAATTCGGAACAATCGGATAGATCGTGCAACACTTGGCGCGCTCATCGAAATAACCACACGCCGCCATCCAACAACGATCACACGTCACCCTCGGCAGCGACGGAAACTTCAACGACTTGATCGCTGAAGACATCAACAACTTCCAAGAAACCCCCAGATCGATCGGTCCCAAACGAAAACCTTGCATCCACCGCTCCTTTGCTCGACTACCTTTTGCTCAAAACAGGATGGCCCGACACGAGCTTCACTCTACACAGAACTTACGCAGTTCAATGGTTTTTATGGGGTTTCACCCCACACCCCACAAGGGAGCGCGGCTCCCTTGACCCCGTATCGGCGAAGAGACCAATGGTTTTCCAAACGGACAACTCTGTCGCTTCAAGCAACGCGAACACGGGTTTTTTTGGCAACCGCGCAAGCCCTGTCTGCAAAAAACAGCCTTGCTTTGGCTTTCACCGATTCTTTGCGCAAGACCCTTTGCACAAAACGCCTTGCCTTGGTATGCTCACCCCACGAACCTGCAACGCGCTGACGACAAAGAGGCCGAACGATGAGTACCATCCTCGCACGAATCTTAGAGAAGATCGAAAAAACCCGTCAACAAGGACGCGATCCGTTGATCGTTTTTGATCTCGACGGCACGCTCTACAACAACGCTCCCCGTACCTTGCGAATTCTTCAAGAATTCGCCCACCAACACGCTTTTGAACAACCCCGCCTCCTCAATAAGATCGAACAACTCGCCGCACGCGATATCCTCTACGGCGTCTCCGATACCCTCCGTAGCGTCGGCATCGACGACGAAGCTTTGTTAAAGCAGATCCAAAACTTCTGGTTCGATCGCTTTTTTACCAACTCCTACCTCCTCCACGATCTCCCCACCGAAGGGGCCGTCGAATTTGTCATCCGCGTCTACCAAGCCCAAGCCATCCCCGCCTATCTGACGGGACGCGATGCCCCCAATATGCTGATCGGAACCATCCAAACCCTCCAACGCGACGGCTTTCCCATCGGCACTGTCGATACACGCATCATCCTCAAACCCAACTTCAAGATCGGCGACAGCATCTACAAACAATCCGTCGTCGATCACCTCCGACAAGCCGGCGACGTCGTCGCTGTGTTTGACAACGAACCCAACCTCTGCAACCTTTTCTTGCGCGCTTTCCCCGAAGCTGTCGTCGTTCGCCTCGATATGCCACACACACCCAATCCCGAATCCTTGCTCGAAGATGTGATCCAGATCCCCCACTTTGCTCACCTTTTGCGCGGACAGGCTTAATTTATGACAGGTAGTCTTTTCCCTCATATCGAACCTTACCGACAAGAATTCTTGCCCGTCTCTTCCCTTCACACCCTCTACCTCGAAGAATGCGGAAACCCCAACGGGATCCCTGTCCTCTTCGTTCACGGCGGCCCGGGCGGTGGAACTTCCCCGATCTGCCGCCGCTTTTTCGACCCCGAACGCTTCCGTATCATCCTCTTTGATCAACGCGGGTGCGGCCATAGCCTACCCCACGCCGAATTGCGCGAAAACACCACTTGGCACCTTGTCGAAGATATCGAAACCATCCGACGCAAACTCCACATCGAACGCTGGCTGTTGTTTGGCGGAAGCTGGGGTTCCACCCTCTCCCTCGCTTATGCCATCACTCACCCCGATCGCTGCTTGGGCTTGATCTTGCGCGGCATCTTTTTGTTGCGACCCCAAGAACTCGATTGGTTCTACGAAGGCGGCGCAAGCACCATCTTCCCCGATTATTGGGAAGACTTCCTCGCTCCCATCCCGCCCTCCGAACGCACAAGCCTGATCAAAGCCTATTATCGACGCCTCACGAACGAAGACACCAACGTCCAACTCCATGCCGCCCGAACTTGGGCGCATTGGGAAGTTCGCACCAGCCGACTCTACATCCCCGCCGATTACCTTGGCCGCTTTGAAAACGCCCCCGAAGCCCTCGCCTTCTCTCGCATCGAATGCCACTACTTCGTCAACGGTGGCTTCTTTGAAACCGACAATTGGTTGATCGAAAACGTACACAAGATCCGTCATCTCCCCGCAGTCATCGTCCAAGGGCGCTATGATATCGTCTGCCCTGCCATCTCCGCATGGGATCTCCACCGCGCTTGGCCCGAAGCCGACTTCCACATCATCCCTTGCGCTGGACACTCCATGACAGAACCCGCCATTCAAGAAAAACTGCTCGAACAAGCCCATGCCTTCGGTGAAATGCTTTCCCCAGACTTCTAAGCCAATGCAGTCGATCTATGCCAAACTGGTATCACCTCTTGGTTTTGTGGGGTGTGACGCCACACCCCACAAGGGAGCTTAGCCCCCTTGACCCCGTGAGGGCGAACAGATCACAGGGTTTTCAAACCAACAGCTCTGTCGCTTGAACTTCCGCGAACACGGGAGTTTTCCAACAAGTAGCACCTCATTGACTCGGTAACAACGACATGCCTTCAACAAAATGCGATACACCCACCTTTTCCCTCATCTCCGTCCTCTTCGGGCTTACGCTGCTCTGCAACACTCCGCTCGCCTCTTCACCCAAACCCGCCAAACCCCCAACCTCTCGGCCTCTATCCCCAACCTCTCATCCCGCCGCCAAACCCACCTCCAAACCCGCTGCCGATTGCATCACAGGCAAACCCGCCTCCCCCAACCAACCCCCCGAAGATTGCGACGACCCCGTCATCTTCCCCGAAGATCCGCCCACCTCCAAACCCACCTCCAAACCCACCCCCAAATAGCATCTACGCCCAACAAAAAGGCCCAAAGCCCCTACCATGCGAGCTTTGTGGGGGGGGCGCAATGGATCTCCATGATTTCGAGGGTGCGGGGATGTTGGAAGACCACCTGACAAGCATGAAGCGCATACCCCCCATCTCCCGGCAAAGCGACACGCTCATCCTCGGATATCTCCGCACCTTCCGATCCGCGCAACTCTTCCGAGAGGATCACTTGGCCGCCCACACCGTAGAGCGGATCGCCAAGCAACGGAAAACCCATCACCGCCAAATGAATGCGGATCTGATGCGGACGTCCCGTTGCGATGATCATCTCCACCAGCGTTTCCCCTGATCGTCGCCCTAACACCCGCCCTTCGCTATAAGCATACGCTCCTTGCGGATGCGCCGCGTAGATCTGCCCAAGCAGCGGATGTTCCACTTTGCCGATCGGCGCGTCCACCACAAATTGCGCGGGCAGATCGCTTTCTCCCACCAACGCCCGATACGACTTGCGCATCGGCTTATGGCCTGCGGTACTTTGGCGCAACTGTTGGCTCAAACTCGCTCGCGCTTGCGCTGTGCGCGCCAACAACAAGATCCCCGACGTTCCTCGCCCCAAACGATGCACAGGAATCGGCGGCTCTTTCGGATAACGCTGTCGCATCTGCCACCACAAGGTGTGCTGCAAAAATCCTCCCGCTGGCATCACGGGCAACCCCGAAGGCTTCGCCACCGCCAACACTTCGGCATCTTCGTACAACACCTCTATCTCTAACGGAACATCGGGTTCTTCCCACGGAGGCCGCGCATAACACAACGACTCCCCCGCACGCAACAAGTACATCGGCGAAACCACCCGCCCCTCCACCCGCACCTCCCCCGCAACAATACGTGCCTCCCACACCGACGCCTCCGAGTGCCGATACCGTTTCGCATAATACGCCAACACACTCCACCCCGCAAAATCCCTCGGAACACGTTCTTGGTACAACCAACCTTGATTCAACACCGCACACCTCCACAACCCACGCCCGTACGATAGAAAAAACCTTATACGCCAAAAGCGACTCCACACCACAAAACAACAAGGTTGTGCAATCCCCTCCTATGGTGCTAAAAACAACCCAAGCCCTCTTCGCAACTCGCCCAAAAGCCCATATCATGCCGTTCGAGATGCCGTTGCGAACGGCATCAACGCGCCCCTATACCCACGGAGACACCGCCCTATGCACACTCACCCCGCAAAGCCTCTCCTACGCTCTGTCTGGCTCGCCGCAGTGTTGTGCAGCCTTATCGCTTGCCGCCCCAACGAAGTCAAAGACACAGGCGCACTCGCCCCGGGTGAACTCACCACCGCCGAAAAAGAAAGCAAGATCCCTCCTTGCCCCGAACTTGACCGCGCCATGTGCCACCTCTGGAGAGAATGTCACCTTGATGACAAGGTGCGCTGCTTTCAGCTTGGCGCGCTCTATCTGACCGGCAAACGCACCTTACCCAACCCCCAGCGCGCACGCACTTTCCTCAAAAAAGCTTGCGAGATGAAAGAACCACGCGGCTGCTACGGCATGGGCGCACTCCTTGCAAAAAAACCCAAAACCTTTCAAGACGCCATCCAATACCTCACCCAAGCCTGTGAGATGGGAGAAGCCCAAGGATGCGCTGGGGCGGGCAACTTGCTCTTACGACCCCCGCGCACACCCAGTCGACTCCAACAAGCCCGTGATATCCTCCAACAAGCCTGCGCTCGCGGACAACACCTCTCTTGCACACCTCTCGGACACCTTTACGCTGACGCCCTTGGCGGCCCCCGCGATCTCCAAGCCTCCACCCGCGCCTTTCAACAAGCCTGCACCCGCATACAACAACCCGATGCCTGCTTTTATCTTGCCATCCACCACCAAAAAGGGCGCGGCACTCCTCGCGATCCCGCCCAAGCCATCGCCCTTTACAAAACCATCTGCGACAAAGGACACGCCAACGCTTGTCTCAACCTTGGCGTCATGTACGCCCAAGGCGACGGCGCTCCCCAAAATAACGAAAACGCCTTCCTACTTTTCCGCCAAGCCTGTCAAAACAAACTCGTCCAAGGCTGCCTCAACACGGGACTCGCCTATATGCGCGGTATCGGAACCCCCGTCCAATGGGAACAAGCCGCCCACCACCTTCGCCTCGGATGCACACAAAAAGACCCCCAAAGCTGCTTCCACCTCGCCAACGTCTACCTCAAATCCCCCACCCTGCGCAACGACAACACAGGACACAAACATCTCAAACAAGCCTGCTTCTTGCGACACGTCCCCGCTTGCGAACAACTCAATCAACTCTACGAATTGCCCACCCTTGACCTCGAAGGCTACGAAGAATCCGCCTTCTTCTTTCGCAAATCCTGCGCTCTCGGACAACCCCGTAGCTGCTACGGCCTCGGCCTACTCAACAAATACGGGCGCGGCACCGACCCCAACTGCACCGAAGCCCTCAAACTCTTTCGCCTCGCTTGCCGCAACGGCTTCTCCAAAGCCTGCAACGCCCAATGCACCAAGAAAAAAGACGATGAATAACCCGCTTGCCTGCTCTCTCAAAACACCTGTTGTTTTTTGTGGGGTTCCACCCCACGCCCCGCAAGGGACTCTCGCCCCTTGACCCCGTATCGGCGAAACGAGCCAAGGCGTTCAAACCAACGACTGCATCGCTTGAAATCCCGCGAACACGGGGGGACTTTATCAGTGATACGAGAGCCAAGAGAAGTGTGGTTGAGGGATTTCGTATGACGCAGCGGAAAAGGGAAAGCGTGAAGAATCAAGCCTTTTTAGGTGCGGTTCGCTACCCGCCCGCGCCAGAACCTCGGCCTTTTTCGTATCGGTATGTCATTTCAGTATCATTTCTTCACCCGATGCCCGTGGGGTGATACGAAATCTGCCCATGCCAGAACCCCCCCGCTGGATGGGCTTTACATACGATGTGTCCGAGTGTTCGCCACACCTTGCTGCCCCTCCGTCTGTACGATCACAAAGGGCGGATTTCGTATAAGTCGTACATCTTCCCTTCCCCAAAACCCGTCCACCGTGGTTGGCGAGATATTTCCTTCCCCAAAACCCGTCCACCGTGGTTGGCGGAGATATTTCCTTCCCCAAAACCCGTCCACCGTGGTTGGCGAGATATTTCCTTCCCCAAAACCCGTCCACCGTGGTTGGCGGAGATATTTCCTTCCCTCAAACCTCTCCACAGTGGTTGGCGGGGTTTTTCCAGATAATCCGAAATCCGCCCATTGCGTGATCGAAAAACGTAGGGGCAGCCCCCTGTGGCTGCCCAACCACAGGGCAGTTACAGCGAATTGCACCTACCCTTCGATCACACATCTTTCGGATTTCGTATAAGCCACGAAAAGCGACGCCGTAAAAAAGACGCGTTCGTGCAACGCCCAAGCGGCGCAGCCGTTGGTTTGAAAAACGCCTGTTTGTTCCGCCGATACGGGGTCAAGAGGGCGAAGCCCTCTCGCGGGGCGTGGGGTGGAGCCCCACATCAACCGAACCAACCGAACCAAACCCCACGATCCCCATAAACCCCATAAGCGGAGGGAAGTGATTAGGGGGCGGACTTTACAAGGAAGAGGTTGTTGGTGTTGTTTTTGGATGGAAGGGTGGTTTTGTCGAAGGTGACGTTGCCGGAGAATGGGCCTGTGAGGTAGAGGTTGCCGACGGTGTCGACGACCACGCGCTGCGCCTCGATGGATAGGCTGGATTGGAGCATACGCAACCATGTGACGCCGCCTGTGACATCGAAGCGCGCCCACCACATGGCGTCTTTGTCTGTCGGCCCGCTCAGGCGCAGGCTGCCGACTTGCAGTTCGCCGCGAAACATCCCCACCGCCACCATCCCGCCCTGCACGGGGTTTGTGCCGAGCAAACGCGACGAACCTTTTCCTCCAAAGATCACGGTCCATTGGGCGATACCTTTGTTGTCCACCAACAAACTTGCCCCGTGTTCTCCGCTTTGTTGGAAGGTGGTTTGGGCGTTGACTTTGAGATCGTCCACAAACGACAAGCCAAGGTACACAGATCCCAAACCTGTACTCAAAGAAGCTAGAGCATCGGGCTTTTCGCCACCAAAGACTTTGGCCCACAAAAACCCGCCTGCTGCGCTTAGCTGCGCAACAAAGACATCGCGGCCTTGTGCGCCTCCATAAGAATTGAGGTTGAATCCCTCGCTAAATCGGGCGACATTGACGAATTCTCCGGCCAAGTACAGTTTGCTATCTTGATCCAAAGCCAACAAAGCGCCCGCTGCATCGCTGTCTCCGCTAACCGTGTTGATCCAATCGATTTGACCTTGGCCAAAAAACCGCGCCACCCAGATATCTTCGCTGTTTTTGCCCGAGTTGAGCGTGCGGCCTCCAAGATCGGTTTGCCCTTGAAAGACGCCTGCCACAAACAACCCTGCCTTTTTGTCCCACACCACCGAAGTGGCTTCTTCGCGTTGCGCTGCACCGAGAGATTGGGCCCAATTCAGCTTGCCGCGATCATTGAGGGAGACCAACAAGACATCTTTGTCGCCACGTGCGGTCAAACGGGTTTGATCGATTTGAGTCTGTCCCGTAAACCAACCGACCAGATAGAGATTTCCGACGTCATCAATGGCCAAACTGCGCAACACGGTATCGCCGCCGCCTTGGGCCTTTGCCAACCCAAGCACGTTGATCCATTGTAGCGTGCCGTCTGTGGTGACTTTGATCACCGCCGTAGCGCGGCCTCCTGCGTTGGTTTGGGGACGGCCCAAGAGTGTGGCCTTTTCTTGGAAGCTGACCAACCAGACCAGTTCGCCGTTTGAACGTAGCTGGAGATCCTCGACGCGCAACGCATCACCATCCGCCGCAAGCGCCCAACTGCATTGTTCGACGATCTTGCCGTCGCAATTGTCGTCCAACCCGTTGCATATCTCGGGTTGGGGTTTGTAGATCTGTTCGCACAAACGCTGGCCTTTTTCACAACGCAACCGCCCTAGCGCACACAAGCCTTGGCGGTTAAAGACTTGGCAGACGTCGCCACGCTGCGGGTCGTCTTCGTCGGTCAATCCGTTGCAATCGTCATCCACGCCGTTGCAGATCTCGGTGGTGGGTTGTATGGCCTGTTGGCATGTCAAAGCGCCGCCCACACAAGCCCATTTTCCCTCTTGGCATCGGCCTTTTCGATCCGCCAAAAAGCAAGCCGTCCCAACCAACGGGTCGCTTTCGTCGATGCTTCCGTCGCAGTTGTTATCAAAAGAATCGCAGCGTTCGGGTTGAGGGGTGACTTCGCCGATACAAGGCCCCCATCGCAAAGCGGTCTGATCGCAAACTTGGATACCGCGCTTGCAGACACCTTTTCCGATCTTGTCGGGGTCTCCACCAAAACATTCACGGCTTTGCCCTGCCGTACAAGAACAAGAAGCGATCTCGTCGATCTGTCCGTTGCAATCATCGTCAAGGCCGTTGCATTGTTCGACTTGGGGAGTGCGCTCGCCCAAGCAAGGCCCCCAGACTCCGTTGGTGCAGATCTCGACCCCTGAACGGCAGATGCCTTTGTCTTTGGTGTCAGCAGGCCCTTGATAACACGGGCGAAAGACATCTTGATCGACCAATCCATCGCAATCGTTGTCTTTGTTGTCACAAACTTCTGCGCTGGCCACACCCGGCTTTGCATCGCAGCGCAGATCCTGACCGTTGGCATCGCAAACCAAACGCCCCGTCGCAAGGCAATCTCCGCGCCCAACCTGACACAGCGCTCCTTTTTGTTGGAAGCCTTCATCCACGTTGCCGTCGCAATCATCGTCGATATCGTTGCACACTTCTTTTTGCGGCAAGACCTCTCCCAAACATTCCCCCCAACGCCCGTTGATTTCGCAGATTTGAACACCCGCCTTGCAAGCCGCCACCGCCAACGTCCCCGATGGCCCTGTATAACATTCACGCTGGATCCCGGGGCGACAGACACCTTCGTTTCCCGAACCTTCGGGGATATCCTCGACCTGTTCAGACGAAACTGCGCGGCACTGATGGAGATCCCCTTCTTGACGACAAAATCCCCCCACACAACGGCCACCCGCTGGACATTCCGCATCCGCGAAACATCGCACACATGGATGCGGCGGAAGTCCGCACCTCCACAACGCGCTCACCAACAAAACGACCGATCCCACCCCCACCAACAGCCTGCTCAAAAGAGGATGCCCGATCTGCCGCACACTTCGTTCGTTGCCTTGTCTCCGTACCATCGACCCGCCTTATCTCTTTTTCTCTCAAGGTTGCGAGATCTTCCAGACCAAAAGATCTTGCTGTTTTCCGACCATCTGGGCGGTTGCTGCGCCGCATCGGGTTTCTGCACGCATGGAAGCACCCACATAAGCGTTTCCAGACGTATCCGCCCACAACGCCGAGGGTTCGAGGGCTTCTGCGCTTGGGCTGCTGGCGCTGGTCAACCAACGGGCCTGCCCTTTCCCGTCGAGATACGTCACAAACAAACTTTTCGTTCCTTCGGCGTGTAGCGCTTGAACGGATTGTCCATCCAACGAAAAGCTGCGCACAAAGCTTCCCAACAAAAACCACCGTTGTGTGGCGCTTTGCGCTGCTTGGATCGCCACATCCGACTGTGTCGAAAGGATGCGCGCCCAAACGAATTGTCCTTTGGCATCCATTTGTGCGGCAAACAACGCTTCGGAGGGGCTTTGTAGCCCTGTCAAAGGCGGCGTTTGGAGGTTTTGGACAAAGCGCCCCACCACCAAGATATCCCCAACATCCGAGACCGCAAGACTCAACGGCGAGACATCCCCGCCACCAGAAAGACTTTGCGCCAACAGAAGCTTTCCTGTCGTGTCAAACTGCGCCACAAACCCGCTCTGACGGCCACTGATCCCTTGTAGCTGTGTGCCATCCTCAAAGGTCAACTTTTCCGTATAAGCCCCCAAGACAAACACGGTTCCTCGCAAAGCAGGAGATATCGCCTTGATTTGGACTTCTGCGGAAGAGGAGGCGATCTTTTGCGCCCATCGCAAAACGCCGCTGTGATCGAAGTAAGCGATCCACCCTTGGGCAGTGCCGGGCTGTGGGTTGGAAAGCAAGCGGCTGGCGATCTGAAACCCTGTCCCACGAAAAGTTCCGGCGGTCGCAACGCCTTGTGCATCGGCGTGGACCCCGATCACTGTGTCGTTTTGATCGCTGTCCGCCGAAAGCGCCCAAGTCACCGCACCACTCGGATTGATCCGCGCAACAAAGACCGCTTGTTCTTGCGGACCTGCGGTGGTGAAACTCTGCGTCCCAAGGCGAAGATCCCCACGAAAATGGCCCACCGCATACAATCCCCCCGTCGCATCGGCGGCTAGTCCGATCCCTTCGCTCGATTGGTTGCTCCGCGCTGCAACC
>CAUJFU010000123.1 GCA_963169055.1 Myxococcota bacterium
CAAGCAGCGCCCCACCAAACCGAGCCGACCCCGCTTGACCGACGAAGCCTAGCTATCGCGTTGGGTATCGTGTGCGTCGATGTCGTGCGGGAGGACGGACTCTGCGGCATCGGAAACAGGGGATTCCCATGTCGTGCAGTCGATGGGTTCCTGTTCACGAGGCTGACAGCGCCCTGCGATGCACAAAAAGGCTTCCCCACAGGCGATCTGTTCTGCACAAGGCCGACACCTCGTATCGACGGGCGAGATAAAGCATCCTGCCCCCCAAGCCCAGATCAAGCCTAGCCCGATCAAGGCCCTCAAAAACCGAGCGAACAAGCGATGGCGATCAGCCGAGGCTAGGGCGATGAACAAAAGCAGCCCGATGGAATGGGGTTTAGTCACTGCCATACAGCACCGTCCGAGGCTGAGGGGGCGACAACGTGCGTTCGGAAGAAGCAGCGCTTTCTTGAACCCACTTGGAGATATGCAGCGCAAAGCCTGTGAACAACAAAGCACCCGCGACACCATACAGCACATTGGCGGCCCATGCGCGCTCTTGGGCTTGCTGTGCGAGTCGAAGGTATTGTTGTGTTCCGTCGAGGGTGTAGGGGGATTGTTGACGCTGTACATCATCCAAAAGCGCCAACCCACCGAATGTACAGCCGACAGCCAAGGCCGCACCACCCACAGCCGTCACGATCCAAGCCGAGAGGTGCATGGCTTTCGAAGGCCGAAGGATCGGGTCAATCAGTGCTTTTTGCAGGGGGGGATTTGACTCGAAGGGAGCTTTGGGACGATGCTTTCGTGCCAAGGCTTGGGCTTGCTCTTGGATCTGCCGCGCACAAGCTCGCGCAAACCCCGATTGCACCGAAGCAAACGCAACACGGATCTGCGGGGCAATGGAGCGCAATGCAGGCAAACGTGCGCAAGGATCCAACAGCAGCGCCTTTTCAAAAGCATCCCGACTTTCGACAGACTGCAACAGATTGGCGTAGATCACACCCAAAAAAGCAAACAGCCGCACACGATCAGGCAACGAAAGCTCCAGCAAAGATTGGCGCTTTTGCATCAAAAAAAAGCTCAAGGCCTTTTCCCATTCTGAATCGCGGCAGTGTTGCACGCCCACCGCAAAAGCATCGGCCTTTTCGGAGGTGGGTTGTGTCGTCGGCTTTGGGGAGGGGGATGGAGTGGTTTGCGAGATCGGCTTCAAGAGGGGTGGAGTGGTTTGTGAGATCGGCTTGGAGGTTGGTGGAGTGGTTTGAGGCTGCGCACAAACAGGCATCCAAGCCCATCCGAGCCAAGCCACCACCGCGAAGAATCCGAAACGAAGGGTTTGCATTATCTTGCACCCATGCCGATCTCACGGATGTTGGGCGCGTATGAACCACCAACGCGCTCACTCCACGAAACACTTCGAGCAAAACAGCTTATCAAAGCTTCAAACAAAGCCGCTTATGCTTGTGTCGCCTTGCGCTCGCGGACAAGGTGCTGGATGAACAATTCACCCGCACGATACGAGCTTCGCACCATCGGTCCTGCGGCAACAAAGGCAAAGCCGCGCTTGCGGCCTTCTTCTGCAAACGCATCGAATTTTTCGGGAGGTACAAAAGACTCAACCGCGAGGTGTTTGAGGGTGGGTTGCAGATATTGCCCGATGGTCAAGATCTCCACGCCTGCGGCCAACAGATCATCCATCGATTGGTAGATCTCATCGTCTTGTTCGCCCAAACCGAGCATCAACGCAGATTTGGTCACGATCCGAGGCTGCACCTTTTTGACATGAGCCAATACCTGCAACGATTGATCGTAGTTGCAACGGGCGTCACGGATGCGCCTCGTCAAACGGCGAACCGTCTCGATGTTGTGGGCAAATACGGTGGGTTGGGCAGCGGCGACAAGTTCGATGGCCGCGAGATCACCTTGGAAATCCGGCGTCAAGACTTCGACCATGATGCGATCTTGAGAGAGCGCGAACACTTCTCGGATCACCTTGGCAAAGTGATCGGCTCCGCCATCTGGCAGATCATCCCGATCCACCGAAGTGATCACCACATAATCTAGCTTCATCGCCTGTGCGGATTCTGCAACTTTACGAGGTTCGTCCTGATCCAGAACAACGCCGTGTTTTCCCGTCTTGACCGCACAAAACCGACAACCACGCGTGCAAACGTCGCCCATCACCATAAACGTGGCTGTTCCACCACTCCAACATTCCCCAAGATTCGGACAACGCGCTTCTTCACAGACGGTGTGCAATCCGCCCGAATGCAGGCGATCTTTGATCGCCGCAAAGTTTTCTCCCGCAGGGATCTGGCTGCGCAACCAAGCAGGCTTGCGCAACAACGGTTGTCGCCGCGAACGTTCTGCGCGGATATCGACTGTTTTCTTTTCGATTTGTGTCATTTCCCTATGCTCCACGCCTTCTACACTCCATCGCAAAGAAGGCTCCCGAATCGCGATCCAAAAGGCTTGTACTAGCCGCCCATAATCAAGATGCTCACGCCCTGTCTATCGACGCAACCAACACTCCACAACCATTCCACCCAAAGCGTACGCCATCAGACACACCGCCCCAAAACGCGCTGATGATTAACACCGTTGCCCACGACAAGCAAGCACAACGGACTGCCTTTTTGCAGCAAGACCACGCATTCTTCTTTGCAATCCGCACAACATCGGCTACAACGGGGAGTGCTTTGCTGGCTTTCAGCCTTCCAAAAGACGTAGGGAACTCGCAACCGACGCAACGCACCCCTTTTTCACTCTCCCGCCGAGCACGGGCCAAGATGCCTGATCGCTCGACACGCCCTTTCTGGCTGTGTGCCTTTTCTTTCGGTCGCTGCTGCGCTTGTTTTTTCAGAAGGATGATCAAACCATGAGTACAAAAGGTTTTCAACCACGCGACTTGCTCTCCCGTGTCACTCTGTTTGAAGGGATCAGCGCAGAAGATCTCGGGCCGATGATCCCGATGCTTCGGCCTAAAAAGTGCGTACGCGGCCAACCCGTCGTCGAAGTCGGAACCCTCGGTCAAACACTCTACTTGATCGCTGAAGGCCGCGTTAAAGTCGCCCTCTCCGATAACCAAGGCCGCGAAGTCATCCTCTCAATCCTTGACGAAGGGGACTTTTTTGGCGAACTGTCCTTGCTCGATCAAAACCCCCGATCTGCGAGCGTGATCGCACTCAGATCCACCTTGCTTTATGCCCTCGAACGCGAAGACTTTATGCGCGTCGTCGAAGACAATCCCCGCATCATGCTCAACGTCATGCAAAAGCTCTGTGAACGCCTGCGCAAAGCCGATGCTGTGATCAGCGATCTCGTCTTGCTCGATGTATACGGGCGTGTCGCACGTTACCTCCTCGATCTCTCCAAAGAACAAGGCCAAGAAACCGAAGAAGGCTTTCTCATCCCCAAACTCCCCTCCCAACAAGAGATCGCGTCCATGCTCGGCACCAGCCGCGAAACCATCAACCGCGTGCTCTCCGAGCTCGAAAAACGCGGCATCCTCGAACGCGATGGACGGGCCTTGCGCATCCTCTCTCATGCCTCTCTTGATCTGGAGATCGAAAGCAAGCTCTAGTCATGCACAAACAGGTGGTGCAACCGATCCAACAAGGTGCGGGGGTGGCTCGAAAGCAAGCTCTCGCCACGCACCACCGATCACTCCGCTCTGAGGGCCTCCCTATACACCGCTCACACCGACACCAAAAGCCTTTTTCTGTGCTGCGACCCACAGCATCCCGCTGGATGGGGCTGTTGCAACTCATCGCGTGGTGGTGGGCGTGCGCTTGCGGCCCCACGACTCCCACCGAGATCGGGCCCCGCAGCGAAGCGCGCCCCGCAGGAGGTCGCCTTCGTATCGGAGCCACCGTCACTTTGCAAAGCGAGCGACCCGCCAACATCTATTACACCGTCGACGGCAGCACACCAAACGAAAAGCACGGACTGCTCTACTCTTCACCGCTTGCGATCTGGGCCTCGACGACCTTACGATTCGTAGCAATCGACGCCGAAGGAAGACGCGGTTTTGTTGGACAAGCCGACTACTCCATCGATGGGCTGTTTGCGCAAAGTTGGGCCGAACCCGGCACAGGAAACTACCGCACCGTCCAACAGATCACGCTGCTTACAGACAAACCCGCTACCGTCCATTACACACTTGACGGCACCGATCCAAACGAGTCTTCCGCTCGTTATCTCGCTCCCATCGCGATCACCACCGATACCACGCTGCGCTTTTTCTCGATCGATCCGTGGGGAAACCGTGAACCGATCCAAGAAGCCACCTACAACTTTCCTCCACGCTTTCAGATCTCCCCAGTATCGGGGGTATACTTGCCCAACACCACCGATATACAGATCGAATCCTCGGAGTCTGGGCGCATCGAATACAGCTTGATGGATGGCCCTTGGCTACGTTATGTCGGTCCCTTCGGCCTTCAACGCGATCTGATCGTGACAGTACGCGCCTTTGATCTGCAAAATCTGCTCTCGAACCTAGAAACCGCCTACTACGGAGTAATCGAGCCTTGGAGATATCGGGATCTTCCAAAACAACCGATTGTTCCCGTGGTGAGTGCGATGCTCGATCCCGAAGGATTCGGACAACCCGCGTGGTTGATTGCAGAGCGTTCAAGGCTGTTGCTTTGGCGCGATATGGAAAGCGGCGGAAAGCCCGTAGTGATCGGACAAGACGCAAGCACTCCACCTGAACGGTTGCGAGTGTGGGATATGGATGGGGACGGAGTGGCGGATATCTTGGTGCGCCGCCCCTTGGGATGGGAGTATTGGCGTTCACTGGGAGGTGATCGCTACAGCGTCGATCTAGCGACGTTTGGCTCGTGGCTGACCTCTGATATCTTGGATATCTTGGCGGGAGACTTTGATGGCGACAGCCAATTGGATCTGCTTTTGTTGGACAAGCGCCCTGCGATGAGTCGGATCTTATGGCGACGAAACGGGCGTTATGAAGCAGGCCCGACCCCCAAAGAGATCGGCCCTCCTCACCAAGCCCTCGCAAGCGATCTGGACGGTGATCGTTATGCTGATCTGGTGGTCTTGCCCGAAGAAGGCGAACCTTATGTCCTTTGGGGCGATGGCAAGGGCGGTTTTGAACGCACAGGACTCCAGCCCGCACTGCCGGGACTTGCGCGTGTGCGTTGGCTGCATGTCGGACGCTACGATGTCGATCTCGACGGCGATCTCGATCTTGTGTTTGTGGGTGTTGGAGAAGCCGATGCGGATGCAACGGTGGGCCGCGCTCCCAAAGCCCCAACCGATGCGCGTTTGCATCTTGTCACGCTGCATCAGATCCCGGGGCGTGGCTGGCGCTTTGCCTCGCGGGTCACTCACGATGCCCAAGATATCCGAGGCTTGATGTGGATAGATGCCGATGGAGACCCGTATATGGATCTCCTGTGCTTGCGAGAAAACGCCCCACCTGTTTTATGGAAAAACCTTCGCGGAGTCACATGGTTGGATGCCACAAAGATCGTCGGTTCCCCCCAAGGGATCAGCGTGTTTGGCCTTGGAGATCCGCTTGTCACAGGGCGCGCCTCGCTATACGGCATCCAAGCCTCAAACACCGTGAGGGCGATCACTCCGCCCTCTACGCATCCTTCTTTGCGTTTGGCTTTGCGCGGTATCCAAGGCAACCGCTCTGCGTGGGGCGCACGTGTGCGCTTGCAGATGGACGGATTGCGGTTGTTGCGCGAGATCGGAGCAGGTGCCACAGGGCCCGATCAACCCGATATCTTTTTGCCCATCCCGCTCGGTGAAACCAAACAATTAGGCCGCCTCTCGATCTCTTGGGGCGACAAGATCGAACGCGAGATCCCCAACCCTTCGCCCAATCAAACACTCTTGATCTCTCCCCAATCCCCCTGAACTTTGCTCGATCACCCCATGCCCCGCCCTCCCAAGATCACAAGATGCTGTCTTGTCTTTCCTTCGCAGAGCGAGTAGGCTGGCGGTCTCTTTGCGCAAAAGACGATGCAAAACAACTGTGCAAATGCACGTCGCAAGGGCCAAGCGGCGCATCGCACAAAAGCCGCGTATGATTCCCGATCCACCTAGCCTTGAGGAGACCACCGTGAGCCAGATCTACCGCATCTTTATCCGCCACGAATCAGAAGCCCAACCCGCCTACATCAAGATCCAATCCGACAAAAGCCCCGCAGAGATCATGAACGAGATCCAAAGTGCGATGCAGCGGCCTGAACCGTCGATGTGGAGTTGTGTAGATGTCAAAAGCCAGTCGTGGATCTTCCGCGCCGACAAGATCTACACCGTTTGCATCTATCCGCCCGAAGCCATCCCCGAAGAAAGCTCCGAAGATTCCGATCGCCTCGATATCGCAGCCAGTTAACGTAAAGCCTGCCAACAGGCCCAGACGAACGGCATCATGGAGACCGATATGGCGAGAATCTTGGTGATCGACGACAACGACACCATGCGCGAAGGCATGGCGTACACCATCCGCAAAATGGGACACAAAGTCGATGTAGCTTCGGGTGGAAAAGAAGGCGTCGCTCTGTTTCGCCCCGAAGAAACGGACTTTGTAATCACCGATCTCAAGATGGACGATATGGATGGGCTGAGCGTATTAAAGACGATCAAAGCCAAAGATCCCGACGTCCTTGTGATGGTCGTCACGGCCTTTGGCACGATCGAAGTGGCCGTCGATGCGATGAAAGCAGGGGCATTCGACTTTATCACCAAGCCTTTTTCGATGGAGTTGTTGCGCGTAAAAGTCAACAAAGCCCTCGAAGCCCGCGAATGGGTACAAAAGAACGCTCGCCTCAACGAAGAAAACAAGCTGTTGCGTGACGAGATCGCCGCACCTTACGGTACAAAGGAGATCATCGGAGACAGCGAACCGATGCAGCGGGTGTTCAAATTGCTGCGGAAAGTCGCCGCCTCCGACTCCACCGTCCACATCTTCGGCGAATCAGGGACGGGCAAAGAGCTTGTCGCACGAGCGATCCACGATCTCAGCCCCCGACACGACGGCCCCTTCATCAAGATTAATTGTAGCGCCTTGCCAGAGACTTTGTTGGAAAGCGAGTTGTTCGGTCACGAGAAAGGGGCGTTTACCAACGCCATCAAGCGCAAGCTTGGGCGTTTTGAACTTGCCGACAAAGGCACGATCTTTCTCGATGAGATCGGCGATATCTCTCAAACCGTCCAAGTCAAACTCTTGCGTGTCCTCCAAGAAAAAGAATTCGAGCGCCTTGGTGGTGAACAGCCGATCAAAGTCGATGTGCGCATCATCTCCGCAACCAACAAAGACCTCCAAAAAGAAGTCGACGCAGGTCGTTTCCGCGAAGACTTGTTCTATCGCCTTCATATCTTGCCTGTGTCCTTGCCTCCGCTTCGTGCTCGCCTCGATGACTTGGCGCTTTTGGTCGATCACTTCCTCAAAAAGCTCCAGCCACGCACCCTGCATGGAGTCGAGCAGATCCACCCCGAAGTCTTCGCCACATTCCGCACCTACCCTTGGCCGGGAAACGTCCGTGAACTCGAAAACGTCATGGAACAAGCCCTCGTCTTTTCCGAAGGAAAAGAACTCCGCGTCGACGATCTCCCTCCCCACCTCCACCAACGCCCCACCTCCATCCCCGCCAAAGTCGACGGCCTCTCCTTTGCCCTTGGCGATCAACCTCTCCCTCAAATCCTCGATGATATCGAAAAAGCCCTCATCCTCGAAGCCTACGAAAAAGCCAACAAAGTCAAAGCCGAAACCGCCCGCATCCTCGGTATCAAAACCTCTGCTCTCTACTACAAACTCGAAAAATACGGCATCTCCTAACCCACAAACAACTTGCACCATCACTCTGTTTTGTTTGGTTGATGGGATGGTCTTTTGTACGGTGGGGTGGTCTTGTTTGTCTGCTGGAGTTCCACCAGATCACCTTGATCGATCTGTGTGATGGTGGTTTTATAGCAGAGGTCGATTGAAGAGGTGATAGATAGAGACCCAAAGCCACGGACGTTACGGCCTTCTTTTGGTCACCAGTTCAATCGTCCCGTGCTATTATTTGTCTGGTGGGGTTCCACCCCACACCCCGCAAGGGGCCGCAGCCCCCTTGACCCCGCATCGGCGGAGTGAATCGGCGTTTTTCAAACTTACAGCACTGCCGCTTGAAACAGCACGAACGTGTCTTTTTTTGGACGCATGAGAACGAAACGATCGCGGTAAGTCCTTTGTGTCGGCTCTTGTCAACCACAATATTCCATTCTACTATCCGTTTTCTTATAGCTGATCAGCGCGAACGACAAGAAAACAGGCACGCCATGACAACACCTCGTTCCGATCAAACACAATGCGTCTTCTTTCAATCACACCCTTGCCCTGCCGACTCGACCCCTGCGATATGCCCAAACTGCCATCGACAAACCATCTCCTGTCCCAAATGCCATACGAAAAATCGCCCTATCGCTCGATTCTGCCGAGCTTGCGGCCACGCCATCCCATCCCTCGGACTCTGGGCCATGATGAGCGGAAATGCCTGCCGAACCTCTACGTGTGATGCTTCTTCTCTTTCCGCTTCTTCCTCGGAAACACCTTGGGAATACGAACGTTCCACGCTCGCCTATCCCCCTCGTGAGATCCGACACTTTTCCCCTCAACCTGTCTGGACAGACGAAGTTCTTGTCGTACATTCTCACGACCGCCACCAACGCCAAGAACCCCATCTCTCTCTTCTCGAACCTCACTCAGGCCGCCTATTTGCCTCGATCCCTCACGCTTGGAAAAACGAACTCTCTTTCTCTCTCACCTCCAACGGCGTCGATCTGTGGGCGCGAAACGACCACCAACTCCTCCATTATTCTCTGCTACGCGACCTCTCCTTTTGCTCGCAAACTGCGCTTCCTCCCCAACCAGCACCCCACGCTGCACCCCTCTGGTTCTCCCCATCCCCAAAAGATCCTCACATCGGCCTTTTGTGCATCTTAGGCCAACACGCCATCTCTTGTTTCCGCCGCAACTTGAGCCAAACAACCTCCATCCCCCTCGCTTGGAATAAAAAAACAGACCTCTCCGAATATCGCTCTCTTTGTGCTTCTTGGCCTTATCTTTTTGCGAACTCTGCAAAGGGTGACTTTCTTTGCGTTCGTTTCTCCGATCCAGACGGATCTTACGAGATCATCGAGCAAGGGACACTTCCGAATCCATCCGCCTCTCACAACTCCCTCTACTCCGCACCTCTCTACGCAGACGGATCCTTTTGGATCGAATGGATCACCCCTCCCCATTCATCCTCAACAAGCTCCTCTCCTCTCTCTCAAGAAGCCCTTGGATCGGGATTGATTGCTTTCTCCCCCGAACACGCACCCCGAACCTACCACGCACAACGAACCTTGCGATTCGAAGCCGCCGATCTGCATCTCTCTCTTCGCTATCCTCCCCTCTACAACGCTTTGAACCACCGCATCCTTCTTTATACCGGCCATCACCCGGGCCGAAATACATTCTTTCTTTTCCAGCCAGCTAGCCAACAGTTTGCTCCACTCCAAACCTCCTTGGATACGCTTTACCGATACAAATCCATTTCTTGCGGGCATCAGTTCTGGTTCGCAAAAGATTCGCATCACCTGTGTGCGTTATCTCTCACAACAGGCCATCATCATATCCATAGCGTCACACACGAATTGACTCAAAAAAAGATCGAAGGAACACCCATCATCAAAGCAAGACGTGTTCTGATCCCCATGCAAGATCGCTATCTTTCGATTTGTACGCCTGAAGGCTCCCAACATACAAAACCTTCCGCTACACAAAACTTTCCATCATAAGGATATCCCGATGTATGCGCCTTACTCTTCCCATACAACACAACGCCACATCTCCCTCGCCCTCCAACTCCTTTGCTTTCTTTTTGCCTCAAGCCTTGCGCTCCCCACCCCATCCCACGCACAAGACTCCAAACCTCGCCACGTCATCGTCTCCGTCGATGTATCAAAAAGTATGTGGAGCGGTATCAAACCCAACAACCATCGAAAAGCCGCTCTTCTGCGCCTTCATGCTATCCTTGCTGAGATCTTGTTCTCCACCGATCCGATCCTTCCTTCTCAAAACGACCAGATCGTGATGCCCGGAAAAGTCCCCCGCCCACTCTTGCGCGCACAAGACTTCTTGAGCCTCTCTCTTTTTGGAAATGAATTCTCCACTCTTTTCCTACACCAACCACGAAACTCTGTCTCCGAACGAATCTTTCGCGAAAAATTACCCGATCCAGCAACCTACTGGAAATCCATGAAAGATCGCTACAGCTTGATCGCCATCGCAAAGACCCAAGCCCTCCGTGACCTCGAACGTTACACCAATCAAACGAACTACCTCGTCCTCGTCACCGACGACGTCGACGACGGCGGACTCCCCGGGTCAGACATCTTTCGCCGCAGCCAAGAGGCCAAAGAATCTCTCGAACGCGAACTCCGCAACAAAAGCATGCAGCCGATCTTCTCCATCCGCGTGCAAAAACATATCTCCATCCGCTTGTACCTCCTCCAACACACCGAAAAGACCCCCGCAGAAAAAACTCCCACCCCCGCGCCCATCGCCCTTCCAGCCCCCGTCATTCTCAAAGTCGAACCGATCCTTGCCCAACCCACTTCCGAGGGCGAAAACATTGTCCAAAAAGTTCGAATTAATTCTCCGACAGAATGGAAACAACATCAGCTTAAAAGCGTTCAGTACGTTGTCTCGCACAACGATCAACCCATCGCAAAACAACTGATCAACCTCAACCAAAAACTCGATCAACCCCAAACCACCATCCCCATCACCATCCCAAAAAACAAAGTCCACGAAACACAACCCTTCCAAGTCGTGATGAAACTTCAATTTCTGAGTCCCACCAACCAAACCATCGAAAAAGAAGCTGCGTTCTCTTTCCCTGCTATCTCCAAACCAAATACCTGCCAAAAAGACACGGATTGTCCGCAAAAACCCACCCCCCAGACCTGCAAAGAACAACGGTGTATCGCTCAAACTTCGTCTGGAAGTGACGACTCGATCATCCTCCTTCTCGTTTCTCTCTCTGTTATTATAGTTTTTTCTGTAGTCGCTTTTGCTGTATTTCGCGCCTTTTCTTCCTCTTCAAAATCCATCATGATCTCCGTGCGCTTTGAAAGCCCATCTCAACAAAAACACGAGATATTTACGCTCGCACCCGGCTCCAAAGTCTACCTTGCCGAACGCAACGATGGACAACTCTTCTTCGATATCCATGCCCCCAACCACGTCCTCGAATGGAAAAAAGATCACATGCTGATCCATCTCCCCGACGGAGAGCAAAAAGAACTCCCCTTTCAACGGCCTTTTTCTCTTTTCCAAGGGCAACTTATCATCGAAAACACGCTGCACGAAGCGTCGGAAGAAGTGTAGCCTGTCCAACCTGCTTCTTGTCAGATTTTACTTTTATCAAGGAGACCAACATGCTTCATTCGATAAAAAGCTATCTCTCCCATCCTTATTTTCTGGAGCACTTTGTACTCTTCTGCTTTTCTGCTTACCTCCTTTGTTATCTATTGATCCGCTTTCTTAGCTGGACCAAAGCAAAAGACACCTCTCCTCTTCGAGAACTTGTCAAAGACGGCTACGATAGCTGGTTGTGGGGATTCGTCGCACATTGTCTCGTCATGTTGATCTTGTCCTTTGTCCTCTTCTACAAGATCTGGCAACAAAAACGCCTCTCCTTTGATTGGGTGTATCTCCCGCCCTCTTTGCTATTTCTGATTATCGATGCTGTCTGCTTGCTTGTTATCTCCAAGCGAAAACAAGAACTACTCGACATCCTGCACTAAGGAGAACACCCATGTTTATCAAACCCACCCTGTTTATTGGCATCGGCACCAGTGGAACCGAGATCATCCAACAACTCCGACGCCATGTCTTTGAAGAATTCCAAGTGGCTGCTCTGCCTTGCTTTTCTTATATCGCGATCGAAACCAATGTGAAAAATTCTGGAGAAGACAAACAGCTCCCCAATCTCGACACGATGCAGATCGAAGAAAAAATCCAGATGCTCCACATCGGACTCCCCGATGTCTCCACCTTCCGCCGCTCTCTCCAAGAACCCGGGGCCGAATCGCAGTGGGGCGATCTGCGCAAATGGCTCGCTCCGCATCTCCTTGATGTCTCCTCCGCTTCCTTTGAAGATGGGGCCGCAAATACGCGGATGATCGGACGCCTATGTTTATGGTACAATTGGAGGTCTCTCACTCGAACCATCCAAAATACGTACGATCGTATTAACAACGCCGCCGCAAAAGACCGCACCAAAGACCTGATCAGTCACTACTTAAAGAACAAAAATCGAGAAAAAGAAGACATTGACGTAAGCAGTCACTGCGATGTCTACATCGTCGGAACCCTCTGCGGCGGTACGGGCAGCGGCAGTTTTATCGATCTCGGATACTTTGCCAACCACATCCTGCTTAAACAAGGACTCGTGGGGTCGCTAGGAAACTGGAAATATGGAGATAGTTCAGATGTTTATGGTATCTTTACGGTCGCGGATCTGGACACGGCAGACAACCGTATTTACGCCGCCAACACCTACGCTGCGCTTGCAGAGCTGGACTACTATTTCCATGACGAATCTTCTTACAATATCCGATTCCCTGGTGCTCCTGACACCGCTCACCTAGGGAATGCCAACCCCTACCGCTGGGTTGATCTCGTCAGCCGCTCAACTTCCGAGTCCGATGTCCACTTTCGCGTCCCAAGCGGTCTCCACGATCTCCACGCCACAGTCGCGTTGAACCTCTTTTGCAACGTCGTGACTCCGATGATGGCGACACGCACAAGCAAATGGTCCGACTATCCCGTCCAGCACCCAAACTTTAGCAAGCTGAACCTACTCGGACACGTCCATCGCCTCAATACCTTCGGGATCTCCGCCTTTTGGTTCCCAAAACACCGTATTGGTCAAGGCGTTGCAGCCAAACTTGGCCTGCTCTTTTGTGAACGCAGCCTTCAAACCTCCGAAAGCGGAGAACTGCACCTCGAAAAAGAAGTCCAGCAAGAGATGGCCCAGATCTGGCCCCATCTGCTCAACAACCTCTTGTTTGATCAAACCCTTGGTACCGACCTCAAAAACGAGATCGCAAAAAGCCTGAGCGCCAACAAAGCCCAACTTCTGACCTCCAAAAATATCGAACACGCTTTGCTCAACCTGCCTCAAGAACGGCCCATCTCTAAAGAATACGAACCAGACGGCAAGTTCACAAAACTGATCCAAGGACGACTGCTCCCCTTTGAAAAACAACTCCACGAAAAGATATCCAATCTCCAAAACCGCCTCGCCCACAAATCCATCGCTTATAAACAACAATACACACAAAAATTACACGACTATTTCGCTCAATGGCTGCAATCTGCGCCCTCTTCTCATCCCATGATCACGACGCTTCAAGAGGTTAAATTTTACCTCCGTGTCCTT
>CAUJFU010000124.1 GCA_963169055.1 Myxococcota bacterium
GCGCCTTTTTGTTGGATCTCAAAGGAGAGCGAGTCGATGAGGATGGGGCGCCCATGATCGAACTGGATGTTGTAGGCGCTTGCGTCTTTGAGGATCATGTCGTGTTGGAGGGCGAGTTTTTGGAGGGAGAGAGTGTGAAGGGCGGCATCTTTGAGTTGTCCGAAGCACCACTCGTAGGGATAAGAGATAAAAGGGAGTTCACGGGGGGCGATGATCTTGTAGGCGTGTCCGTCGGGAGAAAGCGTGTTGGGGCATTCTTCGTGTTGGATCAGCATTCCGTTGGCGGTGAGTTGTTTGTAGAGGCCGGAGGAATGGAGATGTTCGTAGTGGGTTTGATAGGATGCGTGGATTTGCCTAAGCAGACGGGTGTCGTGTCGAAAGAGAAAGCCGCTTGGATCGCGAAATGAGCTTTGGAGTGGTTGTGTTGCCATCGGGTTGGTGGTTTGTTTTATGGTTTGGGGGTTGGAGTGTCGTTGGTGAGGGTATTTATGGGGGCTTGGATCTCGTTGGGGGCTTGGGCTTCTCGGCGCGAGAAGAAGGCTTTTAATCTCAGCCAGTTCATTTTGATGAACATACTTGCAGCAAGAAAAAGGCCGACGATCATTTGAAAAATCATGCTACCTGTGCCGGGATCGAGGTAGGCATAAGCATCATTGGCGCTCAAAAAGAAGAAGCAGAGGGAAAGAAAGAGAACACTTTGCATGGTTCAAGGCTCCATTGGTTCGGTACGCGCTTGTTCTTGGGTTGTGGCGTTCGCAAAACGTGACTGTATCCGTTCGTTATACCGAGGTCAACCATGAAGATCACACACCTACGGCGATGTTTGCTGCGGAGAATATGTAACCCCTATGAAATAAAAGAAAAAGATCAGCTTGTATGAGTTTTTGTGTTGTAGGGCAGGAGGGGATGAAAAGAAGTTGGGTCAAGGGGCGGATTGGAGTCGAGGAGCTCACTGCTGCCTTGAGAGAGTTCTCAACAGGGATGAATAGGAGTTGGGTCAAGGGGCGGATTGGAGGGGCTTGCGTTCGCTGCGGAATTTTTTGGCCATGACAGCGGTGACAGCGGAGACGCTGATCACGGTTTGGAGGTCGCAGTTGCGGGGGAGAGCGTTGACGGGTTCGGAGAGTCCGATCAGGATGGGTCCAACGACTTCCATTTCGCCGAGGTATTGCATGAGTTGGTAGCTGATATTGCCGGCGTTGAGGGAGGGGAAGACGAAGACGTTGGCGGGATCCTTGAGGGTGCAGAAGGGGAAGTCGTGGGAGTAGGCTTTGGGGTTGACGGCGATGTCAACGCGCATCTCGCCGTCGATCATCAGGTCAGGGCGCATCTGTTTGGCGAGTTGTGTGGCTTTTTGAACTTTGATGGACTCGCTGTTTCGGGCGCTTCCGAAGTTGGAAAAAGACAGCATGGCGACGCGGGGTGTGATGCCGAGTTGTCGGATCAAGTCGGAGGTTGCGACGGCGATGTGGGCGAGTTGTTCGGCGTTGGGGTCGATATTGACGGTGGTATCGGCAAAGAAGCGGGCTTTGCCTTTTTTATCGAGGATCATGTACATACCGCAGGCGATGGGGTTGCCTTGGGAGAGGCCGACGATCTGGAGAGCGGGCTTGATGATCTCGGGGTAGTTGTGAGCGATTCCGCCGACACATCCGTCCGCGTCGCCGCATTTGACCATCATCATGGCGTAGCGGAGGGTGTCTTGGAGTTGTTGCCATGCGCCGCTACAGGTGATGCCTTTGCGTTCGCGCAGGCGGATGTAAGTGTCGACGTAGTTTGCGGGGATACTGCCTTCTTTGCGGGTGTCGATGATATCGTAGCGGTCGGAGGCGAAGTCGAGGCCGAGGTTTTGGGCGTGTTGGAGGATCTCTTGTTGGTTGCCAAGCAGGATGGGGTGGGCGATGCCTTCGTTCATCATGACGTGGCAAGCGCGCAGGATGGTGGGGTGATCGCCTTCGGGGAAGACGATGCGCATTTTTCGTTTTTGGGTGTGGGCCTGCCCGATAAAGCGCTGGACCATCTCGCGGGTTGGGTGGATCAGTCGTTCGAGGCGTTCTTGATAGGCTTCGAGATCGTCGAGGGGCTTGCGTGCGACACCACTGTCCATCGCGGCCTTGGCGACGGCGGGAGCGACACGGTACAAAACCCGAGAGTCAAAGGGTTTGGGGATGATGTAGTCGCGGCCAAATTGCAGGCGCTGTTTGTGATAGGCTTGTAAGACGTCGTCGGGGACATCTTCGCGGGTGAGTTCGGCGAGGGCGCGGGTGGCGGCGAGTTTCATCTCTTCGTTGATGGTGGTGGCGCGGACATCGAGTGCGCCGCGAAAGATGAAAGGGAAGCCGAGGACGTTGTTGATCTGGTTTGGATAATCGGAACGGCCTGTGGCGACAATAGCGTCGGGCCTTGTTTGGACGGCAAGATCGTAATCGATCTCGGGGACGGGATTGGCCATCGCAAAGATGATCGGGTCGCGTTTCATGCCGCGCAACATCTCAGGGGTAAGGATGTTGGGGGCGGATAGACCGATGAATACGTCGGCTCCATCGATGACTTGGGCGAGTGTGCGGTGGGGGGTGTCAGCGGCGACTTCTTCGAGATAGGAACCTTCGGGTTCGCGGCCTTTGTAGACGACGCCGTGAACGTCGGTCAAAAACAGGTTCTCGCGTTTGACGCCCAACGAGAGGCAGTACCGCGCACACGAAAAGCCCGCAGCACCCGCCCCTGAAAACACCAGCTTCACTTCGTCCATGCGCTTGTTCACGATCTCAAGGGCGTTGAGCAGCGCCGCTCCCATGATGATCGCTGTTCCGTGTTGGTCGTCATGAAACACAGGGATATTCATCTCTTCGCGCAGCCGCTTTTCGATGTAGAAACAATCGGGTGCGCCGATATCTTCGAGATTGATCCCGCCAAACGTCGGTTCCAACATCTTCACACCAAGGATGAAGTCGTCGGCGGTTTTGCTCTTGAATTCAAGGTCAAATACATCGATCCCTGCAAAGCGTTTGAACAACACGCCTTTGCCTTCCATGACGGGCTTGCTCGCCAATGGGCCGATATTTCCGAGTCCCAGCACTGCTGTTCCGTTGGTGATCACTGCCACCAAGTTTCCTTTGATCGTGTAATCGTAGACTGTATCGGGATCTTTGTGGATCTCTCGGCAAGGCTCCGCAACCCCCGGTGTATAGGCCAGCGAAAGATCAAGCTGCGTCGCAAAGGGCTTGGTGGCGTTGACTTCCAACTTTCCCGGGCGTCCGTTGGCGTGATAAGCAAGGGCGTCTTCTCTCGAAAAGCTCATGGTTTCGACCTCGTGTGCATGGATTAGAAGTGTGCGTTGCCGGGGGTGCGTGGGAAGGGGATCACATCGCGGATGTTGTTCATGCCTGTGATGAATTGCACCATCCGCTCGAAGCCAAGGCCAAATCCAGCGTGTGGTGCGCCACCGAAACGACGCAGATCCAAATACCACCAGATTTCTTCTTCGGCGATCTTGAAGTCTCGCACGCGTTGCAGCAAGACATCGTAGCGTTCTTCACGTTGCGAGCCGCCGATCACTTCGCCGATCCCGGGGAAAAGCACATCCATGGCCGCCACGGTTTTGTTGTCTTCGTTGAGGCGCATATAAAAGGCTTTGATCTCTTTCGGGTAGTTTCGGACGATCACAGGTTTTTGGAAGTGCTGTTCGACCAACCAGCGCTCGTGTTCGGCTTGCAGGTCTTTTCCCCATTCAACGGGGTAAGTGAACTTGCCCTTTTTGTGTGCCTTCGAGCCACGCAACAGATCGACGGCTTCGGTGTAAGTGATGCGCTCGAACTTGTTGTCGGTCACAAAGCGCAAGGTCTCCAAGAGGCCCATCGGACGGCGCTCTTCTTTCTTCATGTTCTTTTCGAGTTCCGCAAGCCGCTGATCCAAAAACTCGAGTTCCTCGGGGCAATGTTCGAGCGTGTAGCGGATCAAGTATTGAACGAAGTCTTCGGCCAGATCCATATCGTCGTGGATATCAAAGAAGGCGATCTCGGGTTCGATCATCCAAAACTCGGCCAGATGCCGCGAAGTATTGGAGTTTTCCGCCCGAAAAGTGGGGCCGAAGGTGTAGACTTTTCCAAGCGCGAGCGCGCCGATCTCGGCTTGCAGTTGGCCCGAGACGGTGAGGTTGGTGGGGCGTTGGAAAAAGTCAGCCGACCAGTCATCATGCCCGTCTTCGCCTTTGGGCGGCGTAAAGCCGGGTGGGAGCGTTGTCACACGAAACATCTCCCCCGCGCCCTCTGCGTCGCTTCCCGTAATGATCGGCGTGTGCATATAAAAATAGCCGCGATCGTTAAAGTATTTGTGAACCGCAAAGGCCACCGCATGACGTACCCGAAACACCGCATTCATCACGTTGGTACGCATCCGAAAGTGGGCTTGTTGGCGCAGGTATTCCATGGTTTGGGCTTTGGGTTGCAGCACATAGGATTCGGGGTCGGCCTCGCCCAATATCTCGATCGACTCGGCAAGGACTTCGACCGCTTGGCCCGATCCGATGGACGCGATCACTTTGCCCGTCACAGCGATGCAAGCGTGAAAATGGATGCGCTTGAGCAAGGACTCATCAAAGTTTTCGTAGTCTACGACGATTTGAAGCTGTTTCATCGTCGAGCCGTCGTAGAGGGCGATAAATCGGTTGGAACGAAAGGCCCGAACCCACCCCATCACGGTCACTTGTTGATCGAGGGGGGCTTGTTCAAGGATAGAAGCGATCTCGGTTCTTCTTGGCATAACAACACCCTTATATGGACGGAACAGGACTGACGCAGTCCGATAATCTTGGGTGGGGCAACGCCCCACATCCCACAACAACTTTCAGGAGACGCAGCAAAGCACAAGGCTTGTTTCGATGCAAGTCGGTGCGCGGTTCACTGTCTTTTTCCCCGAAGTATCGCTTACGGATAGGGCTTGCGCGGTCAAATCGCCTTGGCACGGAAAGAAGAAGAGGAGGCAAATGTGATGGAGCAGATGCGGAGATGGCGGATGGTGGGGGGAGCGTGGTATTTTGCGTTGCAAGGTGCTGCGGTGGGGTTGTGGTGGCTGTGGATGGTGAGGGTGCCGTCGGTGCGGGTCTATTTTCGGACGAGTCGGTTGAGCGAGGCGGGTTTGATGGACTTTGCGTGGCCGGATCTGCTGTTGTTGATGGGGGGATCGTGGTTGTGTGCTTGGTGGTTGTGGCGTTGTTCGGAGAGCGTGTGGACGCAACGAGCCGTTTGGGGGGTAGTGGGAGTGGTGTTGTATCCGACGTTGTATGTGGTGGGGGCGACATTTTGGACAGGTGGAGAAGGGTGGGCTGCGGCGATGGCGATGGGTGCGGCGTCGTTGGGGACTTGTCTTGCCGCATGGACGGTGCGGTCGGAAGGTGCGTTGTTTCAAGTCGCTCCTGTGCGGCCTGTGTGGGTGAATATGCTGCGAACGTTTGTGCAGACGTGCATTTTTTGGGGGATATCTTTGGGGATGGCACCTTGGTTGGTGTGCAAAGCCGAAGCAGCGTTGGGGTTCTCGCGCTTTCAAACGCCTGCGCAGGCATGGCTGCCTTGGGTGTTGTTTGCGGGTGTGGGGGTAGCCAATGTCCTGACGGGGCAGATCATGGGGCGATTTGGCGAGGGAACTCCGCTGCCGCTCGAAACAGCGAGGATCTTGGTGATTCGAGGGCCGTATCGGGTGGTGCGAAATCCGATGGCGTTGACGGGCCTGTTTTTGGGGGCGATGGTGGGGTGGGCGCTTGGATCATGGGGGGTCTTGGCGATGGTCGCGGTGGGTGGCGTGTTTTGGCATGTTTTTGTGCGGCCTATCGAAGAAGCCGATCTGTTCGAGCGATTCGGACAGCCTTTTGCAAACTATCGTGACAGCGTGCGCTGTTGGCTTCCAACGTGGCCGCCTTATCCGCCCTCTCCATAGGCCACACGGACTTTTCAACCTAACGAATCCGCCGCTTGAAACGTCTGTAAACACGTCGGACGTCTGCAAACAAGGGTGTTTTCAGCAGTGCTTCTTTCGCAAGAGTCGAGCCGCCTTGTGTCGCGAAATGTTCTCTGATAAAAGTTCCACACGATCCACCGCACCCGACAGGCCGCAAGCCTTCTTTCCTCTCACCCAAAACAAGGGAGCCAGACATGACCGAAACCACGTCCGAACACGCCGACCTGTTCACCCTCAACGACGAGATCTCTGACGATATCGAAGATCAAGAAGCCCCAACCGACGCGATCTCTGCGCTGTCCTCGCTTCAACCCATCCTCGAGCAGATCTCACCTGAAGACACCAAAACAGGCCGTGTCTCAGGGGCAAAAGTGACGGCGTATTGCGCGAAACTGCAACAAAAAGCCCAAGGCTACGCGACAGAACTCGACAGTACCTTTGTCCACTCCCCTCGCAATTTTATCGAGCAGTTGCTTCCTTGCGCACGCGCCTATTGGGCCGCCCAAAGCGCACTCGAAAGCATCGATCCCTCCGCCGTCGATCGCAAAAAGCTTTACAAACAAGCCGGTACACTGAAACAGCGTGTTGTTCGCGCTTTGGAATTTTACGCCGAAGACGATCCGCAGATCCGATTCGTACTTGAGGTTATCCGCCCCGGTACAGGCTATGTCGATCGCGCCGAAGATCTCCAAAAGCTCTATGCGGCCTTGCAGCCTTACCGTGATCAGCTACTCCAACGGCAGCTTCTTTCGAACGAAGACATCGAGCGGATACCCAAGCTCGCAGAACAACTCCTCGAACCCAGCACCTCAGAAACCAAGATCAAGGACGCCCGCCTGTTGCGTGATCGAGCTTGGACTCTCCTTGTCGAAGCCTACAACGAAGTCATGCACCATCTGCGCTTTGTCTTGCGCCACACGCCCACCGAATTCGCTCAGCTCGGTTCTCTCTTCTTCCCCCCGTCCACCACCCGCGCCACCAAGAAACCCACCCCACAAAACCCACCTCCTGCACCTCAAGGCTGAAGCTCTTTGCCTCGCACTGTCGCCAAAGTACTCGAACAGGTTTTTTGGAAGGGCCGTACGGTCGCCAAAGCCTGTGGATGTACTTGGGTGGAAGGGTCGTACGGTCGCCGAAGTACTTGAACAGGTTTTTTGGAAGGGTCGTGCGGTCGCTAAAGTCTGTGGATGTACTTGGGTGGAAGGGTCGTACGGTCGCCGAAGTACTCGGGCAGGTTTTTCGGAAGGGTCGTACGGTCGCCGAAGTCTGTGGGTGTATTGGGGAGGTGATCATCGTTGATATAAGAGGTTGTTTCGGTGAGAGAGGTTCTCCGTGTTGGACAAAAAGACGTGTTCGCGGGCGTCCAAGCGGCAGAGTCGTTGGGATGAAAAACAAATGTTCGCTCCGCCGATACGGGGTCAAGGGGGCAAAGCTCCCTTGCGGGGTATGGGGTGGCACCCCATACAAACTTAGCGGTCTTCGAGGAGGGCGGGGCTGCGTTGTTGGAGTTGAGAGGAGAGGGCGAAGACGCCGAGGATGGCCCAAAAGACGTGGAAGAGGAGGAAGTTAAAGCGTTCGGGGAGGGCATGGTAATGGATGGCCATGCGAAAGAGGCAGAAGGCGAGGAGATAACTTCCAGCGATGGAGGTGGCGAGGATCATGGTGGGTCGGATCAGGAGGAGGGCCATAAAGCCGCCAGCGGCGAAGGTGAGGAGCAAGACGAGCCAGCCGTAGGGTTTGGGGATCAGCGGGATGATGGGGTGGACAGCGAGGCCGATGGCAAAGCCACCAAGGAGAAAAGAAAAAAAGCGAAGGAGTTTGGGGGCGATCAAGAGGCCGACGAAGGCAAAGATGGCGCTGACGGCGAGTTGCAAGCGTTCGGGGTGCGCGGCTTGGACGGGGACGGCGTCGACCAAGAAGTAGCCAAGCGCGCCACCTGCTGCAAGGCCAGCGAGGGCGAGAACCCAACGGTAGACCTTGTATCCGAAGAAGGCATAGACCACGCCGCAGATCAGCACAGCCCCCATCAGCGGGAAAAAGGCGGCTTCGTTGCCTTGGGAGGCGTTTTGGATGAGGTTGGTGAGGACGGAAAAAAGCGCACGCGGATGAACGGATTCCATCATCGATCCTTTTGTCGGTGAGCGGGGGGGCATCTTTGGCGTCTCGTAGCGTTCGGAAGGTTTGCCGTGTGCCGCGATGCACCCTGTTAAAAACTGCGGCCAAACAGTAGCGGAAAGCGCCGTTGTGGGGCCAAAAGCTGTTGGGGGCTGCGATAACTTCGCCGATACCCCACAAGTTCTGCGGTGACAGCCCCAAGAAAACGGACTTGGCTTTCGATCTTGAGGGGGATACGCAAGGGATCGTCGCTGAGCCAGACGGTGATGGACTGGCAGTATTGAAGGTTGTTAAGGTGACAGGCCCGCGCTTGAAGCTGATACGCACCACGAATACCAAAGATCGATGCCATTTTGGTGCGTCCGACCACGACACCTTGGACTTTCCAGACGTAGCCCACAGAAAACAGGTGGGTTTGGAAGGTGCGTCCACGTTTCATGGGCAGCGTTCGGGTGTAATACAGCAAGCCGCCCAGATCGTGCGTATCGAGCGGGACATAGTGCAGATGTTCGTAAGGCGCAAGCCACTGGCTTTTTTGGGTATGCCAGTTGGTGCGGGTAAAAACGAGCTCTGCGCCGAGAGAGCGGGGCGGAACTTGGACAAAGACCATCCGACCGTTCAAACGACCTGCGTGGATGCGTTGGCGATGCAACAAGGCTTCGCGTGTGCCGTGGGTACGGGCGGAGAACAGGACGTCTTGTTTTTGTTGCCATGTGGCTTGATCGATGTGGACCTTGGCGCGGAAGGCCCCTGTTGCACCCAACACAAAGTCGCTCTCGAAGGTATTGTTGATCCGATAGACTTTGTCAAAGAAGTTGTTGGTACGGGCTTGGAGGTGGACTTGGAGGCGTTGTGAGCGCCATGTTTGACGGGCCTGTTTCAACGTCACGACCAGATCGCCGCCTTCGATGCCGCCTGCTTTGGCTTGGAAGCGCATCCATTCGCCCGTTTGGAAGCGGGGTTGCGCAAAAGCCCACGAAGTCCACGCCGCCCATCCCCACACCGACAGCCCAACCCACCGAATGATCTTTCCCATGATGCGCTCCTTTTCGTTGCCGTATCAAGGTGTTTGTGTTCTCGACACCACAACACTCCAAGGAGCATGCCAACCCATCGTGTCAAGCACAAGCGCTGTTGTCTTCACAGCCCCGCAAGGCGGAGCCATCGCGAGGAGAGAACACGGTTGGGGGAAGTGATACGATATCCGAAAGATGTGTGATCGAAGGGCAGCCGCGATCCGCTGTAACTGCCCTGTCCTTGGGCAGCCACAGGGGGCTGCCCCTACGTTTTACGATTACGCAATGGGCGGATTTCGTGTGATGTCTCATCTTGGGACGGTTGTTTCAGGATAGGAGCGGCGCTTGTCTTTGGGCGAGAGGTTGGGACAAGGACATCTTGGTCGTTCTTGTCGGAACGATAGGGGTGGCGGTCGTATTAGGGCAAGAGGTCGGAGGCATCGAGATCGGGCATGTGTTTTTGGAGATATTCGCGGAAGCGCAGGGTGAGATCTTTTTCGATTTGACGGGCGCGTTCGCGGGTGACGCCAAAGAGGTCGCCGATCTCTTGGAGGGTGAGGGGTTCATCGGAGGTGAGCCGTTTGATCCAGATGACACGTTCGCGGTCTTTGAGACCTTTGGCGAAGTCGTTCATAAAGCCGCGAATGCGTTGGTGGAGTTCGTGTTCGATGACGCGCTCGTCAACGCTTTTTTCATCGGAAGCCATCATATCGGAGACACGGCTTTTTTGGTCATCGCCGAGGGGTGCATCGAGAGAGACATCAGAGCGAGCGAGGCGTTGTTCCATCTCGTTGACTTCTTCGATGCGGACATCCAAGCGTTCGGCGAGGAGGGCAGGTTCGGGCTTAAAGCCCATGGATTCGAGTCGGTCTTTTTCTTTGCGGAGATTGAAGAAGAGTTTGCGTTGGGCTTGTGTGGTTCCGACTTTGACCATGCGGGCGTTGTTGACGAGGTATTTGAGGATGTAGGCGCGGATCCACCATTGGGCATAGGAGGAAAGGCGGATGCCTTTGAAGGGGTCGAATTTTTTGACGGCCTGCATCAGGCCGATGTTTCCTTCTTGGATGAGGTCAAGGAGGTTGGCGACGGCGCTTTGGTATTCCATGGCGATCTTGACGACAAGGCGGAGGTTGGAGGTGGTGAGGCGAAAGGCCAAGGTGGGGTCGCCTGTTTCGCTGAATTGGACGGCGAGGTCATACTCGTCTTCTTTGGTCAAGAGGGGATATTTGCGGATCTCACGGAAGTATTTTTGAAGGAGATCGAGCGAGTTGGAGAGGTCTTTTTCTTCGTGGACTTTGACGGGTAGGGAGGGCCGCATCGAAGAGAGATCGCCGTTGTCTTCGTGGTCGATCAAGGCGCCGACATCTTCGCTTTCGAGCAAAGCGTGGTCGCTGAGTTCCAACATCTCGCTGGGATGTTCCTCTTCTGTATGTTCCGCGATCTCTTCGGGAGATACGGTAGGTTGTTTGTGTTTTTCTTCGCGGGCTTTGGCTCGCTTATCCATTCCAACGCTCCTTGCTCAAACCCCAACACGCCAAGGAAAAAGTACCTAGTGGAGAAAAATCCTCAAAGACGCGCAAGAGACGAGGGCTTTGTTTAGGCATCGATCAGTGCTTCGAGAGGCGGCAACAACTTGTCGGTCCATATCTCCAAGATACGGTTGAGGATCGCGCTATAGGTGGGTTCAAACTGAGAGATAAATTGTTCTAGTGCAAGAACAATCTGTGTTGTTTCATCGGGGGCCTCGGCTTGGTAAAGGGTCATGGCGCGTTTCAATGCCTCTAACCATAAGGCCCAAGCGGTTTCGATGCTGCGGGGTTCTTCGACGCGTTGGAGCTTGTGGAGCAAAGAGGCGGAGAGGAGGGGCTTTTGGCGCGAAAGTTGGGCAGATATCTGATCGTTGAGCAAGAGCAGCATGCCGTCACGGGCTTGATCCAAGCGTTCGAGCCGCTCGACGAATTCTCGAAAAGGGGTGCGGATATCGCTGGTGATGCGATCGCGGCGTTCTTGGTCGAGGATGTAGGGGACGCGGGAGGCCAGATCAAGTTGGCGGGCATCGGCGATCTCGTCGAGTTTTTGGGCGTAGACTTCGGCGATTTCATCGACGACTTGTTGGGCGGTTTCGCGAAGGGTCATGCGGATCGGGGAGAGATCCAAGGAGTGAAGGAAGGCGATCACGTTTTCGTTGGAGCATTGGGAGCTGAGATCGCGGAGTTTAGACCAAAACATACGTTTGACGGCGCTCAAGACTTCGACCATGCGGAGTTCATCAACTTCGAGTGTTTCGATCATGACTTCGAAGGTGGGATCTTCGTCAGTCCAAGCATTGGGTTCGGTGGGGCCTTGTGTCAACCATGCGGAAGCATCGACGGAGGAGAGCAAAACACCGGGGTTGGTGCTATCGACGCTTGGGAGGGGGGGGGGTTCGATGCTGGAGAGGTCTTGTCGGGTTTCGCTTGGCGATTCGTGGGGCGGAAGGGCTGGGGCAGGAGCGACCAAGGTAGAGGGTTCGTGATCGCCTGCTTCGTTTGCAAAGGCCGAAGGGAGCGAAGCGATCTGATCGTCCATGGAGACGGAGCCTTGGGAATGTGCAGAGATCGAGACACCACCGATCTCTGCGCTTTGTGTGGACGGAGAGGCCGAAGGCAACGAAGATTGCGAGACGATAGGAACGGCATCCGAAGATCGAGAGGCCGAAGATACGGAGGAGATGGATTCTTTCGAGGGCAAGTCGTCTTGGGAGTCGTGTTGTGCATCGCGCTTGCGTTTTAAGAAGGCGATGCGTTCGTTGAGCAGCTTGGGATCAGAGGTTGTGTCGGAGGGAGTGGTTGTGGGGGCGGGGGTTGTAGCCGTAGGTGTGGGCGCGGAGGTGGGTGGAGGATTCGGTGGGACGGTTGTGTGGGTGTGGTGTGTGGAAGAAGGGGTTGTGGGGTGGGTTTCGTTGGGGAGAGGTTCGCTGTGGTGGTTGTTTTCGTCTGGGTCTTGGTTTGTGAGGTCGGTGGTGATGGTTGCGTCGACGAGGGCGAGGTCGTCTTTGGTGTGGGAGAGGGCGGAGGATACGGCATTCAAGGCATCGGAAGAGGCGAAGGAAGCGCGATCTTTGGATTTGGCGGCGTTGTAGAGCTGAGGATTGGAGGCTGCGCGGGTGGCGATATCCAATTCGCCGATCACATCGATCTCGATGGAGGGGAGTAAGATATCGACGGCGGCGCTGATAGAAGAAAGAGGATCACGGAGAGGGGGTCGTGTGGAGGCCGCTGTTTCGGTGGCTTGAGGGAGAGAGGTGCTGGAGGAGGGGAGGGCGGATGGGGCAGGTGGGTGGGTTGTATTTGGAGTCGAAGAGAGCACTCCTGCGGGGGAGGAGAGAGAAGGGAACGGGGGCATCGCGGGGAGTGCTGTGGAGGGGGAGGAGAGTGCTGGAAGCGCGGGGAGCGCGCTGGATGAAGGGTGCGTGATGGGTGGGGCCGTTGGAGGTGTGGTGGCGGATGTTGGTGGGGTTGCCACGGATGTTGTGTGGGCTTCTTGGACAGCGATGCGTGCGGTGGTTGCTGGATAATAGGAGGTTGCTTTGCTTGTCGTGATGGGAGTAGCGATCGGCTTTGAGGCAGGGGAGGGTGTTTGGGAAAGAGGGGGAGCGGCAGGTAGCTGAGACTGTGAAGGGGTGGGCTTTTGCGCGGAGGGTAGCTGAGATCGCGAAGGGGTGGGCTTTTGCGCGGAGGGTAGCTGAGATTGCGAAGTAGCGGGCTTTTGTGCGGCAGGTAGCTGAGATTGCGAAGGGGTGGGCTTTTGCGTGGAGGGTAGCTGAGATTGCGAAGTAGCGGGCTTTTGCGTGGAGGGTAGTTGAGACTGCGAAGTAGCGGGCTTTTGCGCGGCAGGTAGTTGAGACTGCGAAGTAGCGGGCTTTTGTGCGGCAGGTAGTTGAGACTGCGAAGTAGCGGAATTTTGTGTGTGTGGAGGGTTAGGAGGGGGGGCGTTTGTTTCGGTGGAGGGTGCGGTATGCAAGAGGGTCAAAGGCAGGGAGGTGGTTTGTTTGGGTGTGGCCATGACGACGAGGTTTTGTGTGCGTGTGATGGCGGGCCACTCTTGGATGCGGTGGATCAAGGCGTCAAGGGAGGAGGTGGAAGGGGTTTGGATTTTGAGGAGGTGTGTCCATTCGCCGCCGAGTGTGTGGCATTCTTGGATTTCGTCTTCGGTGAGGGTGAGAGCGGAGATCTCGTCCCAGAGGGTGGAATGTTGGCAGGTCAAGAGGACAAAGGCCGTGACATCGAGTCCGAGAGGACGTCCAAGGAGTTGGCCAAAGAAGCCGCGCAGCCAGCCTTGTTCTTCAAAGAAGCGGAGGCGTTGTTGGAGTTGAGGGAGGGAAAGCCCGAGATCGGCGGCCAGTTGGTGGAGATCGGGAGACATCTCGTTTTGTAAGCGCAGCAAAAGGGCGAGATCGGTGGCGTGGATGGCAGGGTGCATGCGTGACTTCCTCTGGGTGGGACCGATGGTTTTGCGAGCGGGCATGGAGCGATACGGAGAAGGCGAGAAGAACCTCCAAATGGACTCCCTGCGAGGGACGCAGCGGGGGTGTTTTGTGGACGACGCAGAGGTCGGCAAAGCACCCGACGAAGCGGCACGAAGCGAAGGGAGAGCGAAAGGCGAGAAGCCGCAAACTAGAAAGAGTCGGGTGCTGTGTTGCGGAGGATCTCTTGGATCGAGGTGGTGCCGGCCTTAAAGTGGGCGAGCGCGGACATCCGAAGGGTCATCATGCCAGCGCGGATGGCGGTGGCCTTCAATTCGATGTTGGTGGCGCCGTTGAGGATCATTTCTTTGAGGGAGTCGTACATAGGCATGACTTCGTAGAAGGCGATACGTCCCTTGTATCCGGTGTTGTTGCAGGTTTCACAACCGCGTCCTTGGTAAACTTTGAAATTGAGTTCTTCTTCTTTGAGGCCAAGGTCAAGGAGGCTTTGTTTGGGGACTTCGATCTCTTCTTTGCATTTGGAGCAGATCTTGCGGCCAAGGCGTTGAGCGACGATCAGGTTGGTGGCGGAAGTGACGAGGAAGGGTTCGATGCCCATGTTGAGGAGGCGGTTGACGGTGGCGGGGGCGTCGTTGGTGTGGAGGGTGGAGAGAACCAAGTGCCCTGTGAGAGCGGCTTTGACGGCGATTTCAGCAGTTTCAAAGTCACGGATCTCACCGACCATGATGATGTCAGGGTCTTGGCGGAGGAAGGAGCGGAGAGTGGCGGCAAAGTTGAGGCCGATGTCTTCGTGTTGTTGGACTTGGTTGATGCCGTAGAGGTTGAATTCGACAGGGTCTTCGGCGGTGGAGATGTTGGTATCGATTTTATTGAGTTCGGAGAGAGCGGAATAGAGGGTGGTGGTTTTTCCCGAACCCGTGGGGCCCGTGACGAGGACCATGCCGTAGGGACGGTTGATGGCTTCTTGGAAGTCTTTGAGTTGGCTTTCAAAGAAGCCGAGTTTGGTCATATCCAATTGGAGGTTGGATTTGTCGAGAAGACGCATAACGGTCTTTTCGCCAAAGAGGGTAGGCAAGACGGAGACGCGAAAGTCCATCTCACGGCCTTTACCGAGTTTGAGCTTGATCCGACCGTCTTGTGGCAAGCGGCGTTCGGCGATGTCCAAGTTGCTCATAATCTTGAGGCGGGAGGTGATGGCGTTTCGGTGATGAAAGGGGGGTTTCATCATTTCGTACAAGACGCCGTCGATGCGGTATCGGACGCGCATTTCTTTTTCGTAGACCTCGACGTGGATGTCGGAGGCGCTGCGTTTGATGGCGTCGAGTAGGATCAGGTTGACCAAGCGGACGATGGGTGCTTCGTCGGCGGAGCGTTCGAGATCGAGAGCGGATTCGTTGTCGCCGTCGGCATCGACGACATCGACGCGGTCGGCGTCGAGTTCGGCCATGAGGGTGTCGTAATCGTACTCGGGGAATTTGGCTTCGCCTTGGGATTGTTGTTGTCCGGGTCGTTTCTTTTCTTTGATAGTTTCAGGGAGGTGTGCGTAATATTTGTCAAAGGCGCGTTGGAAGGAAGATTCGGAGGTGACGACGACATCGACACCGTAGCCTGTGATGAATTTCAAGTCGTCGATGGCGTAGATGTTGGAGGGGTCGACCATTGCAACGATCAGGGAGTTTCCGACGCGGCTCATGGGTACGGCCATGTGCTTTTGAACGAGTTCGCGGGAGAGTAGAGACAAGACTTCGGTTTCGAGTTCAAAGTCATCGAGATTGACGGCAGGCACGCCATACTGCTTGCTAAGCCAATCCTTCATTTGTTCTTCGTCAAGCGCCCCTGTTTTCATCAGGTACTTGCCGTCGCGCCCCACCCCGCCGCTTTTTTGCTTGAGGTCTTGCGCTTGTTTGACTTGTGTGGATAGACCTTTTTCTGAGCGCACCAATAGCGCTCCAGAACGTCGTGCGCTGGGATCTCCGGGTTTTCCTTGACTCATGCGGGGGGTCTCCTTTTTAGGGACGTACCAGAGGGTTCGTCGTATGGTGCGTCGCGTTGGGTGGTTTATGCTAGACGATTCTGTGTTGTAGACGCAAGAAGGATCTCATCCCTCCAACCAAGGAGCCTGCGAAGGGGCCGTCATCGGGGAGAGCAACGTGCGGGTGTCTTCGATATCTCGTTTGATTTGGGCGATCAGAGCGTCAACTCCTCCGAAATCTTGCTGTGGGCGTAGTCTTTCGACAAACGCCAAAGACAAGGATTTTCCGTACAGATCGGCTTCGACATCAAGAAGGTGGGCTTCGACGCGCCATGCGTTACCTGAAAAGGTGGGGCGTTCTCCGACATGGACAGCGGCTTTGTGCCACCCAAACCCCCAAGACGCCCAACAGGCGTAGACGCCGCTTGCGAGGCGTATTCCTTGCCAAGGTTCGAGATTGGCGGTTGGAAACCCAAGGGTGCGGCCTCGTGCGTCGCCGTGTACAACCAAACCACTCAACTCGAACAGACGCCCCAACAAGCAAGCGGCTTGCGGCATATCCCCTTGGGTGCAAGCCTCGCGGACTCGCGTACTGGATGCTCTGATTCCCTCGACGTATTGGGCTTCGACGACACACACGTCCATCAAGAAAGGTGCCCCCAACCGTTGCATCTCTTCGGGGGTGGCGGTTCCGCCTCGGCCAAAGGTGAAGTCGGGGCCGACCCAGACCTCGCGGGTCTGCAAAGCATCGACGAGTGCTTGTTGGACGAATTGTTCTGGGCTGTAAGAGGCATAGGCTTTTGTGAAGGGTTCTTCCACGACACCATCCACACCGAGTTGTCGAAGAAGCGAGGCTTTTTGTGGGTAGGTGGTCAACAAAAGGGGTGCTCGTTGCGGAAACAACACGTGCATCGGGTGGGGGCGAAACGTGTAAACTAGCGCTTGACAGTCCAAAGCGCGGGCGCGTTCGACCAAACGGCCCAAGATCGCTTGATGCCCACGATGCACCCCATCAAAATTGCCGATCGCGACCAGCGATGGCGCTCGTTGCTTCGCCGCTTCTCGATACCCCGAAAGCACCCACAAACCCGTTGTCTCCTTGTGTGTTTGTTCTTGTCTGCCGTGGAGGCTGTTGTTTTGGTGCGCAACCGTGGTGGTTGTCGATCGCTGCACGGCGTTTGTTCTCGCCTCTTCTATACCCGACAACGCGGCCTGTCAATCCACAATGCTTGCTTGATGTGGGCTTGACCGCACTACGGACCTTCGTTATGCTTGCAACGATTTTGTGTTGGGGCAGAACGCCGTTGGGTGCAAAAGCATCCAAGTCTTCGTGTTGCTTGAAACCCTTCAATCACCACTCTTTTCGTGGTTCTTACTGGCTTCCCATAACGGACGGCTCTTTCCATGAGTGACTCTCTTCAATTTGGGCAACTCCTGATCGCAGACGGCTTGATCCAACGCCATGACTGGCAAGCTGCGCTTCGCACCCGTGAAAGACAGGGAGGACACCTCTTAGAGATCTTGATGGGCCTGTGTCCAGTCTCCGAACAAGACCTCTATCGTGCGATTGCTCGACAACTCGGCCTGCGTTTTTGGACCGAAGAAGATATCCTTCATCTTCAGCTAGATACCGATCTGCTCCAGCAATTTCCACCCTTTTTGTTGCTCGAACACTCGTTTCTTCCGTGGAGATTCGACCAAGACCACGAAATCCTTCACATCCTTTTGCCCAACCCTCTCGATCACCAAACCATCGAAGCCATCAAGTTGTACGCGCAGATCGACAACCTTTCGATTGGGGTTGCGACACCTTCTTCGATCGTCAACACGCTCCAGATCCATTTCCGCAACGAGCAAAACAACGCATCACCCGAAAAAACAGGCAGCCTTGAATTCACCGAGCTCGAAGAAGAGCACGATCATCCTCCCAACAAATTCCATTCGGAATCTGCGTACAATATCGCTCCCCCCAAGCTGCAACTGCGCCCCTGCCCGGCTTGTGGACATCAAGAACCTGTCGAAAAAGATGCCTGTTCTTATTGTGGTTCGCCGATGGATCTGGCTCAAGCCGATCCTCTTTTGCACAAGAACGTCAGCCACTTTCGCCTCGACCGAAAGCTCGGAGAGGGCGGGATGGGCCTTGTTTATCAAGCGGTTGACCTCGACACACAACGCGAAGCTGCCGTCAAGATCCTGCGCTCGCATCTCAACTCCAACGAGCGTGTTGTTCGGCGTTTCCATCGCGAAGCCCAAGCTCAAAATCAGCTCCGCCATCCCAACATTGTGCATGTGCATGACTTTGGGTTTGAGGATGGGGTGGGTTTCTTTATCGCGATGGAGTTCTTGCGCGGACAGAGTCTTGAAGATGTCTTCGAGTTTGAACCCGAACGCCTCAACATCCACTTTCTCCAAACGATCTTTCGCCAAGTTTGCGATGGGATGGGCTTTGCGCACTCTCGGGGGATTTTTCACCGCGACCTCAAGCCCGATAACCTTTTCTTGATGGAAAATCCCTCGGGGGATGTTCTCCAACAACGCCTCAAGGTTCTGGATTTTGGGGTCGCCAAGATGGTCGCAAGCGACGAAGATCAACGCCTGACACGAACCGGCATGACCATCGGAACGCCGCGCTATATGTCGCCCGAACAAGCCGGCGAAGGCAACACCGACCATCGTTCCGATATCTATTCGTTGGGCGTCATCCTGTTTGAATGTTTGACAGGCCAGCCCCCCTTTGAAGGCAGCAGCGCTTATCAGATCATGTTGCGCCACGTGTACGCCGAACCGCCGAAACTGGCTCAAGTTCGCTCGGATCTCGCTTATCCGAGCGAACTCGAAAGCCTCGTGGCGCGTGCGTTGGCCAAAGATCCCCAAAAGCGCCCCCCTTCGATGGATATGTTTTGGCACGAACTCTCTGGCTGCCTTGATCTCTTTAAGCGCGCCGAAGATCCGCATCGCCCGCTCTTGGTGTCGTCGCCTCACGCACGCAACAAAGAAGACAAAGACGACGAAGAAGACGAAGACGCTCCCGTGATCGTCGGTCGGATGATTCACCACGACAAAAGCGCTCCCGCCAAGGCAAACCCCCTTCTTGTCGCAGAGACCGATGACGCCGAGCTTGGGAAAGCCCCCAGTACCTCCAATCTGCTCGTCTCGCTTTATGAATCCCCCCCCGTCCAAAGCCCTCTCCTCAGCCCGACGGATTCCAGCAACGATCTACTCGCTTTCCATGCCCCCGAATCCCCACTCCCGATCCTTGATCTCAACGATACGCCCGGCTCCTTCACGCATTCTTCCACTCCGCTCACCCCTTCGTATGGCTTCCTTGATACCCAAGCTACCAGTGGTTTGCGCCGTACACCCAAGCCCGCTTCTTCAGCCCCGCGCACGCCTCCCCCCCCTGCATACTTTCATGCAGAACAAGGCCAGCCTTCGGGCATCTCGCGTGCTCTTGAACAGCACCCCGTTGGAAAACAGACACCTCCGCAACCCTCGCCAACGAGTTCCATGCTCCGACGCAAAAGTGTCGGACCGATGGCCCTCAAAAGCGGCGATGAAAAAAGCGGCCCTTCCTTTTTCGCTTTGTTGCTTGGTGCGTTGCTTCTCGTCCTGATCGGCGGCGGTGCAACGCTCTTGTTTTTGTATTTCCTCTAGTCTTGTGTTCCCTCCCCATCTCTCCTTGCGCTCACATCCCAAACAACATCTCCTGCTTGGCGATTCGACTTTGTTGACAAGCGATTGGCGCTTATGTTAGCGTCTGTTGCATCTGTTTCTTTCGGAATATGCTCACATTTGAAAGCATACATCGGCCTTTTTGTACGCCTCTTGGCGGTGCCTTTGCGATGCCCCTGTTGTATCCGATGCTTTCGCCATCGTCGGTTGGGACTGTGCCTGCGTTCTGAACGAAACAGGAATTCGTTGTGTCCGATGCTTTCGCGATCATCGGATGCCTCGTCGCAACCAAGAACCTTTCACCAAGGAGGCTCTATGCCTACGCACGCGAACACACCCGCTCGACAACATCGCTCTCAACGTCATGCTTTGCTTATCGCTTCCCTCCTTGCTTTGTGCGGCTTGGTTTTTCCTTCGTGGTCCCATGCCCAAGTCAACCCCCAGCGTATCCTCCAAAAGGACCAGATTACGGGCTTTTATGCCAACTTGGGCTTGACCGTTTCATATAACCTTCTGGGGGTTCGGGCCCTTGGAGATGTGGGTTATCGTTGGCGTCTTTTTGAGAGCCAAAGCGCCATCCTTCAAGACAATTACATCCTTCTTGGAGCGACTTCGGCGATGACTCCTGCGTGGATGGACTTTGGCGCGTTTGTCCATCTCCAACCCTTGAGCATCTTCAGCGTGCGGGGGATGTATCGCTACCGCTTTCAGTTGCCGACCTTCTTTAGTGGCGTTGTGTTTGAGGATGTCAAAAAAGTGGACGAGGTGTTTGGCGGCACCACCGGCCACCTGAGCGGCGAACAGAAGATGCGCGATCGGATCAAAGAAATCGCTGACAAAGAGGGCGGTCGCGTGCTTCCTCACAGCCACATCATCAGTGCCGATGCGACTTTCCAATTTCAACTCAAAGGTGTGACGGCCCTTGTGAATGCTCGCTATGAAAAGTGGATCTCCCAATACAACAAAGATAGCCTGTACAAAACCTTCTATGAAGGCGGTCTCGACTTGATTATGAACAAAGACGACGATGTTATCACCGTCAATGCTTTGCTCGGATATCAGTGGAATATGCTGTTGTTTGTGGCTTACACCAACTACATGAAAGCCTTTCAAAGCGGCGAAGAGATCTGGCGGGTGGGTCCTGCCGTCCGTTGGACGCTCGCACCCAACTGGGGGGCCTTCAAAAAACCCAACCTGTTCTTTGTTGTCAACTGGTACGTCAAACACCGCTTCCGCGCCGCATCGTTGGATGGTGTCCCCCTTGTTGCCGTCGTTTTCGGTGGTCTATTCTAGTACATTGCCTTTTTGGGGGTGGTGAGAAGAAGCATGGTGGTGGGTGGGGCAGCGTTTAGCGGGTGGCGCGTAGGTGACGGCAATCGCCCGCAGTGAGGGTGTGTCGCTGCCCTTGTGTGTCTTCGATCACGAGCGACAAGTCCTCCGCGATCTCGACGGCGCGGCCTTCGAGCTGCCCGCCATCTGGGCGCAAGACACGTACTTCGGTTCCCAACGTCCAACAAGCCGCTGCCCATTCCTCTCGCAAGGTCGCGCTTGCGTGTACTCCTGAGGCCACCAGAGCTTCGAGGCGGCGACGCAAGGCTTCATAAAGGGCTTGTGCGATCTCTTGGGGGGGGTGGTCTTTTCCTGTGATCTCTTTCCATGATGTCGGAGGCAAGGCGTGTTTCGCGGTGTCTTCTTCGGGGAGATGGATCGCGGTGTTGAGATTTAGGCCGATTCCCACAATGGCATGGGGGCCTCCGATGCTCTGTGTGAGGTATTCGGACAAGATCCCACCGAGCTTGCGCTCCTCCGAACGTTCCGCTCCATGCACACGCATGATGATATCGTTGGGCCATTTGAGGCCAACTTCGGCTTGTTGTTGCGCCCATGCCTGCGCAGATCCGCTGTGTTCGCGCCACACATCCAGCACTGCCAAGCCCGCCAGCGGTTGCAACCACACAGGCGACCATCCCCCAACAGGAACAGCCCAAGAGAAATACAACCCACCTTCGGGAGACTGCCAGACCCGCCCCAATCGGCCTCGTCCTTGCGTTTGCCGTTTGGCCCAACAGACCGCTTCTTTGGCGCGGCCTGCCATCACTTCTTCGCGCACGATCACGTTGGTCGATGTGGTCTCTTCGAGCGCCAACCACAAGATATCCCCTCGCATCTCGATCTCTGTCAACGAGTATTTGCTCCTTTGCTCTTTGTTTGATCCCTATGGGAAAGATCACTCTCCTGCAAGCGTTGCGAATGAGCTTCCAAGGGCTTGTGAACAGATCCCATCGTGCGAACGGCTCGTCGTGCGGTTGTAATACCAGCTTTGCGTTGAAGTACTCATGCCGGGGCGGACCGCCGCCCGACCGTTGAGCCACATCCCGCGTTTGGCCTTGATCGCATCGGCCTCGGCGCGGCAATACTCGGCCATCCGCGCAAAAGAAAAACTCGTATAGGTCCATCCAGCCCCGCCACGTAGCGTTTCTTCTGCGAGATCCTTTCCATCCTCAAAGCGCAATGTCCCCAAGTAACGGTCAAAATCATCTTTTTCGCAGGTGTCACCGCTCATCACACAAGTGACCGTCACCTTGTCACCGTGTTTTTCGACGTAATCCTTGACGAACTTGTAAGCTTCGAGTCCGTAGGCTTCGTCGTCTTTGTCGCAGTATTGGAAGGTGCCGTTGAAGGCTTTGTGGCATTCGGGGGCGTTAATGCCCTTGAGTCGGATGCGTTCGTATCGACCGCCGATCCCTGTGCGGACGTAGATCGTATCGCCGTCGGTGACGTGTACGATGGTTGCTTGGATGCCGTCGCTGACAGGGGGAGGTGGAGGGATCTTTTCGATCAGTTGGGGTTCAGGGGAGGTGTACTCTTCTGGATCGCTGGCGTCGGCTTCTGCGGTCGGCTCGGAGAGGCCGTCCGTTGCGGTCTCTTGGGGAGGGGACTCCGCAAGCGGCACCACACAACCCACAAAAGGCACCCCCCACAACAACAACAGCCCACATAACCCACAAACGATCCATTCACGCCAGCGCTCCATGCGACGATCCTCCTCCATGCTCTCGAAACCGACTCGCAGCAAAACGCCCATTGTGGCGCAGTCTGTGTGCATCGTCAAGTCGGGCCTATCGCAACAGGCGGAGGATGTGGTTTCCCGTGTCTGCGATCACCAGTCCGCCTTGTGCGTTGATGGCGATGCCGCTTGGGTGATGAAAGTGGGCATCTTCGGGGGGACCGTCATAAAAGCCGAGGGTGGGGTGCCCTGCCATCGTAGAGACTTGGCCCGTCGGAGCGATCTTTCGGATGCAATGGTTGTCGGTGTCGACCACCAAGAGGTTGCCTTGGGGATCGAGCACGAGGCTGTGAGGCCGAGAAAAGCGGGCTTGTAAGGCGGCTCCGTCTTGATGGTCTGGTGTTCCGCTTCCTGCGTATGTCGTCACACCTGTTTGGGGGTCGATCTTTCGGATGCGGTGATTTCTTGTATCCGCGACAAAGATCACGCCGTTTTTGTCGACCGCGATCCCAAAAGGTTCGTAGAATCGGGCTTGATCGGGCGGACCATCTTGGTATCCGCTCTTTCCGTCACCCGCGATCGTGGACACCACCCCGTTGGGGTCGATCTTTCGGATGCGGTAGTTGTCTCTGTCGGCCACAAAGATGTTGCCCGTGCTGTCGATGGCGATACCATGTGGACGGTTAAAGCGAGCTTGCTGCGCGGCACCATCGCCAAAGCCCATCGATCCGCATGTTCCTGCCAGTGTGGAGACATTCCCCGTGCTATCGAGCTTTCGGATGCAGTGGTTGTCTGTGTCGACGATGTAGAGGTTGTCCGAAACATCAAATGCAAGCCCCGAAGGTGTTGAGAACTTGGCTAAAGTAGCAGGGCCGTTGTTGAAGCCTGCTTGGTTGGGGGTGCCTGCGATGGTGCTGACGATTTTGCTTGCGTTGATGCGGCGGATCACGTGGTTGCCACGATCCGCGATGTGGATATCGCCGTTGCGTGCGTTCGAGATGGCGTAGGGCTGATTGAATCGCGCCGAAAGTGCGGAACCATCGGCGTATCCGTGAAGCTCGGAACCTGCGAAGGGTTGGTCGCCTCCGCCTGACGGGGAGATGTGGTGGATCAAGTTTTTGCTTTGGGAGGCGACGTAGAGCTCCTTGTCGTTGGAGGCGATGCCTTGTGGAGCAGGGATCTTCGTGGAATGCGTAGTCACCGTAGATCCCTGAAGGATGCGGAACACATGGTTGCCTTGATCGGTGATGTAAAACAGCGGGCCCGCTGCGACGATATCGAAAGGTTTGTTGAATTGGGCCGATGTAACCGCTCCATCCGACGCCCCCTTACCGACAGTACCCACAAGCGTGTCGGTGGTGCCGTTTGAAAGAGTGACGTGGCGGATGCGGTGGTTTTCGCTATCGACGACGTACAACGAGCTACCCACCACAACAAGGCCCGTGGGTTGGTTGAATTGAGCGACAGTTGGCCCACCGTCGGTGTTCCCAGCGATTCCTGTGCCTGTGAGCGTGGAGACCGTCCCTGCTAAGTCGATCTTGCGGATGGTGTGGTTGCCGCGTTCTGCGATATAAAATGTTTTCGTTGCGCTATCAAAGACGATCCCTGACGGTTGAGAAAATTGCGCTTGGCTTGGTGATCCGTTGTTTCGCCCCGATGTTCCCGTCCCCGCAAATCGGCTTACGTTCCCGAGCAGGTCGATTTTTCGGATGATATGGTTTCCTGAGTCTGCGATGTAGAGGTTGCCTTGATCGTCGTATGCCATGCCATCGGGGAATTTGAACTGCGCGAGCAAAGCAGAGCCATCTTTTTCTCCTGCGATCCCCGAACCTGCGAGCGTTGTCACTTTGCCGACGCTGTCTACTTTGCGGATGCGGTGGTTTTCGTAATCGCTGACGATCAAATCCCCTTTGGGAGAAAAGATCAGCCGTCGGGGTTGGTGGAAACGCGCTGAGATGCCCGAGCCATCGAGATAAGGGGGGATTCCTGCCAATGTCGTGACTGCCGCCACAACACAGATACCATCCTTGCACAGCGAAGAAGGCGCACAAGCGGTGTTGCAGGAGCCACAATGCAGTCGGTCGTTTTTTGTATCGACGCAACCCCCCGCACAATCGCTGAGATCCGCAGGACATCCACCGCATCGCCCATCGGTGCAGTTCTGGCCTGTTGCGCAGGTTTTTCCGCAGCCACCGCAATGCGGGTTGCTTGTTTGTGGATCGATGCAGGTTCCATTGCAGAACATCCGAGGTGCGGAGCAGGCATCTGTGACACATTTTCCTTGTTGGCAGCGTTGGCCTTGGGGGCATGACGTGCCACAGGCTCCGCAATGAGCCGAATATTGGGTGATATCGACACATTCTTCGCCGCAACGGGCGAGATTGGCTGGGCATTGGCAGAGGCCGCTTTCGCAGATCTGGTTTTGCGCGCAGGTTTTCCCGCATTTTCCGCAATGTTTGTTGTCTTGTGTGGTGTCGACACATTCTCCATCGCAGGTTTTCCGACCCACAGGGCAGACGCAGACTCCCCCTTGGCAGAGGCTCCCCAACGAACAGGCTTTGTCGCATTTACCGCAATGTTTAGCGTCATCGTTTGGCTGGACGCAGATCTCACCGCACCGAATGAACGGGGAAGGACAATCGGCGCGGCAGGCTCCATCGACGCATCGTTGTTCGCCGCTGCAAGGGGGGGTGCAGGCTTTGCAAGAGGCGTGGTCGTCGATCTTTCCATCGCAATCGTTATCGATCCCATCGCATCCTTCGGGCTGTGGGAGGACTTGACCAAGGCAGCTCCCCCACACAAACACGCCCTCCGCGACGACTTCGCAGTATTGCACGCCCGCTTGGCAGGGAGGGGTGGGTTGTTGTTGGCCCGCAGCGATCCGCCCACTATAACAAGAGCGCTTGGTGCCGGGGGTGCTGCATGTGCAATTTCCGCCCTGTACGTTGTCGACGAGGCCATCGCAATCGTTGTCTTGCAGATCGCAGATCTCGATCTGTGGGCCGATCTCGCCAAGGCATGACGACCAAACCCCAAAGTCATTGCAAAAGCGGAAACCTTGTTGGCATGGGTAAGTTGAACGTCCTGATGCTGAGCAGGTTTCTGATTCCCCCGGCTGGCAAAGCGTTGTCTGGCACGTCTTGTGGGTATCTCCTGTGCGAACGCGGCAATACACGGCAGGAGCGCTGTTTTTGCAATCCGCCTCATCCTGACAGGCTCGCCCCACTTCGCCGACGCAAGACACTCCCCCACCGATTCCAAAAACTCCTAACCACAACGACATACGCGCAAACCAATCTCGCATGAATCCGAACCTTTCATCCAAACAGGAGCGAATCTTTCACCAAAAGAGCAGCGAATTGTTGGGTAGATTTGTGGGGTGCTACCCCACACCCCGCTTCCTTGTCGCGGCCCCCTTGACCCCGTATTGGCGGAACGAACAGGCGTTTTTCAAACCAACCACGGCTTCGCTTGAACCGCCGCGAACACGGCTTTTTTGTCAACAAGTCGCTTCGAGAAAAGAGAAAATCATCGTTAACGAAGCACGAAAAAAAAGAAAAGGCAAGCCAATCGGTGTGAATTGGGAGATCGGGGGGGAGTCCATGTCGCGGTGGGTGTGTCGTCATGTCGCGGTGGGCGGGTCGTTTCAATGCTCATCCGCCCCGAAGGACGGACGCCTACTTCGCAGAGAGGAAAGGGTGGATTAGGGGAAGGGTACCGCGCTCAAGACCGAAACACCGGCCAATTCGTGCTACTTCGCAGAGATGGAAGGGCGGATTAGGGGAAGGGGACGGGTGGGGGGGGCGGAGGGGGAGTGGTGGAGCAGCGGCCCGAAGTACCGTCCAAGTTGATGCAAGTTTGGTTGGGGGCGCATCCGGGCTTGGAGCAGCAATAGACGGCAGGAGAGACACGCAAACAGGCACCACCACGGCAGTCTTCGCCTTGGTTGCAGTCGCAAGCGTTTTTGCACGTTTTGCTTGGGCAAGTTTTGAAGTTGCCGAGTTTGTCCTCACAGGTATTGCCCGATGGACAGGGAGTTTTGTCGCAACAGTAGGTGGTTGGAGAAGTGGAGACACATCGCCCACGCAAGCAGGCTTGACCGACGTTGCAGTCGCAGGTTGCGGTGCATTGGACACCCGGGCAAACGCCAGATTGTCCCTTGCTATCGAAGCATGCGGTTCCAGAGGGGCATCCTGTTTTTTCGCAGCAATACGTTGCGGGAGAGGTGCGGATGCACTGGCCTCGGTAGCAGTCTTCGCCTTGGCTACAATCGCATGCGGAGGTGCAAGCGGGTTGTCCGCCGCAAGTCGCCCACTGGCCGCTGGTGTTGATACAGGCCGATCCTGTGGGGCAGTTGGCATTCGAGCAGCAGTACACAGGCGGGAAGACGCGGGTACAAGTACCGTTGCGGCAATCGTCGCCTTGGGTGCAGCCGCAAGCCGAAGTACAGGAGGCGACGGGGCATCGGCCCGAACTGCCGTTGGTGTTGGAACAGACTTGGTTGGCGGGACATCCCGGCTTGGAGCAGCAGTAGCCTACGCCAAATTGGGCGGTACAAGCGCCTTGGACGCAGCGTTCGCCTTGGTTACAATCGCAGTTGTTGGTGCAGGGTCGGGGGCAAGTTCCGCGCAAGTTGTTTTTGTCAAAACACTCGGAACCAGCGGGGCATCCAGCGGCTGTACAGCAGTACACAGGCTTGGTGGCTGTGGCACAGAATCCGCCGGCGCAAGCTTCGCCTTGGACGCAATCGCAGGGCGAACTGCACTTGCGCTGAACTTGGGGGCAAGTTTTGAGTGTGCCTGCTTTGTCTCGACAGGCCGCACCTGCGGGGCATTGCGATGGATTGTCACAGCAATACACAGCAGGGGTGGTGCTACTGCAAGCGTTGTTGATACAGTCCTGTCCAGCGGGACAATCGCAAGCGCTGAGGCAGGAGCCTTTGCACAAGCCGCCTTGGTTTTGGACATTGATGCACTTTTCACCCGCAGGGCAGCC
>CAUJFU010000125.1 GCA_963169055.1 Myxococcota bacterium
GAGGGGGAGTTGGAGAGGGCGAAGCTGGATGGATCGAGGGTGTTGAGGGCATGAGAAGGCGTGGGAAAGGCCGAAGCCGCAGGATAAACCGAAACTTCGGGAGAGGCCGAAGATGCGGAATAAACTGAAGGTGTGAGGGGATCGGCAGTTTGTGTACCTCGTGATGGAGTGGAAGGGGCGAGCGGGTCGGCATAGAGCAAGGGTTGGGCAGGGAGCGAAGCAGGTGGCGACGAGACGACGGTGCGTTGGAGGGGTTGGGACCATTGTTTGAGGGGCGTGATGTGGGGGAGAAGCGCAGAACGAAGGGCTTGGGCGAAGTGATGGCAATCGGGGAAGCGGTCATCGGGTTTTTTGGCGATGCTTTGGAGGATGACTTGGTTGAGGGCTTCGGGGATATCGGGCCGAAAGGTGGAGGGGGGCTCGGGGGGGGTGAAGAGATGGCGAGAGAGCAACTCGTAGCCGTTGTGGATCTCGTCGGAGTGACGGGCAAATGGGGTATGTCCGACGATCGCTTCATACAGGCTAATACCCATGCTATAGATATCTGCCCGAGGATCGGCGATCTCACCGCGAAGCTGTTCGGGAGAGATATAGAGCAGGGTTCCAAGCAGAGAGCCGGTTTGGGTGAGTTTATGGTCATCAAGGGCGCGAGCGATCCCGAAGTCGGCGAGTTTCACGACGAGACTTTCGCCAAGGAGGATATTTGAAGGTTTGATATCGCGGTGGATCACGCCGTGTTTGTGGGCAAATCCGAGTCCTGCGAGAGCGTGTTCAAAGATGAAAAGGACTTCATTGAGGGGCAACTGAAACTGAGGGAAACAGCCGATGTATTCGTGAAGATCGACACCTTGGACAAATTCCATGACGATAAAGGTGTCTTCGCCTTCTTCGTGCATGGCGCGGATGCCGACGATGTTTTGGTGGTGGAGTCGTGCTTGTGTGCGGGCTTCGCGGAGGAAGCGTTGAGCGGTGGTGTGTCCAGAGCGGAGAGGCAGGCCCGCTTTGAGGCGTTTGATGGCGACGGGTACGTCTAGAAGGATATCGGTTCCTTTGTAGACGACGGAGGGACCGCCTTCGCCGAGGTAGTCGTCGATGCGATAGGTGTCTTTGAGCAAGCGTCCGAGGGTAGTGGAGGATGGGTTGTTCAAGGGGGCTCCCGAAGGTTTAGCGGGGCGTGAACCAACTGAGGCGGTAGAGTTTGATATTGTCCTTGGACTCGTCTTGTTCGGCGGACCATGTGAAGTAAGCGTCGTTGTGTCCGTACAATTGGAGTCGGATCTCAGCGGGTTTGCCTTTGAGTAGGACGATGCGCAAGGGCGTTTTTCCGCGATAGGGTCGGCCATCGACGAGGACGGTGGCTCCGGGGGGATTGGTGCTGATCGTTAGGGTTGCGGTAGGCATTCCACCCCATGCAGAGGGGGCTGTCCGAGCTTTGGTGCGTCGGATGCGTGGCTTGGGACGTGGAGGTGGAGCGAGGCTCGCACCGCCAGATCTGTTTGTGGTTTGGGGCGAAGTACGGGCGGATGGGTTTGTGGTGTTTGAGGGAGTGTTGGTATTTGGGGAGGTGTTTGTGTTGTTGCCTTGTTGAGGAGAGTTCGAGGCGATCGGGCGAGGGAGGGGTTGGAGAGGGACGTTTTGGTAAGTGTCGGAAGTGGCGGTCCAACTGTAAAGGTGGGGTAGGAACCCATCTTTTCGGATCTGGATCTGGACTTTTTTTCCGATGCGAACGCTGAGTTCTGCGGGGGTGGTATTTTCTTGTTTCTCGCCGCCGAGCCAGATCTCCGCACCAGCGGGGACGCTGTGCAATTGGAGCTTGACGAAGATTTGTTTGTCGGGATCGACGCGAGGATCTTTGGTGGGCGTGGGGGGAAGGAAGACAAAGATCCCCGCACCCACGAGAAGCAGGACGACCACCACGACTCCGAAGATCAAGCCCTTGTGGGGGCCTGTACTTTGGGGTTTGCCCTTTTTTTGTCCAACAAGTGTGACATCGAGTGGATCGCGGCCTCCTGTCAAGGCGCTTGCGGGAATGTTGGTGTGTGCGGAGGGAGGGGCGGTTGGGAGGTGAGCAGAGCTTTGATAACCTCCGCTGGCGATCCCTGCGTTTCCATAAGCACCCGAAGCACTGCCATAAGGGGCGGGTTTGCGCTGTCCAAAGTTGTCCATCGCAACCATCAAGCCTTCGGCTTCGAGATCGATGCGTTGGGTTTGTGGGCCGGTGTCGTAATCTTCTACGTCGTAGTCTTGGTTTGCGTTGCGGTGAACGACGGTGGCTTCGGAGGGTTCCAGCCCGAGGGGGTCATCAAAGCCGCTAAAGCGGCCCGTGGCTTCGCCTTCTTCATCGTCGCCTTCCCCGATCACGTTTGCAAAACGTTCGCGTAGGGCGTCTGCGAATTCTTGAGCGCTTGCGTAACGATGGCTTGGGCGTTCTGCGAGGGCGTAGCGTAGGACATCTTCGAGGTCGAGCGAGAGCTTACGTTCTTTTTCGAGGTCTGCACAAACTTGTGCAAAGAAGTCTTTTTGTGCGTCGCGTAGGCGTGCAAGAGAGCCATCAAACAGGCGTCTGCGCATCAACATCTCGGCGAGGACGACGCCCGCAGCAAAGATATCGATGCGGTGATCGAGGATCCCGTCACCGTTCATTTGTTCGGGCGGTGTATAAAAGGCCGATTCGGGGGCGTATCCACCGGCTTTTCGCAAGCGATCATCCCACCACCAATTTTGTCCGAAGTGGAGGATCTGGAGTTGATCGCGTTGGGTGGTTTCGGAGGGGCCGAGCATGATGTTGGCGAGGCGGAGATCTCCGTGGATGATCGAGGATTGGTGGAGTTTGTGCAGGCCGTCGAGCATCTCAAGAAATAGCGGAAGAGGCCGAAGTGGTGGGGGGATGACTTTTTGTTCGAGGACGCGATCAAGCGGGTGGCCGGAAGCGTGTTCGAGGATGACGTAAAGGCCCATCTGAGGGTCATGATCCGCGTGGTAAACCTGCGCGACGTGCTGGTGGCGGAACTGGATCAAGTAGGCGATGCCTTCGCGGTATCGGGTTTGTAGCTCATGCGAGCGGGTATGTGGGGTGTGAAAGATCTTGATCCACGCGGGATAGGTGGTGTCTTCGTGGACTGCTTCGTAAAGCGTCCCGAGTCGGTCTTTGGCGGCTTGTTGTTGGAGTCGGTAGCCACCGATTTGATATCGTTCCCATCGCTCGTCAACCATCTCTGGCTCCGTATCAGCAATCGTTCTGTGTTGTGACTGGTCCTGCATGTAGCGTGAGGCGTTTGGTCGTGGTGCGTAGGGTAGCGAGAAGGCTGTTTCACGTCAACAGGGGCGTTGTTTCCGAACCCTAATAGGCTTCGGGCATGCAGAAGACCCCGAGGCGCGGAATTTGGGTGCGTTCCTCAAGAAGTACAAGGGGAGCAGGGTGTTTGAGCGGGCAGCGGAGGTGTTATGCGCTTGGAGGGGTTTCGTCGAAGGAGCAAGCCCCGATGCGTCGGGTGTGGTGTGGCAGCGATCAGTAATAATCGCAGCGTTGGACACAGACAGGGCGAGTGCGACAGCGTTGGACGGGATAGCAATGGTTGCGATAGCTGCAATTCGTGTAGGTGTTGCAGTTTCGGACATAACGGCACACTTGGTAATCGCCGCTCCAAGCACAGACCCGGCTGAGACCGCAACGTGTTTGGGGGTAGCAGTAGCGGCGTTGGTAGCAGCGTGTGGTGGTGAAGCAACGCTGGACGTTGGTGCAAACTGTGCGACAGTAAGTGTTTGCGCTGGCGGACGAGGGAAGCATCGACAGAGATCCCGCGCCAAGCACAACAGCCATCAAAAGCCACTTTTTCATGACATCCTCCTATTGGATGAGGTTTTGGGGCGGGACGGTGGCAGGTAGGTCTGTCTTGTCGCGCCGTATGAAAGTTTCGCCACATCGAAGACGCCTTGTGCCTTCGCGTGTCGCGAGGGTTAGACGGCAGCGGGTGGGTTTTGTTTTCAAAAGACCCGCCATGTCGTCAGGAGCGTTGGTGTAGAGCCACTCGTTAGGAGCGTTGGTTTAGAGCCATTGGCGTTGAAGGTAAGCCAGTTTGCCCGATTGTGCGAGGTCGAGCAGGATTAGATCCGTCACATGGAGTAGGGTTTTGTTTTCAAGTTGGACGCCGATGGCGTATTCTTCGCTGAGACCGAGTTTTTTGACGATCTTGTACTTTTTGGAGACGCTGCGGATCATGTGCAGAGCGATGGGATGGTCGGTGATCACGTAGTCGATGCTGCCGCTTTCCATGGCGTAGATGATCTCTTTGTAATTTTCAAAGAAGCGGATCTCTGCGTTGAACAGCGATTGTGCATCGGGGGTGGTGGTGCCGCGAACGATAGCGAGGACGGGGTTTTTGCGGGTGGTTTCGGCAGAGATAAGGACTTTGTTGGTTTTGAGGTAGACTTTGGAGAAGCCTACGAGTCTCGCACGGGCTTTGGTGCGCGAAAAGGCGGCGGCTACGATATCGCAGGTGTCTTGTTGGAGGCTAGAGATGCGGGAGCCTGCGTTGATGACGGTCCATTCGATGGTCAAGTTGCGTTTGTAGTAGACGCTTAAACGTCGGGCGATCTGCTCGACGAGATCGATATCGTAGCCAACGAGTCGGCGTCCAAGGAAGTAGCCAAAGGGCGGAACATCGGAGCGAACGCAAGCGCGCAACACTTGAGATTGGAGGATACGGGCGAGCTTGGTTCCGTCGGCGGCTTTGGGCATCTCGGGAGAATCGAGCGTGTAGAGCGGAGCGTCTGCTTCTTTGGGTTTGGCGGCTTCTTTGATCGTGGGCTGCGAGGTCGGTGGTGTGGGGGGAGCAGGTTTTTTGCTGTCCGCGTGGAGGTTTTGTTGGATCAGCCAGAAGGCGGCGAGCAGGAAAACGATCTTCTTCATCGACTCTTCGGCGCGGAAACCCCCTTCTTTAGAGGGGGGAGGAAGCGCCGTCCTTTCTTTGGATAAGGGTGGTGGTTCGTGCGGCCAGCCGAGTGGTGGCCTTCTTGACGTTGACGGAAGTGGTGAGGGTTTGGCCGTCGATGGTTTCGAGGGCGAAAAAGCCCGTGCTGCGCTTGCCTTTGACCCATCCTG
>CAUJFU010000126.1 GCA_963169055.1 Myxococcota bacterium
ACTGTCATCATATCCGTCGTAGCACCACTCCCAGACATTCCCCAACATATCGTACAATCCCCATGCGTTCGGCTGCTTTTTCCACACAGGCTTTGTTTCCCAATCCGTGTTGTCATAATGCCAACCCACTCTATCGGCAGCACCATAGCGCGGCGTGATTGTCCCCGCTCTCGCTGCATATTCCCACTCTGCCTCCGTCGGCAATCGCCATCCCTTGCATCCGATGTAATCGCTCCCTTTGTTCCACCGCGCTTCACAATATGCATTCTCCCTTTCTCCCTTGCACGTAAAACACTGCGGTAACCGCCTTGCTTCCGACAACTTGTTCGCAAACAAGGCCGCTTCGTGCCAACTCACATTCTCCACTGGGTAAGTATCACAACACAACGTATACTTCGATGGGTTGTAGCCCATCACCGCTTTGTACTGTGCTTGCGTCACTTCCGTTTCCATCATCCAAAAGCCACGTGTCAGCTCCACTTCCCGTTGCGGCTTCTCATTGCTGTTCGCAAAGCAAATATCGGGGTTACCCACCACGAACTTACCTGCAGGGATCCACCGCTCCTTGAACTCCACACCACTCATCTTGAAGAGTCTTTGCTCCCCTGCTTTTCGTTTTTGAGCTTCGGCTTTTTCTTTGGTGTCTTCTTTGGTGGCTGCGATGCGTGCGGCTTCTTCTGCGATGCGTGCGGCTTCTTCTGCGATGCGTGCAGCTTCTTCTTTGGCAAAGAGCTTACGATAGGCTTGAAACGCCTGCCTTTGTTGAGCAAGCTGTCCTTGAAGCCGTTGGAAGTTGTCTTGAAGTTTAAGTTGGAAGTTGTCTTGAAGTTTAATTAATCGTTGTTCGGCCTGATTCGCCCGCTCATTCGCTTGCTTCGCCTGTTTCTCGGCGGCATGTGCACGCTGTACTGCGGCCCTCGCTTCGTTTTCTGCTGTCGCTGCCCTTGCCTTCGCGTCTCTTGCTTGGACTTCCGCTGATTCGGAGCGTTTCTTCGCCTTGCCTGCTTGGACTTCCGCTGATTCGGCTCGTTTCTTCGACCTTTTTGACACCTCCTTGACATCCACGACTTGCTTCTCTACCCCACCCATCCGTTGTTCCACACCATCCATCCGTTTTTCCACCCCGATCATCCGCGCTTTCAGGCTCAAGTACATCGACTTCAGCCTGCCCACCAAGCTCTTTCCTTCCCCACCGCCGCCCTCCGCATGTCCCATCCACCACACCAACAACAACACCAACATCCCCGCGCATCCGATCTTTCGGAGCGAGGCATTCCACGTTCCCTGTCTATTCCTGTCGTCTTTCATCGTACTGCTCCTTATCTCTAGGATGTTTCTCTGTACGCGCAACTGCGCAACGCCACTGCTCCACCGATGAAATATCAGGGTGACTTGTAGATAGGAGTGACGCGGTTGAAAAGGGAAAGCGTGAAGAATCAACCCGTTGTAGGGGCGGTTCGCGAACCGCCCGCGCCCAAACAACGGCCTTGTTTGTACCCAACCGCGTCACTCCTCAATTCGAAAAGATATCGCTTCTTTCGCGAAAAAGGTTTGCAGGAACTGAAATAGCTACCCACAAAGGCGACGCGATCTGCCATAACGACCACCGCCCCGAAGCGAACCGAAGCCGTTGGGCCGATCACCAAGGCGACGTGTTTTTTTCAAAAACTGAAATGCGATCCAAAACGATCTGTGGTATACACACCAACCATCTCAGGTTACGGGGCGGAGCCTTCTCCAAAACGCTCTTGCGCATCACGATTCATTTCGATAAGCCCAACGTCTTGGGTGCTGTGTGGGGTCACTTACACGGCACCCAAGAGCGCGGCCCTTTCCGAGAACAGAACCACCGAAAGCAACGCAATGGCTGCAAAAAAGAAGTCCGCAAAGAAAACAAAGCCTACGGCTCCCAATCAAAGAGCACACGACAAACTCTCTCCCGAAGATCAAGACGAACTGAGATTCCCTGATCCAAAGAACCCACATCCTACATACCAAAATCTCCTCACAAAACCAGAGATACCCAACAAGCAGAAACGACAAGTTCAACGCCTTTTGTCCCTAACTCCCGAACAACAAGACGAAGAGATCAGAAATTATCCTCTGAGTCCTGTCGATTTTGGGCTTTTTTTTCAGCAGCTTTGTGAACAATGTCCCACCGAAGAACGACCGATACAGTTGTTGCTGAACGCACCTCGCTATCATTCTTGCGTAAGATTCTCTCACTCTTCCAAACGCCTTTACCCAAAACACACGATCGATTTGTGCCGCGATTTTCGGCGTCTTCGTCCTGCGTTCCCCGGATCGTTGTCTGTCTTGCTCTCTTTGTTGGATGCGCTGCCTTACGATTTCCATGCTGCTGTTCTGTACGTGATCGCGACGATGGGACGCCATGCCGGAGGCGGCAAAGAGGTGTTGTTGCAGTACGCGTCGAAACTCCAAGAACGCCACGCCAAAGCAGAGATCGACACCAAGAAAACAAACGCGATCCTTGACCAGTTGTGCCATACGCTCACCCAAATCGCTCCCGATGCGGAAGATGTCTTCTTGTTCTTAGCAGCACAGTTGGATGCTTATGAACACGAATGGGCACCCCATGCAAAAGGCGCGAATATCTTGATCTCGATGGGTCGGATGGGAGATCGTGTTCGCTCAGCACTCGATCAGATCAGGCGGGTCGCCCATCTGGATTACACAAAGCGAAGCGCCAATGAGGGGATTACGACCAAGCCAGCCTTGCAGATACTCGGGCGTCTTGCTTACGATCAAGACAAAGTCTTTGAATTATGTTCTTATGTCTTGAATTTCTCTAACTCCGAAGTGATTACAAACAAAGAATGTGTCGAAGTGGCGCTGCAAACCATCGGAAAATATGGTGCGTTGAAAGAAGACTCGCCGATGTTACCTATTTTGCTGAGGTTCGCCCAGTCGTGGTGGAGGGCACGCCTCGCCGCGCTCAAGGCGCTGAAAAAAGTCGCTTCGTTGCAGACGGTGGCTTCTTTGTACACTTTGCTTTTTCAGACCACCCAACACTTACGACTTTCGCATTTGCCGCCCGAAGGCAAATTGCTTCAAAAGCGAGAAATTACAAAAGGCCAAGCGAACTTTTTGCAACACGTTGCGGAAGCCGCTCTGATCATGGACGCGATGCGTTGCATCAAATGCCGCTCCAAAGCGAGAGAGACGTTGGCTTTTGTGTTCCCTCCGTTGGTCTATAGCTCTCTTTTGCATGTGTACCAAAGCCTTCAAAGATCGCCGCAGTTTTTCAGCGCTTTTCTTCCGATTTGTTCGGGCCTCTCTCTGAAAGAGGTATCGCACATTTTTTACCAAGCACTCCATGCTTGGAATACAGGCGATCAAAAAGAGACGCAGAGACCCACCGATGCTTCGGTAACCACCCTCCGCGTCTTCTAACAAGAAACGCCTTCTACCGAGCCACACCCCTGCCCCGTCGAAAGGAGTAAAACACCGATGGCCAAACCAAGAAAGAGTCCCCCCTCCCCGCCACCCACCGAAGCGACCACCGAAGCGACCACCAAGGGGCAAGCCGTCCAAACCGTTGCGGAGGTGGAGTCTTTTGGGGTGAAGGTCGGCCAAGTGTTGGAGGCGATTTTCTATACAAACCCTCGAAAAGAAAGTGCTTTTCGATTTCGCGCAACACACATCGAAGGAAAAAGTGCGCCCAAAGCCATCCTGTGCAACGACAAGCGGATTCAACCCGGCAAGCTATGCCAAGTACGTGTCACCAAGATCAGCAAGCCCGAAAGCCAAGAGCGCGGTGCCATCGAGGTTGAGTTTCTTTCTTTGGTGGCCTTTCGCTTGGACGACGATATCTATGTCGAGCCGATCCTCAGCAAAAAATTGCATGCGCTGTTGGAGATCGGGATGAATGTCTTGCTTGATGGGCCGCAAGGTTCAGGCAAAACCGTGTTGTCGCGCAAGATCGCCGAAGCGTTGGGGATGGAGTATGTTTTTTTTAATTGCAGCGCCATCTTCGAATCATCGGACTTTTTGGCGACGCTACAAGTTCGCGCCACCCCGTCTGGTCAAGCAGAGACCGTCTGGATCCCAACGGATATCCTGCGGGCCTTGGAAGGGGCTGCACGCGATCCTGAAAAGCGTTATTTGATCTTCCTAGACGAGTTCAACCGATGCCGAGAGATGGCGCGCAACGGCATCATGCCGGCGCTTGACTCGACGCGCAAGATGTACAACCCGATCACAGGCTCCAACATCGCGATCCCCGAAAATGTCCTCTGGATCGCGGCGATCAACAACGGAACCCAATTCACAGGAACCACCACCATCGATCCCGCGCAACTCGACCGCTTTGCTCCCTTGTGCATCCGTTATTTGCCAGCAGAGCAAGAAGTCCGATTGCTCGCAAAACGCTACCCACAAGTCCAACACCAGCACATCGAACGCGTTGTCAAAGCGGCCAACCTTGTGCGCAACAACCGCGATCTTGCGGTCGATTTGAGCATGCGTGCCACAGATGAGATCTGCGCATTGCTCAGCCACCCCAACTTTGCCGATTTCAAGGGCGATGCCATCCCCGAACTGTACAAAACCAGCTTTTGCGGTCGTTTCCTCGGGCGTTGGGATGACGAAGCGAGCGATGCGGGGCTGGTCTGGAAGCTCCTTGCGAAGGCATAACGCTCGCGCCTTCTCACCCCAAAGCCGTCTGTTGGCCCTTGGACGGGCAAAAGCAACGCAGCGTTCTGTGTACAGGAGCTTTTCGTGTCATTTTTGCTACATCGATCACGACTTGCCGAGAACAACGAGCGAGTCAATGAATGGCTCGGCCAACTTCTTGCTCCTGACAAGCACGAGCAAGCCCTTCAATCGCTTTCGTCTTTTGTTCCGACTTCTGCACTTGTGCGTCTGCGTGCCTGTTTTATCCTTCAAGCGGAAACAACATCTCCTTTTCTCTCAAAAGAAGAAAAGGAACATCTCTTCTCGATCTTCTTTTTGCAGATGGACTTTTTTCTGCGTACACTCACGGAGATCTGCGAGATATCGACTTCGCTGAAGGAGATTTGGGAGATCGCGGACGCTTGCAAAGCTTTCCATCAATGGGCGTGTGCTTTTCTTCCGAGCGAGGTTCACGAATCCAAAGAACAACAACCTCATTCCGCCGAGATGACAGCCTTTCTCGAACGCGTCCATACGCACCTCAAAGCATTACCCCCGCCAGACTTTTTAGAGCGCGTTCTGTTGTGGCTCAAAAAGCACGCCATACGCCCTCAAGAAGTACCCGAAGCAAAACCCCTCCAAGAAGTACCCGAGACCGAGTTTCCCGAAAAAGCCTCGGAATTGCCTTCTCTCGAAGAAGCCTCGGAGACTGAAGCAACAGAAAAATCCTCTAGTACAGAAACACAAAAAAGTCTGAATGCTTTTTCGCATCTTCTATGGTCATACGTTGAAAATTCACGTGCTCCCTTTTTGGTGGAAGGATGGATAAAGATCCATTCTTTCTTGCAACATGCTCACCGCCCAACAGAAAAAAAACAGCGCGAAGGCGAGATCAAGGAGCTGCGTCAAAGATTTGAAGAAGTGTCCTCGGATGGAGTGGGCAACGAGCTTTCGACTTTTGCACAGGCATGGGAGCGCTATCCAGAGCGGCGGCATGAGTGGCTTGCGTTCTTGTTGAGTATGAATGACCCAAAGAGTCGCCAGCGAGGTCTTGCGATCTTCCAAAATCTTCCCTTGCCACAGCGGCAACGCCTTTTGTTGATGGCGCTGGCTTACTTTCAGGGGTCTTATGTAGGGGAAGTCTTTACGGCATTTGCGGAAGGCGAGTTGCTTCCCGCACGAGTGCTGTTGGAACGTATCCAGCGCCTAAAGAACTACACAGTGCGCGAATCACTGCTCGCGGCGTTGTTTGAGCGTGAAGACTTTGTCTTGGGGGCGAATTGCGTAGAACCCCTGACGCAAATCGTTTTCGAGATCGATGATTTGCGCGAACGTGCGCTCGAACGATTGGAGGAACTCGACCCTGATGCGGTGCAAGCGGTCTGGTTGGCCCTGCTCAAACATCCTGATGCAAACGTGCGAATGAAGGCTTTGGAGCAACAAAGCTTACAGTTGGAGAACCGGTTGATCTTTGGGAAGTTGCTGGAGATGACACGCGATCCAGCCTCCGAGATCAGACTGGCCGTGTTGGCATCGTTGGCTCCGGTCATGGATATCCGCGTCTTTGGCGAGATGGTCTCCTGTCTGGATGACGTAGAAAAAGAAGTACGAAACAAAGTCCAAGAATTATTGGAACAATACGAAGTCGCCTCTTTGGCACTCGTCCCACCCCAGATCGATGGGTTGAAACCTTGGGAGGGACTGCGTAAGCGTGTGAATGAGATTCGTGGGTGGGGGCGGCAGCAAGGGTGGAGGCTGTTGGGTCGCCGTGTCGATATCTACCCCTATCGTGCGGGGCTTGGTCGAACATGGGGTCCCACGCGTCGCGGTGCGGTGATCATCGAGATCTCGGATACGCCGGTGACACAATTGCATCCGCACGGCGAAGAACTCATGAAAGGCTTGATCTTGCATGAGATCGGGCATCATCTGTTCGATTTCGGCCAGCCCGCAGCAGAATGGGCTTTCAAGCGTGCGCGTGCAGAAGGTCTGGCAGAACTCTTCAACATCGTCTTGGATGAGCGATTGGAGCGCGGCCTGCGTTCGATGGATCCTGAGTGGGCAAGGTACATTGATCGGCTTAATTCGTACGCCTTTGCACAAGAGGAAAAGCTGATCCCGTTGTCCGAATACGCGAAACTCTTGGAGATGGAGCCTCTTGCGTGTCAGCTTGCTCTCGAACAGCGCACGATTCCGGGTTCTTTTTCTCTTTCATCGAAAGAAAGCGACCTCTTGGTTCGTCTTTCCCCAAAGGATCTTTTCGCGATTCCCAACGCGATGACACCTTTTCAAGCCTTTTTGTGCAGCTTTGTTGGTCCTTTTGATCCTTCACTCCACCCCAATCCCGTTGTTCAAGAAGCCGTCGCGCTTGTGCCTCGCAACTTGCGGGATCTCAATCATCGCGAGATATTGGAACTCTGTCGTCAACTTGCAGACCTTTTGGGAACAGACAAAGAAAACAAGAAACGGCTGAATGAACAACGTCAACGCTTCCAACAACTCCAACAACTTCGGGAGATGCTCGAAGACTTTGAACGAAGGCTCGACGAAGCCGGGCGATTGAACGAAGCGAGGAATGTGTTTTGGCAAAGCGCGCAAAGGCAAGAAGAGCAGAAAGAAGGGCAAGAAGAAGGGCCGGGCTACACACGCCTCAGCAGCGAAGAGATCGACAACCAAGCGGCGAGAAACGCGCTGATCGTGCCCCAAGGTACCACGATAATCGATCGCATCCGTCGAACAAAATCTCCACAAGGAGGCCTTCCCGCAAACATACATGTGATCAACCTCGCCAAAGAGCTTGATTTTGCTGCCCTAAAAAAGAAAATCCGCCTTGACGTGGATCACGAAAAGAACCAAGCCTTGGTTGCCTCCGTGCGTAAACATATACGCCTGCTTCGTCCGTACTTTGAAAAGCTCGGAAAGAAGCTGATCGAAGAATATGCCTCACGCCAAGGGAAGCGTTTGGACATTGTTCAAGCAAGGCGTTTGGCTTATGCACCCGTAAGCAATTTGTTGGTCAGCGTTCGAGAAGAAAAAGCGCCCGATCTGTATCTCGGCTTATTGATCGACCGTTCCGGTTCGATGGATGGTGAAAAGATCGAGCGTGCCAAAGCCTTTGCGACGTTGATCGTAGAAAGCGCAAAAGGATTGCGAGGCATCGAAGGGCACGTCAGTGCTTTTGATGACGATACATTTTTTGAGCTCGGCACCTTTCAGCATCACAGTATCGGCTCTTTGGAGACAGGTGGCGCCAACAACGATTCTGGGGGACTCCATCAAGCAGCGATGTTGGCGCTGCAAAGCAACAAAAAGAACCGTATCGTGGTGATGTTGAGCGACGGTATGCCAACGCATTGTTCGTTCGCTTCGCTTGAAGCGCTGGTCAAAAAGTTAAGCAAGCAATATGGCATCCTGTGCGCGCAAGTCGCAGTCGATCACATCGAACAGATCGCATTTCCCCACTACGTTGATCTCAGCCAGTACGATTTCCACGAATCTGTCGCTCATTTTGGAAGGTTGCTGATCCAACTGACGCAGCGCGCTACACATTCCAAAAAGTGATCGATTTTTTTGAACCTCGCCGCAAAAGCATCGTACCCTCGCCTCAAAAGCACCTCTCAAAACGCATCCTGTCTCTTTTAGAGTCTTCCCTTACAGAACTTTTTTCCAAGAAAAAACGAACTTCTTTTTAGAAAAATCTGTAAAGATAGATCAGAATATATCAAAAAGCTCTTTGACAAAAAAAATATCTTTCATCAAAAAAGGATCATGTGCTTGTCAGCACAAGCTCCTAAAACAGATACAACGATTTTTGGGCGATGCTGTGCACCATGCAAGAGCCCACAGCGGATACCCAAAAAGGCTCCTTTCGGTCACTTCGGTGACGGAAGAATATCTCGATATTCTTCTCAAGAGATGGCCTTCGCGAAAGGGAACCATCAAAACGGAAACCTTGGCAAAGTTTCAAAACGGACGTAAAACGGCTCAGAGACAAGGTTTGGCCACCTAGCCTCAAAAAAGACCGCCTTGTCGGACCTCGGTGTGGATCAGGGATTCGGTTCCTTCAAAAGAATGGGCTCCCTGCCGAGGTGCTCTTTTCTCTCAACCCCTTCCCGACAAACGGAAGGCGCGTTTGAACACGAGAGCTTCCATCCTTATCCACCGTCTACGCGGCGAGAGATTCGTTTCTCGTAGGGCATGGCCGCAGGAAAGACAAAGCCTACAGGGACAACAAACGCACGGAAGATCGCACCGCTTCGGCGAAAGAAAGGACTCTTTGAGAGCCAAGCACGCGAAGCCCGCGTTCTGCAAAACAGCGGCAGATCCGCCCGATAAGGCGGAGAGGCACAGCAAACGCAGCTTCGGGTTTTCAAAGAGGCCCCAGATATCCGATGCAAAGATTGTCCAAACGGGCGGAGAATTCAGCTAGGTTCGGTTGTTTGGAGACAAACATGGTTGTTTGGCTCCATCCAAACTCCAAAATGAGAGTCGCTACGGCGCGACTCTCACCCCAGAGGGCGAAGAGTACGGCAACGTCTCTTCCCCTCTGGGGTGGAGGTGGCAGATGAAACCCTCGCCGATCTCACAAAAGACGCATAAGGCGGTGCAATCAAATGATCACTCACAAGAAAAAGAGCCTTCTTTCTAGCTGCTTTGTTTCCAAGCAAAGGGCAAAAGAAGGCAAAAAAAGCCCGTTGGTTGGAAACAATCAACGGGCTTTTTTGTTTCCAGGACGAAGATCGCTTGTTGACAAAAAAGACCGTGTTCGCGATGCTTCAAGCGGTGCGGTGGTTGGTTTCAAAAACACCCATTCGCCCCGTCCATAGGGGATCATCGGTGGTAATAGACTAAGCCCATCCCCTTCCAAGAAGACCTGTTCACCCCGTCTGTGCGGGGTCATCGGACGAAAGTAGATCTACAAAGTGAGCTACAAAAAGATCGGGATCTTGGGAGATATCCACACTTCACATGAGCGCTTAGAAACGGCGCTGAACTACCTACATCAAGAGGCGGTATGCGATCTGATCTTGTGTGTGGGAGACATCGTGGATGGGCCTGACGATGCGGAGGTATGCTGCGAATTATTACGCGAAGATCCCCTTGTCGTGGCCGTTTCAGGGAATCACGACCGTTGGTGCTTGCAGGGACACCGACGAGAACCAAGCACCGCGACACAAAAAGACGATCTATCCGAAGAAAACGTTGATTATCTCGATCAACTGCCTGTACATCGGCTTCTACCTATCCCGCAAGGGCAACTTCTGCTCTTTCATGGGGACGCGCTGGATCGGCCTGCATGGCAAGAACTCTACGGAGGGAGCGCCGAGACCGAAGGGCGCTCGACGATCGATCTTTCGGTTGCCACCGCATCTTCAGAACAGATCCGCAGTTTGTTAAAGCGATGGGCCGATGCTTCCGTACGCTGGTTCGTCCTCGGGCACAAACATCGGCGATTGCTGCGCTGTATCGAAGGGCATTACTTCCTCAACCCGGGAGCCTTTCGTCATGGTCGCAGTTACGACGTGGGGTTTTGTGTGCTCGATCTACAAGCCCCAAGCGTGACGTTCTACGATATGCCTCAGATCTCAACCATCCGACAGGCCCGTCACATCGAGCTATGAACGCAGAGAATTATTCCGAGAGGTTCGCTCACCTACGCAAAAAATTCCGCTCGCCTACGCCAAAATTTCGGGCCGAAAAGCATCAGGGATCGGCCTCCCATTCGTGCAACACGCTCAAAAAGCCCTTCGCCACGGGCCGAAAAACATCAGGGATCGGCCTCCCATGCTTCGTCCCAGACAAGCGCCCAGACAGCGGGTTGCAAGAAGACCGTTCGACTGGCGTTCAGGTGCGGGCGATGCCAACGTACACGGATACGTCCGTCGGCCAGTTGATCGAACCAGTGGTGTGTTTGGGGTTGTTGGAGATCGCGGCGCAAGCGTTCGACGATCTTAGCCGTCCGACGAAGGCTTTGGTGGTGCGGATCATCGAACAGTGAAAAATGCTTATTGCGGCTGCATGGGGAAAACAACAGGGTTTTGAGAAAATCGAGATCTTCTTCGGACACGCCGACCTCCTTTGCGGTGCTTGTGCGCCGTCGCTCTTGGATCGGTTCTGATGGTTGTTACGATACCCTCTCAAAAATGGAGCCAACCGATGGCAAGGAACCTTCGCGATTGGATCCGTTTGGATCGTTGTTGCGACGGGGGGGCGGTTGGTGTGAGAGGGAAAGGGTTGTGTGTCGTCGCTGTTTGTATGTTTAAGCCCCAGATCGCTAGAAAAAAAGAGTTGACAGGCGGAAGCGTGCTGACTATCGTCAGACCCACAAACGAATAAAGCCTATTCTACTCACCAAATCGGCGGAAAAAACGATGCTCAATCTCTACTTGATCAGCTTGATCGCAGGCGGCGCATTGATTCTGGTCTCTGTGTTGTTGGGTGGCGACTCGGACTCTGATGTCGAAGCACACGGCGATCTGGATGTGCATGGCGATCTGGACGTGCATGGCGATCTGGACGTGCAAGGCGATCTGGACGTACACGCAGATGTAGACGTGCATGGTGAGGTGGGGCATGGCGAGGTGAGCATCGCAACAGAAAGCGGTGTAGCTTCGGAGCTTTGGCTACCTTTCTTTTCGCTGCGGTTTTGGATCTTTTTTGCGGCGTTTTTTGGGATGACAGGGACGCTGCTGTCTTTGTTGACAACGACCAACCCACTTTTGACGGGGCTGTTGTCGGGTGGTGTGGGATTTGTGTCAGGCTCCACGATGGCGTGGGCGATCCACTTCATCCAAAAGCGCGATGTATCGAGCGGGATCGCAGCCTCTGAGTATCTGGGCCAATCGTGCGAAGTGTTGTTGCCGCTCGAAGCCGGTGAGTTGGGCAAGATCCGCGTGACCATCCACGGCACACAGATCGAATTAACGGCCCAAACCGAAGAAGCTCGCCCGTTGGAACGTGGCGAAAAAGCCTTTGTGATCGGCTATTCGGACGGCGTAGCACGGATCGTCCGCCATTTCAAAGAACTCGACGAGGCCACCCGCCCAGCTCTTCCCTCGCCACATCCAACCAAACGAAAATAAAACGACGAAGCAGCTCTAACGAAGTAGCTCTGACGAAGCTTGTGGATGCTTTCTTGTGGATGTATCGTTCCTTTCTTTTGTGATCTTGGCTGTGTTGTTTCGGTGTGGTTGTTTTGATCAGGCGTGGCGGCTGCTTTCCATAGAAAGGGTCGCCCACGCAGAGCATCCCGTCCATAGGCAGCGATAGGCGCAGTCTGTGGCACAAAGCATACAATCCCAAGAGATCCCCTGCGCTCTTTACGTGGGATGGTCTCGCCATCTTGGAGGTTTGTTGATGAACCATTCGCTGTTCTCTTTCGCCACAACCATCGATCCCACGCTTGTGTTGAGCGTTTCGGGTGGGATCGTTGCGTTCATCCTCGTGCTGATCGTCATCGCAAAGATGTTTTTGATCGTCTGCCCTCCCAACCGTGTGATGGTCGTGAGCGGTCGCTCGGACAAGACCTCAGGAGGAAAGAAAGGTTATCGCAAAGCGATCGGTGGGCTTGTCTTTCGCATCCCCATCCTCGAACAAGTCGCACAGATGGACCTGACCACCATCCCGATCCATATCTCTGTGCGCAACGCCTACTCCAAAGGCGGGATCGCACTTCATGTCGAAGCTGTCGCCAACATCAAGATCAACTCGGACACCGTGATGATCAACAACGCGATCGAGCGGTTTTTGGGCCAAGATCCCGGAGAACTCCGTCGTGCCGCCCAAGACACCCTCGAAGGAAACCTCCGCGAAGTCCTTGCGCGACTCACTCCCGAAGAAGTCAACGAAGACCGACTCAGCTTTGCCAACGAACTGTCCAGCCTCGCCGAAGAAGATCTCAACAAACTCGGACTTCATCTTGATACCCTCAAGATCCAACACGTCTCCGATAGCAACAATTACCTCGATTCGATCGGTCGCCAAGGGATCGCCTTGATCTTGCGTGATGCCGAGATCGCCGAATCCAACGCCCGCCGCGAAGCCGAAAATGTCGCCGCTGAAAAACGCGCCCAAGCCCAAGTCGTCAAAGAAAATACCGAAGCCGAGATCGCCAAGCGGCGCAACGAACTCCGCCAATTCAAAGCGGACCTCGAAGCCCGCGCCAAAACCGAAGAAGAAAAGACCATCGCCGCAGCCAAAGAAGCCCGCGCCAAAGCCGAACAAGAACTTCAACAAATCCGAACACAACTCGAATCCTTGCGCTTGCAAGCCGACAAAGTCATCCCCGCAGAAGCCACCCGCCAAGCCCGTGAGATGCAAGCCAAAGCGGCTGCCGCTCCGATCGAGGAAAACGGAAAGGCCCTTGCTTTGGCCCTCAACAAGATATCCGACGCATGGGTCCAAGCAGGCCCCCAAGCTCGCGATATCTTCTTGATCCAACAGCTTGAAAAGCTCCTTGAGATCGTCGTTTCGACCGTCAACAATATGCAGATCGGACACGTTCACTTGATCGATAACGGCGATGGCAAGGCCATCCCCAACTATGTCCAGTCCTTCCCGTCCACCGTCACCGCGATCATGCGCTCGCTTTATGACTCGATCGGTGTCGATGTTCCTTCGATCTTGCGCGGTGAACAACAACGCCTCACCCCACATGACGAAAAATCCGCTTGATCCGCAGAGTTGTCCACAACGCGCATTGTGTCTGGCCAGATTCGCTGTCGCTCATGTACAAAATACCCGATTATCGGGAATCTTGGCGCGTTACGAAAAACGATTTTAACCTTCGCTTCCAAAAGACGAGGCGCAATCTTAGAGGTGATCGATGAGTCCTATCGCTGTACTGGTCTTGGTGTTGGCCGTTTCTGCGGCCTGTACCATCTTGGTGATCAAGAATCTCTTGCACGTCTGCCCCCCCAACAAAGTGCTGATCTTTTCAGGCTCCCAAACCGCCATTGAAACCACCGATAACAAGGGCCAAAGAAACCGAAAGGTTGTGGGATACCGTTTGGTTTACGGGGGTCGGGCTTTGCGCCGCCCGCTGATCGAACGCGTCGATGATCTCGAACTCACCAACATGGTGATCCCGCTTTCGATTAAAAACGCTTATTCCAAAGGCGGAATCCCCCTTCAGATCGAAGCTGTTGCAAACGTCAAGGTGTCTTCGACAGAGCCGATTATCCACAACGCGGTCGAGCGTCTGCTTGGAAAGTCGCGCACCCAAATCATGCAGATCGCCAAAGAAACGCTCGAAGGAAACTTGCGCGGCGTGATGGCCACCATGACCCCCGAAGAAGTCAACGAAGACAAGATCAGCTTCCAAAAGAAGTTGCTCGCCGAAGCCGCCAAAGACCTCCGCGACCTTGGTCTGAACCTCGATACCCTCAACATCCAAAATATCTCCGATGAACGCGGTTATCTCGACTCCATCGGGCGCAAACAATCCGCCGAGATCCAAAAGCGCGCCATGATCGCAGAAGCCGAAAGCAAGGCCGCTTCCGAGATCCGCTCCGCCGAAAACCAACGCGATGTCGAGATGGCCCGCATCCAAGCCTCCACCGATATGGCCCGCGCCGAAGCCAACCGCCGCATCATCGACGCGGAAACCCGCCGTCTCGCCGTGATCGCCGAACAACAATCCGAAGTCATCTCCGCCATCGCCAAAGCAACCGCCGAATTGGCCGTCCAAAACGCACGCATCGAACAAGTCCGACGACAGCTTGAAGCCGATGTGATCGAACCTGCCAAAGCCTCTCTCAAAGCCGCCGTCGAAGACGCTATCGGTAAAGCCGCCAAGATCATCGAAGATGGCGCAGCTACCGCTGGAGCGCTCCAAGCTGTCACCCAAACATGGAACAAAGCAGGCAAAAACGCTCGCGATATCTTCTTGCTCCAAAAAGTCGATGTCTTGATGCAGCGCGTCCTCGAAACCGTTCACGATGTGCGCATCGACCAAATCACCGTCCTCCCCGCCTCCACAGGTGGCAGCGCAAACAACGAAACCCCCCTCGCCACCCGCCTCGTCTCCGCCTCCGAACAGATCAAAGCAGCCCTTGGCATCGATATCGCCAAACTCCTCCAACCCAACAGCAAAAAAGACGACGCCGCTCCCTACGGCAGTTGATCCCCCCTTCAACCGTAACCCCCTCCCCATCTCATACGAAATCCGCATCATATCATACTAATTCTTTTTGTTGTGTAAATAATTGGTTATTAGTGTATAATATTGGATTTGTTTAATCCAAAAGATTCCCTATTTCTGCCAATAGAGAATGATAAAAAATAAGCGGAGGAAAATAGCAATATGTAACAAGGCTTTTACCTCAAGAAGACAAATAGACAAATATAACTTTTTTCTTTTATAAGGGTTTGGAGAGAGGAAGCCGCTTTTTCATCAATACGCGGGCGAGTTTGTGATAAGTGTGTTTCGTTTTATTTACCAACAAATAACCGTGATAGATTCTCTTGTCGTTTTTAAATTTATCTTTTATGAGTACATATCCATGGAAATTGTCTGTATTTCTTAGCCTAATTGTTCTGTTTTTGCTTTATTCGGCGGTGCTTTATTGTAGGGAATATAAGGAAGTGCTTCCGGCAGATGTCTTGGCACAAGATGGAAAAATGATATGGCAGCAAAAAAATTGTGTGTCGTGTCATCAGCTTTATGGTTTGGGTGGGCATTTGGGACCAGACCTCACGAATGTTTATGGCAAAAAAGGAGAGCCTTACATAAAAGCTTTCTTGCAATCCGGCACTACCGTAATGCCAAACTATCATTTGACAGAAAACGAAATGCAAGCCTTAATTTCATTTCTAAAATATACCAGCAGTACCGGTATCTCTGACCCCAATAGTTTTACAAAACATAATGATGGAACCATATCACAATAATAGTTTCCCCAATTCAAAATCATTTCTGAAAGCCGGCTTAGTATTTTTGATGAGTGCCTTGTTTTTCGGCTTAGTTGCGGCTCTTCAATACGTTTTACCTGGTATCGGAAAAGAGGTTTTTTCCTTTGAAAAACTCCGTCCATTACACGTATCATCAGCAGTATTTTGGATATTAATGACCGCAATGGGTACAGTACTCACCTTCTTACAAGAAATAAAACCCTTCCCAAATACTACCCATAGGCTTGTAAAAATACAGTTTTATTTATTTGAAATTTCGTTTGTATCCATACTTGTTTCCTATTGTTTTGGGGTTTTTGGCGGGAGAGAATATTGGGAATTTCACCCTATTTTTTCTATTCCTATAGTGATAGGGTGGGGCATCTTTTTGGTCAATTTTCTTACCAACAATAAAACCCTCAAAAATCAACCCGTGTATGTATGGATGTGGACAACGGGAGTTGTATTTTTCCTATTTACCTACATAGAATCAAATTTATGGCTTATTCCCGGTATAGGCAATCGGTTAATACAAGACATGACTATACAATGGAAGTCCTATGGTTCTATGGTAGGAGCATGGAATATGCTTATTTATGGTAGCTCTATTTACTTAATGGATAAAATTGCAGGAAACCAAAAATATAGCCAATCCAATATGGCTTTTGGTTTATACTTCTTGGGCTTATTTAATCTGATGTTTAATTGGGGGCATCATATTTATACACTTCCTACTGCCTCCTATACCCATATCATTGCCTATGGCGTAAGCATGACAGAGCTTTTTATTTTGGGTCGAATAATCTATTTATGGCGAAAGTCCTTGACCTTCGACCGCAAGCATAAGCATATTCAAGCATATTGGTTTTTATATGCCGCCGATATTTGGGTGTTTATCAATCTTGGCTTAGCCATAGCCATGTCTATTCCCGCTCTGAACCTCTATATGCACGGGACACACATTATCGTAGCCCACACTATGGGCACCACTATAGGAATAAATACAATGCTGTTGCTTTCGTTTGCCTATGATGTTTTGGGAAAAAAGCAAGCAGAAATAAAGATAAGTACAAACTTCAAAACCGCATTTTTAGTTACCAATATTAGTCTATCC
>CAUJFU010000127.1 GCA_963169055.1 Myxococcota bacterium
ACGATGTGTCCGAGTGTTAGGGGTGGAGGCCAACCATGGCTTAACCTAACGCCTATGGGGGCTGCCCCTACATCGATCACACAACGGGCGGATTTCGTACAACTCCCCATCCGAAACACCACACCCAACGCCCAATCCCCCCACAATACGGGCTTCTCGCCTGCTCGGTGTATCCGAACCTTGTCCATCAAAAATCCAAAGAACGCCTATCTTCGGCCCTCAAATGGTTCGCTCGAACGACGACGCAGCAGCCCCCACAACATCAACACAAAAAACACCACCTCCAACGGCATCCCTTCTCGCCCCGACATCTGCGAACAACCACAACCCGCAGCTTCGACCGAAAAAGCCTTGTCCAAACGCCCACTCTTTCCACCCGGATTTTCGACCACCACATCGTACAAGCCCGGCTTGATCGCTGCGGGTACTTTGGCCGCAATCGACTTCGGCCCAAGCACCGAAACCTCCAACGCTGCGGCAGTTCCGATATACACCTTGGCCCCCTCAACAAAGTTTTCCCCAATCACCGTGACATCGGTGTTTTGACTGTTCAACCCTTTTTCAGGTGTGATCCGTGTGACCTTGGGTTCTTGGGCAGATACGCACTTGCATTCCAACCACGCTGACCCTTCGGTGTTACACGTTTGCGCCCCTGTTGTTCCCGTTGTGCATGTACAAGCCTGTGTCGCCCCGGGCGCACAAACGCTCGTACCTTTACACACACAAGCCGCCCACTTTCCGCCCGCTTCGCAAGTTTGCGTTCCGCTTTTTCCGTCCCCACAAACACAAGGCTGCGTCGCCCCTGTCGTACAACCCGAAGCGCACACGCAAGCCCCCCATTGACCGGCACTTCCACAGGTGCGCTGACCACTTTTTCCATTCGTGCAAGTGCAAGGCTCCGTTGCGTTCGGCGTACAGCTTTGGGGCGTCCCACAAGTGCAAGTCCCCCAAACACCGTTGGCTGCGCAAGTTTGGTTTCCCACGTTCCCATCCGCACAAGTACACGCCTGCGTCGATGCAGGAACGCAACTTTGCGGGGTCGCATTACAATCCCTTCCGTTGCCATCGTAGACATACGCTCGCAAGATCAAATTCCCCGTCGGACGGCAAGCCTCAGGAAGATCCTTCCAAAAACGCCACTTGCGATCGGGTAGCCCGCCTTGACAATCAAACATCTTGCCTAACACCACGTTCGTGTTTTCTTTAATCGGCCCCTTGTCTACCGTCGCCCCCCACCACTCGCAATACCCCGCACAATAGGGCTTGGTGGTGTTGATGTTCTCGCAATCGATGTTGTCATGCGCAAACGTCACCCGAAACCGCTCCCCCGCCTTAAAGGTGTAAGCGCTTGTCTTCACCTCGATCCATTGCGGCGTAAGCTGCGTGTTGTTGATCCCATACTCTTCTTCTCCACTCAAGGCAGGCTCCATCGGATCCGCACTATCCGGTGCTTTCTCTTTGAAGATCAAAACCTTGATCGGCGTCATCAACATCGGCGTCTTACCGTCCCCTGACACCAACATCCGCACTTTTTGCAACGTGATATCCTTCGGAGCCACAAAAATCGAACCAAAAAACTCAGAGATACAAAAAGAACGCACCGCCGTCACTTGGGGCGCGTTTTCTTGAAACGTATCGTTTTTCAGCTCGATACACTCCGCACTCGCCCGTCCACTCACGCCCCACAACACCCAACACACCACACTACACAAAACCATCCGTCGCAGTTGTCGCATCTTCGGCTCCTCCCTCGGGAATGCCTTGTTGTCCTCACCACTCAACAAACCACACCCACAGCCTATCCTGCGACCCCTCCACCGTCAAGCGCGTTTCCGCTACACCTCCCTCCCGCGCATTTCTGCTCTTTGCTCTGCGTAGTACAAAGATGCGAACGTATGCACATATGTATCAAAGCCCTTGACAAACGACAGCGACCCCTGCAAAAGTGAGCGCGTTGCATGAATGGCCCAAGCCCTCCACACACCTCAAAGCCATGCGTGTGACCCTCCGTTGCTATCTGTCAACATGCCGCAACCAACGTGGTTTGCGTTGCTTTTCCATTGTCGAGGAGACTTGATGCGCCCCGAATTTCCTTACCGCCCATCGGATCGATTCGTTTGGATCTTGTTGGCGTTTCAAGCAGGCTACCTCAATATCGGCGGGCTTCTCGCAGTGCAATCGCTGATTGTGCATGTGACGGGTGCCTTTTCCTTTTTTGGTCAACAACTCGCCAAACAAGCATGGGGCCAAGTGCTGTTTTTCTTGGTAATCCTTGTGTTCTTTTGGATGGGTGCTTTTTTGAGTGCGCTTTTCATCGAAAAACAGCAACCCACCCAAGCCTCCGCGCATGGTTTTTGTTTTCTGATCCTCGCGTTGCTGCTGATGCTCGTCATGGTCGGTGGAGAGAGTGCCTTGTTTGGTCGGTTTGGAGGAAAGGTTGAGCGATGGCTGCACTTTTTCCCTGTGGCGCTGCTTGCGGCTTGTAGTGGCGCTCAAAACGCCATCATCACGATGTATACAAAAGCCATTGTGCGCACAACGCACCTGACGGGTCCGCTCACGGATCTCGGAATAGGTTCTGCACGCATCTTGTTGACGGGTGACCCTGTGGAGAAAAACAAAAATGCGATCCGTTTGGACACGATGATCTTTTTTGCGACGGGTTCTGCTTTGGCAACGTGGCTTTTTCCCCTGTATGGTTACAAATCGTTTGCCGTTTCATCGGCTCTTTTTCTGCTGATCGGACTGCGCTTACCCAAGCTGCAACGCCCCGAATAGCGCAAACACACCGCTGTTCGGAAAGATCCACCTCGCACCTCGCGCATCTCCTCAGGCATCCGATAGCCTCACTCACACCACCACGCAAACAACTCTGCCGCCTCCCTCCACGAGACATAAGGGATCCCTTGCGGTGGGTTTGTTGCTGTTCATTTCGAGAGTATTTTCGATGATGGCTTGGAAACTCATCTTGATCCTGTTCGCTCCTTTATCCGCAATCGCCGCGTTGCATTTTTCTTCGTGGGGGCGCACTTTTCCGCGCTTTATCGCCCACTTTGCCGCAACGACCTCTTGGATCTTGACCTTGCTCCTCTTGCTCTCCAAATCGCCCGACTCCTTTAGTGCTTGGCCGAGCCTTGGCATCGCCAGCGCACCCTACCAATCTCTCTTACTTTGCTTCTTCTCTTTCTTGTTTCTCCTTCTCGTGCTGCTGTGCCCCTCCAACCTGTATTACGTCCAAAAAGTAACCCTGATCTTCCTTGTCCAATTCGCCCTCTCTCTCCTGCTCTTATCCGCACACCTTGCGACCTTGTTTGTTTCGCTCGTGCTTCTGATACTCCCTTTCTACTTGGAACTTCGCGCTCGTCACGCAACATCCCGTCAAACCAGTTTTTTCCTCTTCTTTCAAGCCGCCAAACTTCTGTTGCTTGTCGCCGCCTTTGCTTCGCTCTACGCCGATCTCTCCCTCAAAGACCCATCCTCGATCTTTTCCCTCCACAAACTTTATCCCCTCCTTCCGCACACCAAGATCAGCCTGCTCACCTCCCTGCTGTTTGCGCTTGCGCTGTTTTTTCAGATCGGTTTGGCTCCCCTGCATCTACCTTCTTTGCTCCTCTTTCAAAAAGCCCGATACAGCGCACTCATGGCCTATCTCTTTAGCCACGCCCTCCTTGGTTCCACCCTTTTCTTCGGCAATCTCTACCTACTCCATCTGCTCCAACCTCTGCGCGAGGTCTTGCTCGTCGTCTTTTTGCTCAACGCCTTTTACTTCTCCCTGATCTCCCTCACCCAAAACACCCTGCGCTCCCTTGCCCTCTACCAATACCTCTCCTTTCTTTCCCTTGGGATGACGCTTTTCCTCACTCCCAACCGCAGCCACCTCCATCACAGCACCATCGAACTCGCGATGGTCACCGTCGTTTTTGGCGGTGCGCTCGGCGTTCTCTGGCTTGCCGAAGCCCGCCTTGATGTCACTCGCATCGCCCAACACCAAGGACTCGCACGCCGCCTCCCTAGCCTCGCCGCCTTCTTCTTCTTGCTCGTTCTTACCGCACTCGGTTTCCCCGGAACCATCGGCTATATCGCAGAAGAACTTGTCCTCCAAACTCGCTTTAATCACGACGCCGTCCAAGGCTTTGCTTCGCTCGTCGTCATCGGCCTTAACGCATGGGTGATGTTCCGCTCTTTCTCCCGCATCTTTCTCGGCCCCGTCGCCTACCTGCCCCACTTCGATATCTCGCTCAAGCCCCGCGAATACATCGCTTTCCTCGGCTTCGTCTTGATCATCGTCATCAATGGCTTCGTCCCTTACGTCTTCTTCCGCTTTTCTTGATCTCCTTCTTGCACTGACCGCCTTACAACCCTCTAGGTGAACTATGACCGAACCCAAAAATCTTCACCAACCCCCCGAAACCTTCGGACATACAAAGGCCGATGCTTCGACATCTCAGCCGACCTCTTCTCAAAGCGCCGATGCTTCGACATCTCAGCCGACCTCTTCTCAAAACGCCGATGCTTCGACATCTCAGCCGACCTCTTCTCAAAGC
>CAUJFU010000128.1 GCA_963169055.1 Myxococcota bacterium
CCTGCATGAGAGGGCGGTGGATGGGGTTAAAAGGGACTCCCAAAGACAAAGTAGAGTTGATCGGTGCCTTGGTGGAGCAGCCCTTTGGCGAATCCAGCGCGGAGCTCGATCAGGCCGCCATAACCAAGATAAAGTTCAGCACGGAGCTCGATCCCGATGCCCCATTTGAGATCGGTGAGTTGGGGAGAAAAGTCCTCAAAGATGATCCCGTTGTCCGAAAAAAAAGCAGCGGTGAGGCGGCGAAAAAACACAGGTGCGGTCTCAATGCCGCGTTCGATCTCGACGATGGGAAGGCGGTATTCGAGTTTCACTAAGCCATACGTGTTGCCAGAAAAGCGGAAGGGATCGTAGCCTCGGAGGTATCGGTTGCCTGAACGCGAACCGTTGAGGGTGGCTTGGAGCAAATCTTGGGCAGGGATGCCGCCCAAAAAAAACAAGGGTCGTGGGCGAAAGTTGGTGCGTCCGATCCCACCTTCGAGATGCAGAGCAAAGACGTGTTGGAGCCAAGGCAAGGGGACGTATTCGCTCCATGAGGCGAGGACTTGCCAAGAAGTGGCGAGGCTTGCGATGGCGGGGTGTTGGAACTGAAAACTGAGACGGAGCGTGCGCCCGATCTCGGTGGAGATGGAACGCCCGAAACGACGGGCGTTGCTGTAAAGATAATCGAAAGAGACTGTTGCGAGAGGCCCAAATCGCGGATAAATCGGAGGGATATCTGCGGGATGAATCGGATAATTCGAAGACAAGGGCAAAAGGATATCCAGATCGTAGCGCAACGAAAATAGGTGTGTGTCGTAGATCAAGCGAAGGGGAAGGTCGACGCTGAGGCTGTTGTAGATCACACGCTCTGCAAAGGGCGTTTCGCGGCCATCCAGAAAAAGACCAAATCGACCGATGCGTTGATACATACCTTGACGAAGATGGATGCCGATCAAATAACGCTCAAAGTCGTAAGCGAGGCTATAAGAAAAGTCTGGCCCATCGGTGTTGAGACTGAGTGCGATATCGTAGCGATGCCAACGCAAAACATCTTCGCCAGAAAAGCGCAAACCAACACGGACTCCGCTGAGATCGCCGCTGACCAAGGGAAGCCACGTAAGCGGTGCGAGGGTTTGGAGCGGATTGTAGTGTTGGATCGGGTAGATCTGTGTGGGTGTTTGGTAGGTGAGCGTCGGCCAGCGTTTGTGTGCAGAAGGCGGAGGCATGGGGTAGATGGCTTGTTGTGCAGAAGGCAGAGGCATGGGGTAGATGGCTTGTTGTGCAGAAGGCGGAGGCATGGGGTAGATGGCTTGTTTTGACGATGAGATGGGCGAGGTGGGTTGTTGGGTCGGTGGGGTGGGGTAGGTGGTTTGTTGTGGCGATGGCATGGGCATTTCAAAGAGATTGAAGCCTTGGTGTTGGTAGCGCAGGAAGAGTAAGACTTTGCCGTCGGGGGAGATCTCGGGGCTGAAAGCCCCCGTGTATTCGTGGGTAAGGCGGCGGCGGATGCGTTGAGGCCATGAGAGGCTGTAGAGGTTGAAAACACCGTCGAGATCGGAGCTAAAGAGGATCTCTTTTCCGTTGGGATGAAAGCAAGGCTCGATATCTTGGGCGCGATCTTGGGTGAGAGGTGTGATCTGTTGGGTGTGCCGATCCCAAAGCCAGATATCGCGGGCTCCGCCACGTTGCCAAGCACTCATCACGATCTGGCGCTCGTCTGGGCTGATCCGTGGTGAGGAAAGGACGGTGTATCGGGGGGGACGGTAAAGCAGTTGTCGTTTTCCTGACGCGAGATCATAACGCCAGAGGCTGGTTTGATCGACTTCGTACTTGACATAAACGGCCCATCGGCCCGAGGAGGCAAGGTCGATCTCGCGTGCGCGTTCACCCCACGTCAAGCGCTGAAGTGTTTTGTTTTGAAGGGAAAACCGAAACAGATCGTAGTAAAAGTACACGCTGTTTTTGGCTTCGGGTTGGCTGATCAAGGCCCATTGACCGCTTGAATGGACGCCTAAAGAGCTGCGTTCGGTAAGGATGTGCAGGTTGTGTTGTTTTCGGGTGGAGCGGTCGATCTGGACGAGGCGTTGATCAAGACGCCCGTCACTGCGATAAAACAAGACGCTGCGCCCGTTGGGCAAAAAGCGCGGCCGTCCGATCCATTCGCCTTTTTGGGTGAGTGGGCGGGCAGGAGTCATGGGGTACTGACGGCGTTGTTGTAGAAAGGTCCGAAGGTTGGCGTGTTCGTGTGCAAGCCACTCTTTCCAAAGCTGTGCATACGTTTTTTTGAGGATCGGATGGAGGGTGAAGTTGATCGCAAAAGGGATGAGAGTCGCACCATAAGCGTGGCTAAAGCGCATCAATGCGTCTTTTCCGTAGCGTTGGGCGATGTAGTGCAAAAAGCGGCTGCCGTAGAGATAAGGGGCGATGCCACGCGGCCATTCGGCGGTGACATGTGTCACTTGATCGAGGCGGAGCGTGCTTTGTTGCAAGAGCGAAGCGCGGAAAAACATTTCGAAAAAGGAAGAGCGATTGCGACCTCCGCCCGTCCATTCGGACTCTGCGAAGACGGCCCATCCTTCGATCCACCACAGCGGGAGCAAGTAGTTGGGGGCAAAGCTTTTGCCGAGGATGGCGTTGATGATCGGCCAGACGCCCGACATGGTGTCGAGATGGAGGATGTGGAGGTATTCGTGGTAGATCAGAGCGCGTAGCCAGTCGTCGCTGTCGTTGAGTTGATCGCGAGCATCGGGCGGAGCGGTGTAGAGGTAGATCATATTGCGCGGGAGGACGGTGGCTGCGCCGTTTGCGCTGTGGGTGTTGTTGAGGATAAAGACGTGGGTGCGGCCTTTGGGGGCGTGTCGAGTGTAGGGGACGAGCGTTTTGTGCGCTTCTTCGGCGATGCGTGCGCTGCGAAGGGCAAATCGGTAGAGTTTTTGATGGAAGTATACGCGAAAGTGCGGTGTGATCAGGACTTTCCATTGCAGCTTGCCATCGCGAATCAACGAATGCGCCTCAGTTGGGCAGAAAAGCAAGAAAAGACCGAGCATGACGCCGCCGAAACATCGGCTTGATTGTTTGGAGCGCGTTAATGTTAGCAACTGCGTCACTCCTTTTTGAGAAGGATACAAGCCGAGAGGTCGGGCGGTTTGGGTCGAGGAGAACGGACGCTTTGTTGCGGCGCTGCGGTGCATGACCTCACCTTTTGGCACATGGGGCGGACTGTTTTGGGTAGCATGCTTGGGGGCAGGCACGCGATCGAGCGGGGACTCTAACATGGGTTCTTTTGTCGAGAAAGTACCCTTGGATGCGCGGGTTCCGCTTGTGTTCGTTTGAAGGGGTGCTGATCTTCTCGTTCTTTGGGGCTTGTTCGTGAAAGGGGGTTGATTCTCAATTGTTGCCTAGTGTATCAATAAGCGCGCAACGAAAGCGTTTTCTACAAGAGAACACATCGAACTATTTGAACTTTTTTCTTTCGGGAAGCGCGTCGGTTGGCTAAAAAACAAGACAAAAAGAAACCGGTTGAAGGATGGATGAGGATGCAAGCATCGCGTGGATGGTGGTGGATGGTGTGTGTTGGTTTCGCTGTTGTGGCGTGGGGCTGCGGTGTTTCGTATGCGCCTGAGAAAGAAGCTGCGAGCCTTGGATTGGCCCCAACACCCGACAAGATGGGGCCGTTTACGGTGGGAGTGCGCACGATCAAGATCGTGGATAGCGGTCGCAAGCGTGCGGCATATCCCGATGGACGGCCCTTGGTGATCGAGATCTGGTATCCTGCGGTGCCTCCGAAAGAAGGAGCCGTTAAAGACAAGTACGATCCCAAAACAGATGCTCCCAAAGCGACGGTGGATCGGCTGATTGCGGAAGGGATTAATATCCCCCTGCTTTCGCAAGAAGCGTATCGCGATGCGGAAGTGTACAAAAAAGGCGGGCCGTACCCGTTGATCTTGTTTTCGCATGGGAGCGGTGGAGTGCGTTATCAGTCAGTGTTTCAATGCCCGCACCTAGCGAGTCATGGCTATGTGGTTGTGGCGGTCGATCACATCGACAACACGCTTTACGATATCCTTGCAGGGAAAGATGCCCGTGATTCGGGGATCTTGATCCAGTCCGCAGAAGATCGCCCGCTCGATCAAGTCAAAGTGTGGGAAGAGATGAAGCGCCGAAATGGCGATAGCAGCGACCCTTTGCATCAGATGATCGAGATCGAAAATGTGGGCATTACGGGCCACTCTTTCGGTGGGTTTACATCGGCGTTGACACCGCGTTATTTGCCTGCGCTCAAGGTGAGTATCCCACAAGCGCCCTTTACTTCGGGCTTAACGGGAGGCGTCGTGCAGCCCGAACATCTTGCGAAGTTGCCGATTATGGTGCTTGCGAGCAAGGCCGATCTGACGCTGGATTATGCAAAGGAACAGCGCGGATTTTACGAGCGGATGTTGGAACCCTCGTTCTTTCAGGCGGCCCGTTATTTGGTGACGTTGGAGCGTGCGGGCCATTTTACGTTCAGCAATATGTGTGATCTCGACCTTGCGCAAAATGCCACCAAGCTCGGCTTCAAAAAACCAGAAGACTTGATCAACGACGGATGTTCCGAGTTGAACGTCAAGCCTCTCGAAGGCCACCGTTTGACCAATTATTACTCGACGGCTCTTTTTAACGCGATCTTGCGCAAAAGCTCGAAGAGCTTGGACTTTCTAACACAGATCGCAAGCACCGAAGTCCAATTCGAGAGCAAGGCCCCCTAACGAGGCTTTCACCCCAACTGTGCCAGCGAGGAAGCTATGCCGAACAAGAAGAATGGTTGGCGTTTCTGGATGTTGTGTTGTTTTTTGGGGAGTGTTGTTGCGCAATGGGGATGCGTTTCGGGGGCTCCGATGCGAGGGCCGCGCATCGCACCGAAAGGACGCGTCCGATTAAATCTGACGCCTAACGCACTCTCTGTGGTCGTGCCTGTGACCACATCGTCGAGTTCGTCTACGCCGCAGCAAACTCCGTCTGTGGCTCTTCCTGCTGTTGATATCGCCCTTGCCTACGGGATCAACGAGATCGTGGATATCCAATTTCATGTGAACACGTTTGGCTATTTGACGGCGGGGACGGGTTTTCAGTTGGTGCGCAGTCAGTTCTTCGATCTCTCGATCTCGTTGGATGTGGGCGGCGTGTTCTTCGGCTTGGGGGGGGTGAATTTTGGATATCTCACGTTTCCCTTGAATGTTTGGGCGGGATTGAACTTGCACAAGCACTTCGGCATCAACTTGTCGGCGGGCTATCAAGGGTATTTCTTTTTTGCAGGCGTGAGCAATCTGGCGAGTGCTTCGGTGTTTGCGCACACATTTGTGAGTTCTTTGGCGTTTGATATCCGAGTCAACGATTTTTTCACCTTGCGGCCACAAGGTTCGGTGACGGTGCCGTTTGTTGGAGGGGGATATGTGAACGGGTTGCTTTGGACGGCGGGGTTGGGGCTGATCTTCACGTTCGGCGGGCCACCGAACCAAGCGGCGGAGGCTCCGAGAGGATAAAGCGGAGCGGGGGCGTTGTGGTGTTTGGAGAAGCCGTTGTGCGGTGGGTGTGGTTTAGGCGTGGTGCGGAGCGTCGTGAGGCGTGGTGGTGGGAACGGCCTCGTGAGGGGGCGTAGAGAGTGCGTGTTCTTCGGCAATTTGCTGTTGTTTGCGGATGTAGCTGGGTTCGAGCGACTCGGGAGCGGCCCAGACACCGTGGCGCAACCAATAGAAGAAGCGGCGTCCGTCGTTGATGGCGAGGTAGAGGCTGGGGACAAGGACAAGGGTGATAAAGGTGGCGAAGCCGACACCAAAAGCCAGAGAGATGGCCATCGGGATCAAAAACTGAGCTTGTAGGCTGCGTTCAAAGAGCAAGGGGGCGAGTCCCGCGACGGTGGTGAGGGTGGTGGAAAGGATGGGGCGAAGGCGGCTTTGTCCGCCTTGCCACGAGGCTTCGAGAGGAGACATCCCACCTTCGACGTTGCGGTTGATCACGTCCATAAAGACGAGAGAGTCGTTGACGACAACGCCCGCCAGCCCGACGATTCCGAACATACTCAGGATGGTGAGGGGAACGCCCATGACCATGTGACCAAAGACGGCCCCGATCAAGCCAAAGGGGATCATGGCCATGACAACGAGAGTTTGGGCGTAGGACTGAAAGACCATCATCAGGATGATAAAGATACCAAAGAGGGCGAGAGGAAAGGCGATGCGCAAACCGCCGAAGGCTTCGGCTTGTTCGCGACCTTGCCCACCAAAGTCGACTTTGGCGGCAGGAGCGAGCTTTCGGAGATCGGGGATATCGCGATTGAGCAGTCCGAGGACGATATCTTGGCGGTTGCCTTTGTCTTCGTCGAGTTCGGCAGTGATGGTAGAGATGCGTTTGCGGTCGATGCGGCGGATGATCTGTAGATCGTTTGTGGTGCTCCATGTGGCGAGACGCTCAAGCGGGATTTTTTGGCTGTCGGGCATATCGATCCAGATGTCGCGCAGATTTTGGATACTGCTGCGGCTTTGATCGGGGTAGCGCACAAACACACGGACTTCGTCGCGCCCGCGTTGGACGCGCATGACTTCTTGTCCGTAGACGCGGTTGCGGATTTGGAGGGCGACTTGTTGGAGGGTGAGTCCGAGACTTTGGGCGAGAGGGGTGAGTTGGAGGCGAAGTTCGCGCTTGCCGGGAGTGAGGTCGTCTTCGATATCGTCGATCCCCGCGTAAGTTGCGAGGCGTTTTTTGATGAAGTCGGTGGCGATGCGGAGTTGTTCGTAGTCGATAGAAGAGATATTGATCTCGATCGGGCGTCCGACAGGGCCGAGCGCTGCGGCGGCAAAGGCAAGGCTGGTGGTGCCTTGGATCTCCCCGGCTTCTTTTCGCCAGAGGTTGGCGACGGTGAAACTGGGGATGGGTCGGCGTTCGCCAGCAAGAAGTTCGATGGTGATCTCGCCGACTTCTTCACCTGTTGGAGGGGAAAAGCCTTGAGCTTGTGCGGTATTTCGTCCCATCCATTTGGAGGTATGGAGGATCAGATCGGTTTTGTACTTTTTCTTGAGTTGTTCGTTGAGTCGAATCGCGGCTTGTTCGATGTGATCGGCGACTTCGCGTGTGCGTTTGAGAGGAGTTCCCGGGGTCATGATGAAGCGGGCAACGAGGCGGTCCGAATCGATGCGTGGGAAGAAGACGAACTTAACGAAGCCACCGCCCATCAGACCAAAGGTCACAAACAACAAAGCGATGGCAAAAGCAACAACGGCCCAGCGGTGGACGAGAGCGAAGCGTAGGGGGACGGCGTAAAGTTTGGTGTTGACCCAATTGAAGCCGTTGTCAAGTGCTTCGCGGATACGGTTATTTTGGTGCTTGACGCTGTTGAGCGGTTTGAGTGCGTGGGCAAGGTGGGAAGGAAGGACGAAGATGGATTCAACGAGGCTGATGAACAGGGTGATGATGACGACGGCAGGGATCATGTAGATGAACTTGCCCGTGAGACCGCCGACGATGAACAGGGGAGCAAAGGCCACCATGGTGGTGGTGACGGCAGCAAGGACCGCAGGAACGACTTCGACGGTGCCGTCGATGGCGGCTTGGACGGGCGACTTGCCTTGTTCGAGATGGGCGTAGATGTTTTCGGAGATCACGATGGCGTCGTCGACAAGGATGCCGATGACAAGGATCAGGCCAAAGAGGCTGATGGCGTTGATGGTGAGGCCGCTAAAGAGCATGATAATCATGCTACCGAGCATGGCGACAGGGAGTCCTGCGGCGACCCAAAAGGCAAGGCGGAGGTTCATCAGAAGCGAGAGCGTGAGGAGAACAAGGATCAGACCTTGGATGCCGTTGTCGATCAGAAGTTTGAGGCGGTCGCGCAAGATGATGGTGGTGTCGTTGACAAGGGCGAGTTGGACACCGGGCGGGAGGATCTTTTTGGATTCTTCGATATAGGCTTTTCCGACGGCAGCGATCACAAGGGAGTCTTCGCCTGTGATGCGTTCGACGTTGACCAATACAGCGCGTTTTCCGCGAAAAGAGTAAGATTGTGGGTTGTCTTCAAAGGTTTCACGGGCTTGGGCAACATCACGCACGAGGATCGGTGTGGTTCCGGGTCGGGTGCGGACGACGATATCTTCGAGTTCTTTGGCGAGATAGCGTTTTCCATAAGCGCGCAAGATCAGGTCTTCGTTGCGGGTGCGCAGCGTTCCGCCAGAGATATCGAGGTTGGAACTCGATATGGAGCGGGCTACATCGGCGATTTGGAGTCCAAATTGGCGGAGATTGGTTTCGTTGACTTCGATCGATATCTCGCGCAGCTTTTCGCCGAGCAGCGAGACTTGTGTGATGGATTTTTTGTCAAGGAGATCATCTTTGACGCGTTGAGCGAGGGTTTGGAGGGCAGCCCGAGAGATATTGCCGTAGAGGGCGAGTTGGAGGACGGGGATGCGGCGCAAGATCTCGAAGACAACAGGGCGTTCAGCATCGGCGGGGAAGGAACTGATCTGCTCGACTTGGTCCTTGACATCGCGCAAGACACGTTCTGTTTTGGTGCCTTTGGCGACTTCGATGTTGAGGATACCGAGATTTTCGCGGGACTCTGCGGTGATCCGCTTGACGCCAGCGATGCCTTGGATGGCTTCTTCGACTTTGATCAAGACGCCCGTTTCCATCTCTGCGGGGCCCGCGCCGCGTTGGATCACGCGGACAGTGATGGTATCTAGCGCCGTTTCGGGGAAGCTTTCTTTGGGGATGGCGTTGATGGTGACGAGGCCGAGAACACAAACCGCAGCGGTCAACAAGTTCACGATGGTGGAATTTTCAACGCACCATTTGACAATAGATCGCATCAGAAGAGGCTCCTTTGGTGGCGCAAGGCGCAAGGCGAGGATGTCCAAACGAATGAATGGAAGCACCGTCCGAACGAGCGGTAGGGCTTGCTGTGATTCGAGGCGAAAACTACGAAGCCACGGGCGTTATCCAGCGTGAGGAGGTTTGTTTTCTTTGGGGGTTGCGAAGACGGGGGTTCCTTCGACGGGATCGGACAATGGGCTAAGGACAAGTTCTTCTTGGTCTTGGAGTCCGCCGTGGATCAGGGCGTATTCGTTGCTGGTGTGGGCGATCTCAACTTTTCTTCGGATCAGGCGTTTTTGGTTTTGGTTTGTTTGGACGAGGTAAACGTATTTGCCTTCGTAGAGGGCTTGGCGAGGAACGCGGACGGCGTTGGGGATCTTTCGGATGGGGATGCGGACTTGGCAGAAGACGCCCGGGAGAAGGATCTTGGGGTTGACGAAGCCGTTATTTTGCCGGGTACTGCTGCGGAAGTGAACACGAACCCATAAGTCGATGGTACGGGTTCGCAGATCAAGGCGTCCGCCGACGCGCTCGATCACGCCCTTCCATGCGGTGCTAGAGCTTTGTGGGACTTCGACGCGGATGGTTCCGAGTTTTCGCAGATAGGCGGGGATCTGATCGATGGATATCTCTTGGTTTTGTTCGTCGCGGATCTTGCGGAGATCTTCGAGAGAAAAGGCGACGGGGATCTCGACGGACTCGGTGCTTTCGAGAGTTACGACACCACGACCTGCTGCGACAAAAGCCCCGTTGGTCGGGGTTCCTTGGGTGACACGCGCATCAAAGGGGGCGTACAGGGTGGTGCGGCTGAGATTGATCGAGGCTTGTTGGAACTGGATCTCGGTGAGGTCGAGGTTTTGACGAAGGCTTTCGAGTGCGCGGATGCGTTCGAGGACACGCAAGCGGATCTTATCGAAGCTGCCGGGGTCGATGGCGCGGCGTTTGAGCAGAACTTTGTTGCGTTGTTCGTCGCGTTTGTCGAGTTGGAGGGCATCTTCGGACAGTTTGATTTGGCGTTTGAGTGAGTCGCGCTGTCGTTTGAGGCGATCAAATTCGAGGCGGTAGGTGCGGCTGTCGATGCGAAAAAGGGCTTGGTTGCGTTTAACGGTTTGTCCGGGTTTGAGATCGCGCAGGGTGTAGGTCAGCTTGCCGGCGACTTCGGGGACAATCTCGACGCTTTGATCGGCTTGTGTGGTGCCGAAGCCATCGAGGTACAACCAGAGATCTTTGCGCACGATGCGTTCGGTTTGTACGCGCAAAGACAGCGCTTGCGGTGGTTTGCGCTGGGGTTTTTTTCGCATATTTACAAGGATGCGCATGGACATCACGCCGACGACAAGGATCAAAGCGGTGGCGATCGTTGCGCGAAGGACGCGTGATGTGGAGGGGGGAGCGTGATGGTGGGGTGTTTGGAAAGATTCGGTCACGGGACACCTCGGTCTTGGTTTGCCCTGCGCGATCAAGCGTGGGGAGAAGAGAACAGACGGTGCTTGGATGCACAAAAAAGCGAAGGGGTGTGGCTTTTTTGGCGAGGGTCTTATGCGGAGAGTGCTGCAAAAACGCAAGACCCTGTTTTGGGGGGGAACATAATGCACAGATCGAGGCGCGCTACCGACGAGGCTTGCGATGGACTGTTGTTGGAAAGGGAACAATCCGTTGCTTACCCGTTTTTGGGGGGATATTGGTGGAGAAAGTCAGGCAAGACAACCGAGATATCGTCTTCTTCGGGGTTGTTGCGATCGATGCTTTCTTCGAGAGGTTGTTTGATTCGGAGGGTGAAGGTGGAGCCCTTGTGGAGAACGCTTTTGACTTCGAGACGGCCTCCGAGCAGTCGGGTGAGTTGCAGACTAATGGCCAGTCCAAGGCCCGAACCACCGTGTTGTCGCTGGGCTGAACTGTCGGCTTGGTAGAAGGCTTCAAACAAGCGCTGTTGTTTGTCGAGAGGGATGCCGGGGCCGTTGTCGATGACGCGGAATTTGATCTGGCGTTGGGTGCCTTTGGGTTTTTGGTCGATGATGCAAAAGATCTTGCCGTTTTTGGTGAATTTGCAGGCGTTGGAGAGAAGATTGAGCAAGATCTGTTTGAGCTTGTTGCGATCGGTGCGGAGGACTTGGACAGTTCCGGGGTTGTGGATGTGGAGGGTGTTGTTGTTTTGTTGTGCAAGGATTGCAACAGTCGCTTCGATCTCGTCAAGGAAGGGTTGGAGAGGAAAGTTGCTAAGATGAAGGCGGAGTTTTCCGGCTTCTACGCGGGATAGGTCGAGGATATTGTTGATCAAGGCGAGGAGTTGGGTTCCTGCGCGTTGGATCTTGAGGAGGTCTTCTTGGGTGGTGGTGTCGGCCTCGGTGAGTTCTTCGAGCAAGAGCTCGCTGTAGCCGATGATGGCGTTGAGGGGAGTGCGTAGCTCGTGGCTCATGTTGGCGAGGAAGATGCTTTTGGCGCGGTTGGCTTCTTGGGCGCGGTCGCGTTCGATCGCGAGTTCTTCGTTGGCTCGATTGGATTCTTGGATGCTAGTGCGTAAGAGTTCGTAAGATTGTTGCCAAATGGTTTCGTAAGCATAAGCGACAAAGCTTAGAATAATCGCGATCGAGAGCAGGATCAGTACAACGATGCCCATCCACGTTGCAACACGGGGAGGTTGGGTGGTCGGGAGGCCGTACAACTTGGCGATGTAAAAAAACAGGATGACCAATACGACCGTCAAGGTGGCCGCGAGGCCGATGCGTTTGCCAAAGAGGAAGGTCGAGAGCGGAGGGAGCAACAGATACCAGATGAGGTTGTAGATGGAAAAGCCGCCGTGTTGGGCCGTTGCAAGGGTGAAGATCGTAAGTAGGATGCTGACAAATGCTGTGCTGAGAAGGTGGAATGAGACACCACGTTTGAGCAAGAAAGGTAAAGTCAGATGGATCGCGCTGATCGTTAACGTTGCGAAGACAAGGAACCCCGGGCCTTGTTCAAAACGCCAAAGGGCAGGGACGAAAACGACGGTCAATCCGTTGATTCCGAAGGTAAACAGCACGAACATCCGCAGACGAAGGCGCTGCATCAGGTTGGTGTGTTGCTCTTCGGGCGGGATAAAGTGATCCGCAAAGCGAAACAGAAAAGGCACCGTATCTTGGGGATGATCGGCCATTTGTCGTCCATCGGTGTGTAGGACAAAAAGAAGAGTGTGCTTGCCAACGGGTAAGGTCTCTCTTACGCTGGTCGGTCGGTTCGGTTGTATTGTGCTTTGAAGCGCACAGATCGCAAGGTGCTTTTTATTGCGAGCGGATGTTGTGGAAGACCAACATGGCGAAGGCATGGGCAGTTGGGCGATTTTTTCTACTGATCCCCCATCAGACAACGCAGCGTCGCAGAGAGCGAAGTGTTTGTTTGGGAAAGCCAAGAGGTGTTTGAGCAAGGACACAGAGGCCCTTGGGAGGACAGGCGAAACCTTTGCGCAAAAACAGGCGAAACCTTTGCACAAGAAGAGGCGAAACCTTTGTTGATGGCGTACCGCCCCCCCAAGCGCCATCATCCAGTACAAGGCCAAAGGTCGGGCATCCACACAAGGCCAAAGGCCGCACAGCAGAGAATCTGAGGTGAGAAGGCAGACCACAGCAACGCACCGCGATATGCCGTTGTTGTGGTTTCGCACGCGCCCGCATCATGCGATGGTACGGGCGCAAGATGGACACAGCAAGAAAAAGCAGAAAAGGTTTGGAGCATGAGACGACGTTGGTTTCGATGGACGATGTTGGTGACAAGCGTGTTGTTTCTTTCGGGTTGTGCAGGGTTTGCGCGAGGTGGTTGGACGGTGATGTTGTTTTTGCTTGGGGCGTTGGGGCTTGCGAGTCTTTTGCAGACCCAAACAGCGTGTGTCTCGCCAACCCTCGGAGAAGCCCCACAGGACGGCGAGATCGTGGGAGATGGAGGGACGCAAAAAGAGGGCGTTGGGAGCGAAACGCAACCCGAAGGTTCTTGGGAGCGCTGTTGCAACAACGGCAAGATCAGCACATGTTTTTGTCCTGCGGGGGCATCGTGCAATTACGGCTGGTTTAAGGATTGCGGGAACGGGACGTGTGTTTCTAGCTCGATCCAATCCTGCGAAGAAGGAAACTCCGAATCATCGGTTGAAAGCAACGGTGAGGTGGTGCCTGAACGAACGAGCGAACTCCAACCCGAAACGACGCCCACCGAGTCCCAGCCCGAAGGCGTGTGGGAAACATGCTGCAAGGAAGGGAAGATCAGCACGTGTTTTTGCCCCGTCGGGCCCATTTGCAATTACGGACAGTTCAGGGATTGCGGCAACGGAACATGCCAATTCGATATGGAAAAAGCTTGCGCAGAAGTAATTCCTGAAAAGATAGCAGAACCCCAACCCGAGATGTCCACAGAAGTCCAGCCCGAAGGCTCTTGGGAACGCTGTTGCAAAAGCGGCAAGATCGACTCGTGCTTTTGTCCGGCGGGGATGGCGTGCAACTACGGATGGTTCACGGATTGCGGCAACGGAACATGCACACCCGATCCCAATCAGACCTGTGCAGAAGTGATCCCTGAAAAAATCGCGGAGCCGATCCCTGAGGCACAACCCGAAGGTGCGTGGGAAACGTGTTGCGTCAATGGAAAGATCGATTCCTGTTTTTGCCCGGCAGGTTTGGCCTGCAACTACGGTTGGTTTGTGGACTGCGGAAACAAGACGTGCGTTCCGCGTAACTCACAATGCCCCTAACAGACGAGAGAAAAGATGTCGCATAAAGCAAAGTATGCAGGTGGCGCGTTGGGGGCTTTTCATCACGAACTGATGGGAGATCCGATTCTGTTTGAGACGTTTCGAACGGACAAGTTCGCGTCTGGTTGGCTTGAAGAGGCCCGAAAGATCTGGCTCAATCGGTTCCACACAGAGTTTCGTTCGGTGCAGATCATGAATCGCTTCTTGGAAGAGATCTTGGGGGCGGGTGATCCGCTGGATGTGTATGCAGGGGCTGTAGATATGGTGCAAGACGAGATCCGTCACGCGGTGCTGTGTGCCGAGATGTGCCGAGCGTTGGGGCAAGATCCTGTGTTTCCGACGCCGCTGGTGATGCCCTTGCCCACGGGTTATATACAAGCTCCGATGGCGGAACGCGCCTTGTCTACGGCAATTACCATGTTGGGCATCAGCGAAACTCTGTCTTCGGGATTTATTGTCGATCTGCAAGAGCGTTGCAAAGAACCCGTTGTTCGGGATGTTTTGGCGCGCACGATGGAAGATGAAGAAGGCCATCACGGCTTTGGTTGGGCGTATATCAAGGCATCGCTTGGGCGCTTTCCCAAAGAAACGCTCGCAGATTGGCGTTATTTGGTGCAACAAACCCTTGCGCCTCACCACCAATTCGTCGAACAGACATTGCGTGATCTTCCGCCAACCCAGAAGCACTTGGACGCATGGCCCGATGAAGAATACATTCCGTTAGGGATGTTTAGCCCGCAACGTCAGGCATTGGTGTTTCTGCGAACTTTTGAACACGCTCTGGCCCCCAAGCTACGGGAGATGTCATTGCTGTGATCGGATAGGTGTTGCTTGTTGGTTTGTTTGTGTGGGGCGTTGTGTGTGTGGGAGGGCTTGTAGCGCGAACCATCGAAAGGGCGGGTTGACGGGGGATGGAGAGATGCGATCTCGCAAAGACGCGAGTGTTTGGAGCGGAGTGGAGGGCGGAGCAAGAAGAAGGATGCGTTGTTCGTTGGGGAGGTGTTGTCGGATCTCTTGAAGGCATCGGGTGAGTGTTTGCGGAGCGCGCTGTAGCGTGCTTTGCGGAAGGGTCGGTAGGATCGGGTGTTGCATCAAGAGGCTGTTCCATAGATTGCAACCTTCTGTGATGGCGCGTTCGTTGATCCAAAGAGCGAGTCCTTTGGGGTGGAGAGCAAGGACGATGCGTGCAGGGTTTGGATCGGGTGGGAGAGGGTAAGGCGGAAGGCGGATACGAGCGAGTTTTCGTCGAATAGAGCGAGCGCATCGATCGCAAGGTTGCGTCGAAGGCGTAGGCTGTAGAGTTTGGAGCGTTCTCCACCATGACTCGGTTTGTGTGGGAGAGAGCCAAGACAGCCAAGCAGGCCGACAAGCCGTTGCCGAAGCCTCCGAAGGTGCGGCCTGATCGATTTGACAGATCAGCCAAGCGATGCGGATCGCGGAGCGTTGGGGCAGGAGAGCCATGAGATCGAGAACATCGCGCAAAGAGGCGGTTGCTTCGGCTTCGAGAAGAAAGGAGGACGAGGTTTGTAAGCGGAGGTGAGCGGTTTGACAAGCTCGATCAGAGAAAGGCGGAACAAGGGGACAAGAAGAGAGGGTCGGCGGTAAAGACCATCGTTGCTTGCGCAGGGCGATCCGCAAAGAACCCGATGGGAGAGTTTGAAGCGGCTGCGCGTTGTGAGCGCGTGGAACATCCGTGGGGGGGGTTGGGCGCACACAAGCAAAGGACGCAAAAAGGCAAAACCAACAGAGCGCAAAAGCCCCAAACGATGGGCTTGAGCGTGGAGTCGCTGTTGATGGGAAAGCGCGGGCTTCTTGTTTTCGAGAAGGCCTCGGCATTAAGGTGTTGCGTCGTTTCATGGCGTCCTTTTGTCAAGTCTCTGTGCGATGGGGCGTTTGAGGCGGAACGATGGTTCACACGCCATCTTCGCCGAATCGTGTATGAGATGGATCGAGCGATCAATCGGGATGTTTGAATGGAGAACAAGTCGCTCCTGTGAGAAGAAAGAGCAAGTCGGATGATCGAATTAAAGAGTGCAAAAGCTGTTGAGAAGATGCGCGAAGCCGGGCGTTTGGCTGCGGCTACGCTGGAGATGATTCAACCTCACGTCCAACCCGGGGTCTCCACAGAGCGTTTGAATCAGCTTTGCCACGAATTCCTTATCGAACACAAGGCCATCCCCGCGCCGCTGAATTATCGAGGATTTCCGAAGTCGATCTGCACCTCCATCAACGAAGTGGTGTGTCATGGCATCCCTTCCGAGACACAGATACTTGCAGAAGGTGATATCATCAACGTCGATGTGACGGCGATCTTAGACGGTTATCATGGCGACACAAGCTGTATGTTTTGTGTGGGCGAAGTCAGCAAGCCAGCCCGAGATCTGGTCGAAGCCACAAAGCAAGCATTGTATGCAGGTATCCGTGTGTGCGCTGTGGGCGCAAGGATCGGCGATATCGGTCATGCGATCCAGTCCTTGGTTGAACCGATGGGATATTCGGTGGTTCGGGACTTTACGGGACACGGGATCGGACGGCGCTTTCATGAAGATCCGCAGATCCTCCATTATGGCAAAAAAGGCGTGGGCCCGCGTATGCGTGAAGGGATGACCTTTACGATCGAGCCGATGATTAACCTCGGGACGTGGAGGGTCGAAGTGATGGAAGACAATTGGACGGCGGTCACGTTGGATCGCAATCTGTCAGCCCAATTCGAGCACACGATCTTGATTACTGCCGAAGGCTACGAGATATTGACGCCTTCGTCTCTTTTTTAACAGCGTTTTGGGACAGGATGCTTGTACCCGCGCTGTGCATGGAAAGAAACGTGTTCTATTGCGTCGATGTACAAATATATTATTGATAAGAAAGGCATTTTTGTTTTTGAGCGCTGCTTTTGGGGATGACTTTTGTTTTTGAGAGGCAACTTTTTTTTCTTCGATCCGAAAACAATCTACGAAATCGTTTTTGACCGTGTGTCGGCTTGACCCACACTTCTAAAACTCTTCGTCACTTTACTCTCCAAGGAGTCCAAACATGTCTATTCAATTCGGCAGCTTGAATCCCGCTCAGATCGCACAAAACTTTATGTCGATGTCGACCCAAGGTGCTTCGTCGCCTACGGGTGGCCTGATGAACGCTGTGCAAGGCGCCAGCAACATGATGCAAGGCGTCTTGGGTGGTGCGAGTGCGTTTGCTGCAGGCGGCGCGTTTGCATTTGGCGGCGCGTTTGGATTCGGCGCAGCAGGCGCAGCATCCGGCTTTTTGAATCCCCCCAATCAATCCTCTGTCCAAAATGGATTCGCTCAAATGATGGGTGGTGGTTTGGCAGGTCTGAACCAAGGCTGGAACGCGATGGGCAACATGTTGTCTGGCGCGATGGGAATGGGTGGCGGTCTCTCTGGCATGATGGGCCAGATGATGAACTCGATGAAGATGATCGGCGGAATGTTGAATCTCGTCGGTGGTTTGATGAAGATGGCGCAAGAACTCAAAAACGCCGCCAACCCCGCCACCACCGGCCAACCTACCGGCCAACCCCAAATGCCCAGCATCCAAAATATGCCCGGCGCACAACCCGGCAACAAGGCCAACTTCCCCGGTCAAGCAGGCTCCGACTTCCTTAACAAACTCCCCAACGATGCCAATGGTGTGGCCCGCCAACTCAACGTCAGCGGTAGCTCCGATGTGAAGCATATCAACAACGCTGTCGGCAAACTCAAAACCGCCAAACCGACGTTGACCCCCGCTCAAGAAGGCCAAAAGCCCGGCAAAGCCCAACTCCAACTTTCCCAAGCTGATGTCGATGCGATCCGCAGCGCACCCTCCGACAAAGCCGCCAAAGAACTCGTGATGAAAGCCATCGCGAAACAAACGGGCGTCAATGTCAAAGACATCAACATGGAAGACAAAAACGGCATCCGCAACAACTCCAACCGTGAAGCCCTCAACAAACTTCTCGGCACCAACGTTCGCAGCGGTGTGGAGAAAAACTCGGGTTCTTCGTTGGCTCTCGATAGCATCGCTGAAAGCGTCGCCAAATCGGTGCGCGGCGGTGACTTCGGTTCCACCCAAGTTCAAACCCCCGGCCAGATGGTGATCGCAGGCGGTGCATGGGGCGGCGCGGTGGCAGGTGGCTTTGGCGGTGGATTCGGCCAAGTCGGTGAAGAAGGCGGATTCGCAGGTTCCTACGGCGGTGCGTTTGGTGGTGCGTGGGGTGGTGCTGCGTTGGGCGCGTTCTTCGTCCCCGGCCAAACCCAAAACATCCCCAACCCCTCTTCGGGTCTCAACGTTGACCTTGCCGCTTTCTCGGGCGCTGCCGAAGAAGTCGGCAAGTTGGCTTCTCCCTTGATCTTTGACCTCGCAGGCACCGGTCTTGACCTCAAAGGCGGCGGGATGATCGAAGTCGATATCGATGGCGACGGCAAGATGGAACTGATCACCGATATCGACGCAGAAAACGGTCTTTTGGTGTTCGATTCGACAGGCGCTGGCCTTGGCGTGATCACGGGTGCTGATATGTTCGGAGACAACACCGACCTCAGCAAATACGGCGTCAAAGCCCCCACCCAAGACGGCAAGTTCAAAGATGGATTCCAAGCCCTTCGTGCTCTGTGCGAACACTTCAAACTTGTGAACGACACCAAACAATACCTCGATCAAGGCGACCTCGCTTTCCTCGAAGGCAAAATCGGTCTGCGTATGCGCGTCGGTGGTGTGGTCTCGGGCGATGACCGTCAATTCGCCGAGATCGGTGTCTCCGAGATCAACCTCGGAAACCCCGCCCAAACCCAACACCTTGATGATGCCAAGACCGACCGTTGGGGCAACAAACTGATGCTCCAAGACGGCGCAACCTTCACCGTTCACTCCGAAGTCCGCAAATACGCCGATATCTGGTTCAAGATCCAAGCTCGTCTCGGCGACTCTGTGGCCAAATCCGAACTCAAGCCCTTCTCCAAAGCACAACTCATGAACCTCCGCTAATCGCCTCCATCGCTTCTCTTTTCTCTCCCTATCGCTTCTCTTTCCTCTCCCCCTCGCTTCTCTTTCCTCTCCCCCTTGCTTCCCGACATGATGCCGTTGATAAACAACCCGTGTTCGCAAATGTTCAAGCGGCAGGGTTGTTAAGGGCGACTGCTCGCGCCGCCAAACATGGGGTCAAGGGGACGGAGTTCCCTTGTGGGGCGTGGGGTGAAACCCCATACGCGCCTTGTTAAGGTGGAAACTTCGTAGAGTCGAGGATGATCGCTCTTTCTTTTGTCGGCCCCCCATGTCCGTTCGCTGCTCGATGTCCCGATACACGGGCGGTTCGCGAACCGCCCCTACACAAACATTGCCTTGCATCGAACACGGATGCAACGAAAGAATCGTAGAGAAAGCAAACGCAAACATACATCAAAATAGGAGTTACGCAGTCGAAAAGGGAAAGCGTGAAGAATCAAGCCGTTGTAGGGGCGGTTCGGGAACCGCCCGCGCAGGCAACAACGGCCTTTTTCGTATCGGTATGACAGTTCAGTCTCTTTTCTTCACCCGATGCCCGTCGGGTGATACGAAATCT
>CAUJFU010000129.1 GCA_963169055.1 Myxococcota bacterium
TGGTTTCGAGGATGTAGATCCCCTCGTCTTTTCCTGGCGGAAAGTCAGAGGGTTTGTAACGGATACGGATGGTAACGCCCGATCCATCGGGAGGGATCCGCAAAGGAAGCTCGGGCGAAAGCCAAGCAAAGTCGCTCGGTGTGTTGCCTTCTTTGCGTTTATAAGAAAAGCCATTGAGCAAAAGCGGCGCGGTTCCGGCATTTTTGACTTCGCAAGTGAGTTCTTTGGTTTGACCGAGGGGGACTTCGCCAAAGTCGAGGGCATCGCCACAATCAAACAAAGGGCCGAACTTTCCGCGTTCTGCGGGCATGGGTACATAAAAATAGCCGTCTTCGTCCGTATTATCGGCGCTCGGAGCAAAGAAGCGCATCCGAGCGTTGTAAACGCCGGGCCGACGGGCGCGAAAACGCACCGAAAAAGACACGGCGTGTTGGATGCCGGGTGCAAGCGTGAATGGTTTTTGCGAGGACGGAGATTCGAGGATCGCGTAGATCCCTTCGGGATCATCGATGATCCCAAACGAGATCACATTCAAGGGTTGCGTGCCATCGTTGTACAACACAAAAGGCTTGGTTTGACTCAGCCGTTGGACTTGATCAAAACGCAGCGCATTTTCGGGCAGATCGGTTTTCAGTTGGCGTGGCCCAATCTCTGGGTCGGCTCGCAACGACACACCACACTGACAGCCCTGTGCAACGGCCACCCATAACAACATAAGAAAGAGGCCCAAAACTTTTTTTGCTGATGTTCTCATATGGAAATCCCGCTCGCTCGATAAAGAGACTTGCGATCCATTCGCCATCCCATCGCGCACTATAACGCAGCTTTTCCCATCGAACAACTGGGAAAGACTGCAAAACTTTTTTGTTGTTTTCCCCAAAAGCCGCCACCACAACCTTTCGGAAGACCTCTTGACAAAGACAAGCAGTCTCAAAACAAAGGCCTAGCAAAAGCGAAGCCACAACCACGCAGAACCCCGCGAACAGCCGCCCCTTCAACAAGATGCTTGGATCGACAGCAAAGATTCCGTTGGGCGATCCATGCCATCCGAGACGTTGCTTTGTTGGCTTTTCCATACACCCAAAACACCCCAACGCCTTGGTGTGTTTGCGATCCGCTGTTTGTGTAACCTTGCGTTGTCGGCGAACCTTTGCTAGACAGCAGCCCCAAAAGCAACGCGAGAGCTTCCATGAGGCCCATGCTTTGCGCCTTACCGATGCAAACAACCGACAGGACGGACAAAACGAAAATGCCAGAATCGTATGCAGCGATGGCGTTGGTGGCTCCGAGAACCTTTGAGCAACAGCAACGCCTTTTAACGCCTCTTGCAGCGAACGAGGTGTGGTTGCGCGTGCGCACAACAGGCGTGTGTGGAACCGATATCGCGATCTACAAGGGCCAATACAAAGTACCTCTTCCTCGGGTGCTTGGGCATGAGTTCTGCGCAGAAGTCGCACATATCGGAGATCAAGTACCGCCGAGTTGGCTTGGCCGCCGCGTCGTCGCGGAGATCAACAACGCTTGTCCAGAGATCAAAGCCAACACCAACTGCCCGTCTTGTGGGCGTTTGCATCCAAATCATTGCGCCAAGCGCACTGTCACAGGGATCATCCAAGCGGATGGGGCTTTTGCAGAATACGTCCGCGTACCCGTTGCAACGCTGCACGCATTACCCGACGAGATCAGCGATGAGATCGCGATCTTTGTTGAGCCGATGGCTGCGGCCCTTCAGACCTTTGTGATGCGGCCTCTGGTGAACGGAGAACGCGTTGCGGTGCTTGGGGCGGGGCGGCTGGGTTTGTTGATCATCGCCGCAGCACAAGCCTCGGGAGCCCAAGTCATCGCGATCACGCGGTCGGAAATCCGCAAACAATGGGCTTTGAACTTTGGGGCCGAAGCCGTTTTTTCTCCCCACCAAGACACCGAACAGGATCTGCGCTCCGTTTTTCATGGCCATCTCGCCGACGTAGTGGTCGAGGCCACAGGAACCCCCGAAGGACTGGCAGAAGCAACGCGCCTCGTCCGCCCACGCGGGACGATCTGTCTCAAAACCACATCGGGCGTTCCTTCAGAGATCGACCTGACCAAGATCGTCGTTGATGAGATCCAACTTTCAGGATCGCGTTGCGGCCCTTTTGCCTCTGCTATTCATTTTCTTGAACAAACCCGCATCCCTCTCCAACGCTTCCTCACAGAACGCTTTCCTTTGGCCCAATTGGCCTCCGCCATGAAAGCCGCCAAACAGCCGGGAAAAGTTCTTGTTTATCCGATACTTGAAAAATAGAACGCGTTTCAAAAAAAATTTTTTCCCCTCCAAGCAACCTTCCCAAGCATACTTCGATAATCTACTATGAAAGCGGTCAAGCAAATCGCGAACAAAACCTGCCCACACATCGGGCAGTTTGCGCAACACAAACCCTAATCCTTTTCGGGAGGCTCCTATGTCCGTCAATCAAATCCAAGGTGGTGCAGCGTTTTTTGGTGCAGCAGTTCAAATGGCGACCCAAAGTGTCCAAGTCGCCCAACCCAACACCCTCCAACAAATCGGTGGCTTGCTCAAGAGCATCGGAAACTTCTTCCAAGCCGCTGGCGATCTCGCCGGTAAAGTGGGCGGATTCGCACAACAATCTGGCTTTGGCGCTGGCTTCGTTCCCCGCCCCGGTGCCGAAACCATGCAACCCTCCATGCCCGTTGGCTTTGGTGGTGGTTTCTTCGGTGCTGGCGCAGGCATCGGCGCTGCCGGTGGCGCTGCAGGCGGCTTCTTCTTTGGTGGTGTTGTCGGTGCCGGTGGCGTCCAACAACCCTCCGTCCCCGAAACCAAAGGTGGCATCGAGCAAATCGGCCCCAACAAATTCAAAACCCCCGGTGGTTTCACTGTTGAAGCTGAAGGCAAAGACGCTGCTTGGAAGATCACTTCGCCCGAAGGCAAAGAAACCCGCGTCTGGGGTGACCCGCACGTCAGCGTCAACGGCAAACAAGCCTTCGACTTCAAAGATCAAAGCAGTTTCGTCCTTCCCGACGGAACCAAGATCACCTGCCACACCAAACCCGTTGGCAACGGCCCCGATGCACCGACCCTCAGCACCAAAATCGACATCATGAATGGCGATCAACGCGCAAGCATCGACGGCATCCACACCGGAAAACCCGAATCCACAGGCGTCAAAAATGACCGTTGGGAAGTCGATGCAGCCACCAAAGACGGCAGCTACTTCGCAATGGGCAACAACGGTGACAAGTGGTTCCTCAACGGCAAAAACGAGATCACTGGTGGAAACGCCCGTACCGGCGAGATCCACACCAAAGGAACCACCGAAGCTGGCGCTGGCGGCGGAGTCTCCGACTTGGCACAAAACGCAATGCAAGAAGCCCCCAAGTTCGGCAACCAAGAGTTCTTCCAAAACATCATGATGAACCTCATGAACATGATGATGCAACAAATGATGCAGCAAATGTTCTCTGGCTTCACCGGTCGCTTGTTCGGTGGCGATCAAGATCAACAAAATCAAGAACCCAAAGGTCTTGGCGCTTTCATCTAAGCCAAACCTCTCCCCTTCTCTCCCCTTCTCTCCCCTTCTTTCCCTCCTATCACTTTCGTCTCTTGCAGTTGAACCACGTTCAACCCCCAACCCCCTCCTTCCATTTTTATCATCGATCACGAAAAGGGCTTGGCGCAAAACAGACCTTGTGATAGGTTGCAAGCGCGCTCCCGTTTGTATTCTCGATCACCGCGCAACAGCGCTTTATTGCGCCAAAATCGTGCGGTCATGCGCTGAGACGTTGCCTTGCAAAGCGAGCAAGGAAAATACACTGCACAAGGAGACGATGTATGACAGATCAAACACCCAAATCAATTCGGGCGTCTTTTGCGGAGATGTTGGGACCCGATTCCGCTGTTCGCGTGGGCCTCGGAGGATGGGGTATCCCCGGCCTCGAAACAGGTGAAGCCCCCAAACCCAACCTCGGCTTGATCCTTGGCTACTGTATGGAAAAAATCGCCATCCAATTCCGTTTGCTTCGCGGTCTCAGCCTCGAAAGCTCCACCCTCCAGCAAAGTCTGACCTCGATGGTGGGGGGGACGATGGGCGGACGCATCGGAAAAGGCGGAGCATCGGCTTTTAGCAAAAAGCAAAAAGAAGCGATGGACACCGCCAAGCTGGCTGTGGATCAGTACAAAACCAACAAAGAGCAAGGACTCAAAACTGTCCGTGGCTTGGCAGGATTGAGCGAACCGATGCGAGAACTCGGAGCCACCGAAAAGATCCCGATGATCGAGATCTTGATACAAAACCTCCCTGCGATGCGACACAGCGAACTGCATCGCGCCGTTTTGAACGTTCTTCGCAGTGCTCGCAACGAAGAAGAATTCCGCCAAATCGTCGATGCAGCGGGGGGAACCAAAGCGCTGAAAGACAAACTCAACGATGCGGATCTCGGTGCGTTGCACGCCCTCTTGGAAGAATTCGGCATGGAACCTTGGAATGTTCCCCTTCAGCATCCGCTGTTCCAACACCCCGATACTACGGACAATCAGCACAGTTCGTTTGATGGATTGAAAGAACAATTTACCAATCAAAACGCTGTCCAGCTTCTCAACGACGATGGGATGGAGCGTTTTCTATTGGGCGATATCAACGCTGCCGAGCTGATGGGGCTTTCCCGCGAAGAACTCTATATGGTCGCCAACCGTGGCTACGAGCTGATCGAACAAGGCAAGCTGCCGCAAGCCTTGCGGATCTTTGATGGCCTTGCTTATCTCGATCCGGTCGATGCTTATTTTTACACGGTGCTTGGTTCGATCCGCCAAAAGATGAACCAGTTGGAAAGCGCACTGGCCTGCTACAACCAAAGCCTCTCCCTCCAAGGCTGGAACTTGACCGCTTACGCCAACCGCGGCGAGATCTTCTACAACCAAGGCAAACTCACCGAAGCCTTGATCGACTTTCAGCGCGTGATCGCCCTCGATCCAGACGCCAAAAATCCCTCCACCATGCGCGTTCGCACCTTGATCGCCGCGATCCAAGAAGCCGTCAACCAAAAAACGGCCTAAACCGCACATCACCTCCCCCGCATCGCCTTTCCCCCGCATCGCCTTTCCCCACATCGCCTCCCCCGCATCGCCTCCGCCACTTCGGATAGATCAAAACGCATCTGTATGCGATCAATGCGGTTTGAGCGGGTAGATGTCTTCGAGATCGGTGTTGGATTCGAAATCTTTGGTGGCGTAGGCGTGATGTTCTCGGAACTTACTTTCATCAACACCAAGAGACGGGGGATACAGCGATTCGAGCAGAGCCAACACAAAGCGATCGCGAAAGTTGAGTGTACACTGCGAACGGGCGGCTGTTTCGCCGATCTCGGGTGAGGTACGCACCAAGATCAAGTTCTCTTCGCGCATCAGATCGATCCAACCTTGGCGTTCTTCTTCGGACTCTCCGAAAAAATCATCGTGACGTAATTTTTCCTCGATCACCGAGAGATCGGCGACACCGCTGCGATCTTGCATTTGTTGGATCATCTCCAAGATCCGCAAGACACGTGCGCGTGCTTCTTCGGCAACGGGATGTTTCAGATCGAGGTGCGCACCACGTGCAGGGTGTTGGCCCGGGCGCGGATCATGCGTGCGTATCTCGATGATGCCCTTCTCTCGGGCAGAACGCACCACGGCATTACAAAACGCCCGATCCAGACTACGACCCATCACATGAAACAGCGTGGACATCGGCATCCATCCCGCCACCACTGCATCATTGTTCGAGATGTGCAAGTAATGTTCGACGACGACCGTCAATCGGAAGAAATCCAACGGTCGCAGCGTCAACGTACGGCTCAACGCGTCTGTCTCCGCATCCAAGGCTGCTTCGTCGTCGATCTCTTCGGGCTTTTGTGAAAGATGCTGTACCCACGCATGCTCTGGAACCAAGCGCAACAACGTGGGAGGATCGCGCATTTCTCCTTCGAACGCACGTGGGCGCCCACGAAAAGCATGCAAAAACCCGATGGCAACGAGAAAATTGCACCACTCCTTCAAACGTAGTCGATCCAACCAATCCTGCATGGCTTGAAGCGCGGGTTCTGCCACCAACTCGTCTAACAGTTTGCTAAACGACACCCCGTGCCAGTGGGGGTTTTGCTCTAACAAACGCTGCGTCGTTGCCAAAACCAACGCAGGAACCTCACGACAACGTCGGTACAGATCTTCTGCTGTGCCAAGCGTATACTTGTACTTTTTGCGAAACAGCGGCGCGCCGCCCTCTTCGACTTCTAATGCGTAAATGCCCTTCTCTACGGCCTGTTCGACAATTTGTTGCAGCTCATCGGCGCTGCTCATCAAAGACCACTTCTCCAATTCCTCTCGCAACCGACTAAACGTCACATACTCCCACCACGGGTTGCGCGACAAGATGATCTCCAACGCCCACACCAATTGCACCCAACGAAACTCTTCATCAAACGACCACACCGGCTCCGAAGCGCGTTCGACCACCGTCGGCTTTAACAAGACCCGCCGTCCTGTGGGAAGTTCTGTCTCCGAACGCTCCAAAAAGCCCTCGCGTACGGCTTGATTGATATAAAACTGCGCTTCGACATCCTCTTCACACATCCCCCGCTCAACCATCAACCGCGCAAGCATGTGGAACGACATCCCATTCCAAGTGCGGCGCTTCAGCTCTTCTTGTAGTACACGCTGCATCCAAATATAAAACGCCGCAGGCTCCATATTTTGCGGCGTTTGCAGCGGTATCAACGCGCCTTCTTGTTCGACGACCTCCAAAAACGACAACACTTTGACCCCTTCGGGAACAGAGATCTGCTCCGAGGCCGCAAGGATCAACGTCACCCGAGAGTGCTGTTTCGCCAAGATGCGCGGAAACACGTAATCTCCGCTGACGAGGATGATCCGATCCACATCCTCGCTCGAAAGTGTTTCTAATTTCTTTTCGATGGCTTGTTCTGTGTAGCTGCGATCCGCTGGACGCAACAGGTACAAACAATCAAAACCTTGGGCAGTCAAGATCGCTTGGGCGCTTTGATCTTGCCGCTTGTGCGGTAAAAATCGATCCCACTCCGCCCACATCATCGCCCAACGAACAGGCTCAAAACGCTGCGCAAACCGCAACAGATCTTCCCCGATCTGCTTGTGATTCAGACGACAATACTCTTTGCGCTGTAGCACAAATGACAAGTTCTCATAATCCACAAATATCGCCACGCCCGACATCTAGCACTCCTTGTTCCTCGGAAAACCAGCGCGCGAGTGACACAAGCTCCGCAGGAAAGCAAAAAACAAAGGGCCGCTCGCATTTGGCAGCGACCCTTCCATCTCTGTCGCCTACGCTTTGACTTCCGCTCAAACCTTGTTTGTTCGAGAGCCGAAACAACACCGAAAATCCTCAACCCTTCGCTCGTGTCCCGTGTAGTGTACGTCGCTGCGCACCCTGTGACAAGAGGCATTTTTCGCGCTCTAGCGCACACCACTCTGCCTTGCTGCAAATTTAGCGGTTGCCTTTTCGCAAAGGATCTGCTAAGTCTACTGCCGCTTCGCAAGTTGACTTCTCTGGATCATCACGCAAATCCCTGAAAAGTCTATAAAATCATAAATACGCCTACGCGATCCTCGCAACACAAACTTACTGCGTTCGGGTCATGGTTGGGTGTCTGATCGAAACAAGAAGAACAAAGAAAGGATGGAGAACAGGAATGGCAGAAGTCCGAGTGAAAGAGGGCGAGTCGTTTGAACGCGCAATGAAGCGTTTCCGTCGTGCAGTGGATCGTGCAGGCATCCGTAAAGAATGCCGCCGCCGTATGTTTTACGTCAAGCCGAGCGAACAACGCCGCATCAAGCGTCGTCAAGCTGAGCGCCGTCGTCGTAAAGCCCTGCGCCGCCAACGCTTGCGCGAAGCCGGGAACTAGAGAACGCCCTCCCCGCCTTCGTCTCCCCTCCGTCTCTCTCCCCCTGATGAATACTTACCCCCCTCGCTCAAGCCGCTCCCACATCCCCATAGGACTTACGCGGTTTCATGGGACTTACGCGGTTTCATGCGGTGGGGTTCCACCCCATCGCGCAAAGCTCACAAGCAGATCCCAAATCCCCCGAATACTCGGCACGTTTTGCGCCCTTGGCATTGAGAACACTCTGCGTCCGTCATGCAAGAGTTCGGGCACTGCGAAGGACTCCCGCCTTGTTTGCACTGAAAGGTATCGCAAGTGTACCCTTGGCCACAGGGACCGCAATCTGTGTTGCTCATGCAAAATCCCGGGCACGTCGTCGTTCCCCCTTGCTTGCAGGCGTTCTGTTGGCAACTGAAACCCTGCCCACAAGGATTGCACTGAAAGTCGACAAAGCATTGTGTCGGACATTGGGTCGTTGCGCCTTGCTTGCATTGAAAGTTATCGCAAACAAAGCCTTGACCGCAGGGACCGCACTCTGTGTTGTTTGTGCAAAAAGACGGACAGGCGGGGGGTTGCGTCGATGGCTTACAAGCTCCGCTTTGGCAAGTGTAGCCTTGGCCGCATCCGTTGCACTGGATATCCACAAAACATTGTGCCGGACATTGTGGTGCGGTGCCTTGTTTGCATTGGAACTGTTGGCAAGTGTAGCCTTGGCCGCAAGATTGGCATTGGGTATCGGAAGCACAAAAGTTCGGACAAGTCGGGCCGGATTGTTGTGCGCATGTTCCATTTTGGCAGGTGTAGTTTTGCCCACAGCCGTTGCATTGCACGTCCACCACACATCCACCCGGACAGTTCGCAGGACTCGCGACTTTGCACGAACCTGTTTGGCATGTGTAGTTTTTCCCGCAGGGAAGGCATTGATCGTTTGCAAAACAAAATCCCGGGCATTGGTTTCCTTGTTTGGCGCACTGGCCGTTTTGGCACTGATACCCGACGCCGCACACAAAACACTCCGCATCCGTTTGACAACTTGCCCGACAGGTCGGAACTTCGGGTGACGTCTCCGTCGATGGTGATTCGGTCGGAACTTCGGGCCTTTGTGACTCGACCATCGCCTCGGATCCGCTTTCCACACCACCATCAGCGATGGCTTCTAGGCTGGCTTCCGCGATCACTTCTGCCGATGGCTCGGCAGCTTCCGCGATCACTTCTGCGTTCGCTTCTGTCGTAGTTTCTTGGTTGCTCTGTTCTTGTACGGCTTCTTGCGTGATCCCCTCGCTGTTGCTGCCTCCCTCCACGCTGCGCGAAATACAAACTCCCCCTTCACACCGCGCCAGATCGACACATTGCGCATCCGTCTGACATTGCGCCCCGATCGGCGCACGACCACCGTCACAATGCAACATCACCAGCCCCACACACATTAAACCAAACCATACACCCCAACGCACTCGACCCAAATGCTCCATCTGTTTTTCCTCTCCACTCAAACTGTCCGATTCTTCGACGATTGCGACAACCCTTTACACAAGACCTTGTTCGCGAGCAGCCAAAGATTCTTTGCGCGAGGGCTTGCGCCCCATCGCCCACCAACACACTATCCATGCCTTGGCCCTTGATATCCCATCACGAGTATCTATACAACAGAGAACATAAAAGACCAAGCCCACACACGCTTTCGGTCGTCCTGCGTATCCACGCGCCTTTACTCTACACAAGAGGCCCCTTCGCAAGAGGTTGTCATGCATACCGTCCTTGTTGCCGATCAAAACACACAATTTCTCGACCAGACGCGCTTCTTCCTTGAACAACAGGGCTACAACTTCCTGCAATCCGTCAACGGCGAAGAAGCCAAACTCAAACTTGAACACGACAAAGTCGACTTCTTCCTCGTCAATCTCGATCTCCCTCTGATCGACGGACCCACTCTTTGCGAGTTTGTACGCAAAGAGCTCAACCGCCCTTGTGCCACCGCCCTGATGGTCTCCCAAGGCCACCCCATGCCAAGCCAAAACCGCCGAAACACCGCTGACAGCTTGATTATCCGCCCCCTTCAGCCTCGTATGCTGGTCACCTTTATCCAAAACCTAGAAACCATCCGCCGTCTTACCATCCAAAACATCGAACTCAAACGCCGCCTCCAAGACCCCAACGCCGCCCTACAAGCAGCTCCTGCACCCGCCCCTGTCGCTCCACCCGCCCCAGCACCCGCTCCTGCCCCCGCTCCAGCACCCGCACCTGCACCCCCACCAGCCCCCGAAGAACCCGACGGCCCCCACTATCCGATGAAATGGTTTCGCAAACTCGCAACCCTCGAAGTCAAACGTGCGATCCGCTTCCATCAACCCCTCTCCCTTTTGCTGATGGCTTACGATTACACCGAAGAATACTTAAAGGCCCACCCAGAAAACGTCATCGAACTCCTCTCCACCGAACTGGCCTCGGCCTTGCGCAATTCCATCCGCGCCATCGATATCCCCGTCCAATTCTCCCGCGATCACCTTCTGATCTTGTTGCCGAACACTGGCATCGAAGGGGCCATCCGTGGCGCAACTCGCATCAAAAACACCCTCTACGAACACCTCCGCCAAAGCCCCGCTGCGCCCTACCATCCGCCCACGGTGAGCATCGGAGCCACCACGTCCCCTACCCAAGGGGACTTCAAGTTCACAGACCTCCTGCGCGATGCAACCCGCGCTCTGCGCGAAGTCCGACTCCAAGGCGGGGATGGTGTCTTTTACTGTTAAGCCGTCGTCTGCCCTTTTCACCCGACACACAACAGCCCTCTCGCAACATCGCAGGCAACCCCGCCCCAAATGCTTCGAAAGAAGGCGGGATGTCCGCCCAAAAAAGGATCGAAAGCTCTCATGTCATCAAAAACCCAACACGCTCAACCTCTGCCTCGAGATATCGGCGGCGGTCAGTATCGCTTGTTGCGCGAACTCGGTTCTGGCGGGATGGGAACCATCTTTTACGGTATCCACCTGATGACGGAACAGCCTGTCGCCATCAAAATGCTCCACCCGCAGTACTTCAAAGACGCCGAGATCCGCACGCGCTTTTTAAGTGAAGCCCGTACCATGGCCGCTCTCGGGCACCCAAATATCGTCCAATGGAAAAACTCCATCGAAGAACAAGGCGCGCTCTACCTTGTCATGCAATACATCGAAGGTGAAAACGCCGAAGATCGCCTCAAACGCTCTGGCCCCATGACCCCAGAAGATGCTATCCCCATCTCCTTACAAGTCCTCGCTGGACTCCATTATGTCCATAGCAAGGGCGTGATCCACCGTGACCTCAAGCCTTCCAATATCCTCATCAACAAAGAAGGCGTCGTCAAACTCGCAGACTTCGGCATCGCCAAGATGATGGGCGTCAACAGCCAAACCCAAGCCGGCATGGCCATCGGCACTTTTCTCTATATGTCCCCCGAACAGATCCTCGCCAAAGAAATCGATCCTCGCAGTGATATCTATTCTTTTGGCATCACCCTCTTTGAACTCCTCACAGGACAACCCCCCTTCTCCGGCGAAACCCACTACGACGTCTGCAAAAAGCACCTCGAAGACCCCCTCCCTTCCGTCAAAAAACTCAATCCCAAGATCCCCAAAGAACTCGAACTCATCCTCAAAAAAGCCACCCAAAAAGACCCCAACCAACGCTACCCCAACGTCAAAGAATTCTCCGAAGACCTCTACAAAGCTTTCCCTCAATTCGCCGAAAAAGCCACCCGCCTCTCGGGCTTACTCCCCGCTCTCCACGGCACCATCCCCGCCTCCCCTGCCCCCAAACCGAGCATCTTGCGCCAATTTGTCTGGCTCTCGCTACTCGCTGGCATCGTCGCAGGCGTCGGATACGCCTACTTTAGCGAGAGCCTCTTTCTTCCCGAAACATCGACCCGACAATGGCTGCCTCTTCCCTTCACCGAAACCTTTCGCCGCGATGTCGGACTTTGGCCCACAGGCGCTCGATTTGGCGCGCAGATATCCTTGCACAACGGACGCTACACTGTCCGCACACGCAACGGCACCGCCATGACCACCGCTTGCCCTAGCACCCTCGTTCCCCTCCAACAACACGGTCACGTCGAGATTACCACTCACGTCGACAAAGCCGACTCGCGTGGCCGTGCGATCCACGGTATCGCTCTGTTCTTTGACACCGAACAAAACAAAAGTCGCGGATACTACGCTGCTATCGATCCCCACAACCAGCGCGTCGCACTCTACCGCATCCAACACGGCAACAAACACCCCCTCCTCCCTTGGCAACAACACCCCGCCATCGAACCCAAACAACCCAATACCCTCAGCCTCCAAGCCTCACAAGGCGAACTCAAGCTGTCCATCAACCAACACGCCCTTCCCTCCGTCCAAGACAACACCTTTCAGACGGGACGCGCTTGTGTCTTTGTCCAACAAGGCCGAGCCTCCGTCTCTTTTACTCGCTTCGCTGTCTCTCTGCCCTAACCTCCCTCCTTTCCGCAACAAAACGACCCCACCCCTCACCACAACAAAACGACCCCCCCTCTTCCACAACAAAAGAAACTGAGACACACCCTTCTCTCCGCTAGGTCTTTGGGGTAACGTGCGGCTGCTGTTTGCGAACACGCAAACCAACACAACCAAACACTCAACGCAACACCATGAGACCCCCCAAAATAAAGGAGAAAACAGATGCGTATGTGGCTCAAAAGATTCGGATGGCCTTTGGCCCTCTGCACGGCGTTTTTGTACGTCAGCCTCGCTTACCAAACTTCCTGTACCCCCGAGTCAACGGGTACAACTTGCAAACAAGACTCCGAGTGTACCTCCCCCCAAGTCTGCTTGCTTGGCACCTGTCAAGCCCGCCCCGACGGCGGTAGCGGCACCGAAACCTCCAACACCGAAACCTCCCAAGAGATCAATCCTTCCGAACCTGCCGCCGAAACCTCCCAAGAGATCGACCCTTCCGAGCCTGCCGCCGAAACCTCCCAAGAGATCGATCCTTCCGAACCTGCCACCGAAACTTCCCAAGAGATCGACCCTTCCGAGCCCGCCCAAGAACCCGCTCCCACCGAATCCTCCACCGAGACCACACCCTCCGAAGTGATCCCCGAGGCCGGCACCGAAACCACACCTGAACCCACACCCGAACCCACACCCGAAACCACACCGACTTGCCCCCAAACGTGTACAACCAACGCACAATGCAACGTCGCCGCCTGCGGAAGCAACCGTTACTGCGTTGGAGGCCGTTGCGCCGCCCAAGTCTGCCCCGCCACTTGCGTACTCAACGAGCAATGCAACGTCGCCGCCTGTGGAACTCGTACTTACTGCAACAACAACGCTTGCCAAGCCCCACCCACCCAATGCCCCCAACGTTGCGGCGATACCAACGATTGCAACATCGCCGCCTGTGGAACCCGTACCCTCTGCAACAACGGCACTTGCCAAGCCCCCCCTGCGCAATGCCCCGTGTTGTGCGGAAACGACGACCGTTGCGACTTGATCCCCTCTTGTACAACACGCACTTACTGTAGCCCACAGCGTCAATGCACCACCGAACCCGCACAATGCCCGGGAGGCTGCACTGCCAGCGTCAACTGCCTCGCCAAAGCCTGTGGTACCCGTACTTCGTGCGTCAACGGCCAATGCGTCGACCGCTCCACCCAATGCCCAAGCGACGGAAACTGCCGTAGCAACGCCGATTGCGCAGTCAGCGGCTGCGGAACTCGTACCCAATGCGTCAACAACGACTGCCGTACTCCCCAATGCCCCAACACCTGCACCAGCGACGCCAACTGCCCCACCGCTGCTTGTGGAACCCGTACCAAATGCACCAACGGCACTTGCCAAACCCCGCCGCCCCCCTGCACCCGCGACCGCGAATGCCCGCAAGGCTTCATCTGCGAAAACAGCGTCTGCACCGCAGGTTGTCGTGGAAACTCCGATTGCCCCACCAACGCCCCGCTCTGCTATAAAAACCCATCCACCGCTGCCATCGGCGTTTGCAGCCCCCAATGCCCCACCCGCTGCACCAGCAACGCCAACTGCGCAGCCCCTGCTTGCGGCAAAAACACCGTCTGTGGCCCCAATGGAAGCTGTCAGCCCCCACCCTCTTGCGCACGCGACCGCGACTGCCAAGTCGGTTTCATCTGCGAAAACACCCTCTGCACCGCAGGTTGCCGCAGCGTCGCAGATTGCGGAACCAACCAGACTTGCACCATCCCAAGCGGTTCTACCGTCGGCCAATGCACCAACACCACCCCACCCCAATGCCCCACCCGCTGCGCTAATGACGCCGAATGCAACATCCCCGCCTGCGCAAACCGCAACAACTGCCGCGCTGGTTTCTGTTCCTTCTGAGCTTCCTACCTATCCTATCGATACTGGACTTATACGATATCCGAAAAAAGTGTACACAATGGGTCGATGCGATCCGTTGTAAACGCCCTGTGGTTGGGCAGCCACAGGGGTCTGCCCCTACATCTTCACGATCACACAACGGGCGGATTTCGTATTATCCGTGCAGAACTCACGCGGTTGGTTTGTTTTTGTGGGGTTTTACCCCACGCCCCACAAGGGACTGTCGCCCCTTGACCCCAAATTGGCGGAGTGATCCAAGGTTTTTCAAACCCACAACAGCACCGCTTGAAACGGCGCGAACGCGGGGGTTTTTATCGATCAGGAGGGGTTATCGATCAGGAAGGGTTGTCGATCAGCGGCCTTTTTTCAACAGTTCTGCCAGCGTCCCAAAGCCGCGCTTGTCTTGATCTGCCATCTGCTTCTTGTATTCGCGGGTTTGTGCGCGTTCTTCGGCAGCTTCGACTGCTTTACGACTCAAGCGCAAGCGGTTGTTGGCTTTGTCGTTTTGGATCAAGGCCGCTCGAAACGCTGTACCTGCGGGGAACATCTTGGCGTGATCTGCGCCGCGAGGCGTTCCCATCTCAACGTTCGGGATCAAGCCCTTTTGCCCACCCGGCAACAGCACAAAAACGCCGAAGGGTTCGATCTTTTCGACCGTCACCTCGAAGATATCCCCTTCACGCAAACCGTCGTTCGATGGACGTGGCTTTGCGGGGGCTTCTTCGACTTCGGCATGGGGGGTTTCTTCCAAAGCGCGGATACTCAAGCCGATCCGCTTGCGCGCAGGATCAAGCTGAATCACTTTGACCGTGTGGCGATCTCCCACCGTCAACGCCTCGCGTGGATGACCGATCCGCTTGAGCGAGATCTCCGAGATATGCACCAAACCTTCAACGCCCGGCACAAGCTCCATAAACGCACCAAACGGCTCCATCCGCATCACGGTAGCCTCGCGCACAGCGCCTTCTTGGAGATCCTGCAAGATCGTCTCCCACGGATCACTTTCAAGCGCTTTGATCGACAACGAGATCCGATTGCTCTGCGGCTGGAGCCCGATCACCTTGACGCGCACGCTTTGGCCTTTTTGCAACGCTTCGGATGCCTTTGCGATCCGCGAATGCGAGATCTCCGAAACATGCACCAACCCTTCGAGCCCACCGAGATCCACAAAAGCCCCGTAATCGGTCAACGAAGTCACTTTTCCATCCAGAACAACTCCTTCGCTGATCTGCTCGCGCATCGCATTCGCCTTCTTCGCGGCCTCTTCTTCCAACAACCCTTTGCGCGACACCACGATCTTGCGACCGCCTTCTTTCACTTCGGTGATCCGTACCGTCAGCGTCGTCCCCACGTACTGATCGGGGTTTTCGCAAAAGCGCAACTCGATCTGCGACACGGGGCAAAAAGCTCGCTTTCCAAACACTTCGACCTCAAGGCCCCCTTTATTGCGCGAGATCACCTTCGCTTCCACAGGGATACGGCTCTCATGGGCTTCTTCGATCGCCGCCATCACATCTTCGCCCGCCTTCATCTGCAAGCCCAATTCAAGCTGATCGCCCGAAGAGACCGTCACATACGCACGCACTCGCTCTCCCACCGTCGGAACGGGCTTTCCTGCATGCACAAACGCTTCTTTGCTCATCGATGCCTCGCTCTTTCCGCCCAGCGCAACAAAGATGTTCTCCCCACCGACTTTGATCACCTCGCCTTCCACTTCTTGCCCCACCGCAAAATCGGTCGGACGCTCCACGCGATTGAGATAAGCCTCCATCAAAGCCGCGTCGTCTTCGCTCTCTTGAAAGATATCCGTGGTCGGGATCGCCTGCTTTGTCTCTTTTTCTGCGAGACCTTGGGCGGTTTCGGGGTTCGTGTTGGTGGTTTGGTTCGTATTCACGGGCGTTTCCATTTCTATCGCTCCATCCGAGGCGAGTCGAGGCAAAAAGGCGACAACACCCCCCAACAAAGCGCTTCCTCTGCTGGAGGTCATCAACGATCACGCTGACTGCGTAAGGTTAACGGTCGACTCTTCCTTGACAGTTGTGGGATAACCTGCATCGCGCCACGCATAAAATCGCGTTAAAGCCTCTTCGCGGCGCTTTGGGTCGTATAAATCAGCAAAATCAATCACACGCGCAAATGCCGTCATATCGGCCATTTGACAAGAAGGGATCGCGATCAACGTATCACAGATCCCCACAGCATCGCGCAGTTCGATCGGCGAGATCGGGCTGCAATACAAAAAAATCGGCAACAAGTGCCTTTGCGCAAAAGGCCACTCTGCATGGGGCAAAAAAGACGTTGGATCTTGCAACCACAACGCCTCGTCTAGTTTCGCCCTCTGCCCTTCGTCTTCACAACAGATCAACACACGCCCCCCCGCTCGCACCCGCTCTTGTGCCAACGCACAGATCATCGGCTCTTTTCTCTCTCGTTGTGTCACTCTATAGAAGATCACTTCGGGCATATCGGTGTATTCAATACTCATTCGGCATCGCGCAATTATCGCGCAGATCGTCAGGATTGTGTGGTCGGGCTGGTCAGTTCGCGCCTCCCCCATCTCAGGGCCATGCCCCACTACCACAGCCCGTTCGATCTTGCAAGAGCAGCTTAAAAAAATCCAAGCATCTCAGCCCACTTTTTTCTCCCACAACACAAACACACAGCCCGCCCTTGCATGCAAATCCACAAAAACCTCTTGACCTTTGCGCGTGTTCGTGGATATCCTCTCGCCTCCATACATCGCAACAGAGGTGACGGCACCCCACCAAGGGCCTATCTCCCCGCATCTCCGCGCTGATCCCCTCGCCTCTCTCTCAAAAAACAAAGGAACCGACGCTTTGCTGATCGATCTTCATGTTCAATCATCGCTTTCACAAACAGGAACCCTTGATCCCGAAGAGATCCTGTTGCGCGCCAAACAAATGGGCCTCGATGGTGTCGTCTTTACCGAAGATCAGCCCCACACTAGCTGGCGCGATATCAAAGATGCCGCCGCTGACCACGGGATATCCGCCTTCTTTGGACTCAAACTCGCCACCCAAAAAGGCTACTTCTTGCTCTTTCTCCCCGACGCCAAACTCGTTGAACCCAAAGCCTTGTTTCCCACATGGCACGATGAAAAAGATCCCTTCACCCTCAAAGAAGTCCAAGCCATCGCCCGCCGTGTCGGTGGAATCATCGCAGCAGCCCACCCTTACCATCTGCGCGTCCCCTTGCCCTCGGGTGATCGCATCTTCCAAGTTCGCGGACTCCAAGCCATCGAAGTCCAAAACGGCTCCTGCTCTGCCCTGATCAACGACTTTGCCCTCGAAGCCGCCACCCTTCTTCGTATCCCCGGAATTGGCGGCAGCGGCACACGCGAAAGCCTCGAACAACTCGGCAAAAGCGCCACCCTCTTCTTGACCGAACCCTCCGACGAAGCCGAATTCATCGCCGCTTTCCGACCCGGCAACCTTTGGCCTGTCCAATTCACCACCCAACCCACCCTTCGCAGTTTTGACCGAGAAGATCGCGATGATCGTGGCGGTCGTGATGATCGTGGCGGGCGTGGCGAGCGCGGTGGGCGTGATGATCGTGGCGGGCGTGATGATCGCGGTGGGCGAAGTGACCGTGGCGGGCGCGATGATCGTGGCGGACGTGATGACCGTGGCGGTCGCGATGACCGTGGCGGTCGAAGTGACCGTGGAGGCCGTGATGATCGCGGGGGGCGCGATGATCGTGGCGGTCGTGGGGGCCGAGAGGGAGGGCGTGATGATCGTGGCGGTCGTGGGGGACGCGATGACCGTAGCGGGCGCGGAGGGCGTGATTTCCGTTCCTCCCGCTGACGATGTCGCCCGAACCATCGCGGCGAGGAGGGGGTGAGGGTGATACGACAAGCACCCCTGTCAGATTCCCCCGCTGGGTGGGCTTTACAGAGTGTATGCCCAAGTGCTAGCCACAGGGGGCTACCCCTACATACCTCAACGTCTGCGCCCACCCGCCCCATTCTTCGGCCTCCACAACAACTCCCCCCAAACTCCGCTCTGTTGACGGACTCCGAAAGAAATGGCTCGACACGTCACAGCGATCCACTGTAACCGCCCTGTTCTCGGGCAGCCAAAGCCCACTGCCCTCACCCCACGAATCACCCAACCTCAAGATACCCTAGAAGCTGTTGCCTTGTGGCGCATTTCGAGCTACAAACAACGCCACCCCAAAAGAAAAACCACAGAAAGAACTTTGGAGGAAGAAAGATGCGCAAACAACGGCCCAGCGGGCTTCGATGGATGGTAGGGTTGTGTGGGCTGTTGATGGGTTGGCCGATGGCCTGTGGAGGCGAACAGGCCGAATGTACGAATGGAATCCAAGTCAGCGAGTACAACACCAGCGGCCTCAAGTGTACAAAGCCTTGTGATTGCAGCAATCTCAAGTTTGAGGGCTACTGCATCAACGAGACTTGTATCGCAAATCCGCGCAATCCTGCCCAACGCAAGGGCGAGATCCGCCCCTGCAAGTTGTTGCAAAAAGTCGGAGCCTGCGAATGGGGACAACAAGAAGCCCAACCCGCCCCACTGACGGAGCTTCTGTGGGGCGATTGCAAAGCCGAACAAGTCGGCCCGAACTTTCCCGAAAACACCAAAGAACGCTGTTTGGATGGCATCGACAACGATTGCGATGGGCGTACCGATCTCGGTGACTCCAAATGCGATGCCTACTGTTCGCCCAAACAAACGGCCTCTTGCTACACCGCAGACTCCAAGACCCTCAACGTCGGCCCTTGTCGTACGGGCCTCAAGACCTGCAAAGAGGACAATACATGGGGTTCGTGCGTCGGCGAAAAAGTCCCCGGCAAAGAGTTCTGCAACAAACAAGACGACGACTGCAACGGTCTGATCGACGACGGATTGGACGGATGCACCGCTCAATCCTGCCAAGAGGACGAGCAGCGCGGTTGTTATCCCGAAACAGCGGGCTGTGTACTCGAAACCATCGCTCAAGATATCGTGCGTTTTCGCTGTCAAGGCGCTTGCATCGCAGGGATTCAGACTTGCCGCAAGGGTTCGTGGGGGGCTTGCGAAAAAAAGGTCGGCCCCACCGCCGAGATCTGCGATGGGATCGACAACAACTGCGATGGTGTGGTCGATGAAGGCTGCCTGTGCGAAGACGGCAAACAGCAAGCCTGTTCTCTCGGCCCACAAAACAAAGCGGTCGGCGAGTGTGTGGTCGGAAAGCAAACGTGCGTCCGTGGAAAATGGGGGGCGTGTGAGGGCGCAAAAGCCCCAAGCATCGAGTATTGCGACAAGCTGGACAATGACTGCGATGGTCAAATCGACAACCATTGCGTCTGCACGCAAGACAAAGATTGCGAGAAGGGCTTGCTTTGCTTACTAGGTTCTTGCCGCACAAGGATTTGCCCGAGCGGGCAGAGCGATTGTGGAGAAGCCTGCGCCGATCTCAACGCCAGTAGCGCACATTGCGGGGCTTGCAACAACGCTTGCAAAGAGGGGCGCACCTGCATCAACGGAGCCTGCCAATGCCCGAGCGGAGGGAAGTTTTGCGAAGGAGCGTGCGTGGATGTACAGACTTCTGCGACGAATTGTGGGGCTTGTGGGAAACCCTGCGCTTTGCCGCGCACGTGCGTGCAAGGGATCTGTGCTTGCCCTGCTGCACAGAGCTTTTGTGGAGAGGGCTGCGTGGAGACGGCGTCCTCGAACCAACATTGCGGAGCGTGCAACAACGCTTGCCTCGGGCCAAAGACGTGTGTAGGAGGCAAGTGTACTTGCCCAAGCGGGCAAGACGACTGCGGAAGCGGATGTATCGATCTGATCTTGAATACGCATTGCGGAGCGTGCAACAACGTCTGCCAAAACGGCCAAACCTGCCAAAACAGGCAATGTACTTGCCCAAGCGGAAAAACGGCGTGCGGTAGCGCGTGCATCGACACACAAACCTCTGCGGCGAATTGTGGGGCTTGTGGAAAGGCTTGTGGTGTCGGGTTTGTGTGCAAGGCAGGCCAATGCGAACAGCCGCTGATCCTCGCCACAGGCAACCGACACGCTTGTGCGGTGACGGATTGCAACACACTGACGTGTTGGGGCGCAAACGGCAAAGGCCAGCTCGGCATTGCGGTATCGTGCCTTGCCTGCCCTCCAACCCCGGTGGCGCTGCCCTCTGGGCTGCATGTCATTCAAGTGGCAACAGGAGATTCTTTTACCTGCGCCCTGTTTTCCGACGGTAGCGTGCGTTGTTGGGGACTCAACCAACACGGCCAACTCGGTTATGGCGACACCACAGACCGCGCAACGCCCGAGGCCAACGCGATCGACTTGGGAGCGGGTCGCAGCGCAAAGGCTATCGCGACAGGCTCTTCTCATACCTGCGCGCTGTTGGACGACGACAGCGTCAAATGTTGGGGACTCAACCAACACGGCCAACTCGGTGAAGGTAACACCATCAACCACGATGCTCCTCCTGCCTCTGCGCTCAACTTTGGGCCGAGCCGCAGCGCCAAGTCCATCGCGGCGGGATCTAATCATACGTGCGCGATTTTGGACGACGACAGCGTCCAATGTTGGGGATACAACTATAACGGCGAGCTCGGCTACGGCAACACCACCTCACTCCCCGCCCCCAAGGCGAAGGCCATCGACCTCGGAACAGGCCGAACCGCAAAGTCCATCGCGTTGGGGGGCGCTCATACCTGCGCGCTGTTAGACAACGACAGCGTCAAGTGCTGGGGACTCAACCAATACGGTCGGCTCGGCTACGGCGACACGACCGATCGCAAAGCCCCCGATGCCAACCCGATCAACTTGGGGACAGGCCGCAGCGCAAAGTCCATCGCAGCAGGTTTATGGCATACGTGCGCGCTGTTAGACAACAACAGCGTCAAGTGTTGGGGATACAACACTCACGGCCAACTCGGCTATGGCGACACCACAGACCGCAAAGCCCCCGACGCCAACGCCGTAAATCTCGGAGCAGGCCGAACCGCCAAGGCTCTCGCTGCTGGAGGGGCTTTTACATGCGCACACCTTGAGGATGGAACCCTCCGATGTTGGGGGCAAAACGATACGGCACAAGTCGAGTACACCACACGGGCACAAACCAACCAACCGAGCACGCAGCCTTTGGTGCTTGGACAGCTCCGCTGTGGGGGGACTTGTGCCGATGCCTTTGTGGCAAGCCGCTGTGGGGCCTGTCAAACCGCCTGTCAAACCAACCAGATCTGCGCCAAGGGCCGCTGTGTCTGGAGATATCAACAAGTCGCAGCGGGAAGTTCTCACACCTGCGCGCTGTTTGGGGATGGCTCGCTTAGATGTTGGGGAGACAACCAATACGGCCAGCTCGGTTATGGCGACATCACAAACCGTGCAACGCCTGATACGAAGGCGATCATCTTGGGAACAGGACGCAGCGCAAAGTCCATCACTGCGGGCTTTCATACGTGCGCACTCTTAGACAACAACAGCGTCAAATGTTGGGGAGATAACAATAACGGCCAACTCGGCTACGGCGACAACACCCAACGAAACGCACCCGACGCGAACGCCATCAACTTGGGGACAGGCCGCAGCGCAAAGTCCATCGCAACGGGTTATAACCATACGTGCGCGCTGTTAGACAACAACAGCGTCAAGTGCTGGGGAGCCAACAATAACGGCCAACTCGGCTACGGCGACATCACAGACCGCAAAGCCCCCGACGCCAACGCCGTAAATCTCGGAGTAGGCCGCAGCGCAAAGTCCATCGCTGCGGGGTCCGCCCATACATGCGCGTTGTTAGACGACGGCAGTGTCAAATGCTGGGGGCGCAACCACTTCGGCCAACTCGGCTACGGCGATACCACCCAACGAAACGCGCCTCCTGTCGCCCCGATCAACTTGGGAACAGGGCGCAGCGCCAAGTCCATTGCGGTGGGTGAAACCCACACCTGCGCGATCTTAGACAACGATAGCGTGAAGTGTTGGGGAACCAACGTCGATGGCCAACTCGGCTACGGCGATACCACCCAACGAAACGCGCCTCCTGTCGCCTCGATCAACCTGGGGACGGGCCGCAGCGCCAAGTCCATCGCAGCGGGTGAAACCCATACCTGCGCGATCTTGGATGACGACAGCGTCAAATGTTGGGGATACAACTCCTCCGGCCAACTTGGCTACGGTGATACCACCCAACGAAATATGCCCGACGCAAAAGCAATCCACGTTGGGACGAGCCGCAGCGCCAAGTCCATTTCAACGTTCGATGACCATACCTGTGCGATCTTAGACAACGACAGCATCAAGTGTTGGGGACGCAACAGCGGCGGTCAACTCGGCTATGGTGATACCAAAAACCTAGAAGCCCCAAGTATCGACGCACTTCGTTATCCGTGAAAGGGAAAGGCAGCGAAAAATTCGATGGGGACGCGGGGATGGGCGGTCTGAGAAGGTTTAGGACTTGGGGGAAGAGGAAGAGAGGCGCTTGGCGAGGGGGATCAGCAGAAAGGCAAGCAAGAGCAGCAAGACGGAGATTAGCTGGCCCCATGTGAAGATATCGGGGCCTTCGGCAGATCGGACGAAGTCGACTTCAAAGAGGAAGCCGCGCACGATATCGCCTCGAAAGATCTCGATAAAAAACCGCACAAAGGCATAAAGGATCAGATAAGCGATCACGACTTGGCCGTGGAAGCGTTTTTTGTGGCGAATCCACAGCAAGACGAAAAAGATGGCGAGTGTTGCGAGCGCTTCGTAAAGCTGCGTGGGGTGGATGTGTCCCTTGAGTCCGACACTTGCGGGAAATGACACCGCCCACGGAAGATCCGTCGCTTTGCCATAACAGCACCCCGCCGAAAAACAGCCGATCCGCCCGAAGAATTGGCCCAAAGCCACAACAGGAACGACCGCATCCGCAAGCAAAAAGAAGCCGAGCTTTTGACTGCGAACAAACAGAGCCGTTGCGATCAAACCGCCGATCAATCCGCCATGAAAGACCAAGCCACCTTCCCAGACGCGAAACAGCTTGGCGTTGTAAAAGGGAGTGGTGGTCTTGAGGTTCGGCCAATACGTCGTATTCCACTCGGTAATGATAAACAGAACACGCGAACCCACCATCGAAGCGATTAAGACCCAAAAAGCAAGGTCTAGGACTTGATCGGGCGCAACGCCCACACGACGGCCCTCTCGGATCGTCAGCGCGATGCCAAAGATAAACCCCAGCGAGATCATCACACCATACGTATGCAGCTTGATCTCGCCCAGATACACGAGGCCCACACGCGCCAACCCCGCCCCAAAGATCAAACTCGTAAAGGTCGTGATCCAGCCCGCTGTTCGGCGTTCTGTGGTGCGCTCAGGATCTGTGGCCCACAGATAGGCCACAAACGAGATCCCAAATAACACCGCCATCAGCTTCCATTGGGCAAACAGCCACGAACCCGGGCCGGCAAAT
>CAUJFU010000130.1 GCA_963169055.1 Myxococcota bacterium
CACAAACGCTCCGAAACCCTCAGCGCTGCTGGCTACGAACGCACTGAAACCCACTCCGCCAACGCCTCCGTCTGGGAAAACCAAAAAGACTGGGTCAAAAGCGGCGATCTCGCCAAAGACGGCTACGAAGCCAAACTCTCCACCGACGTCAAAGTCCTCAACGCAAGCGGTTCTGCCACCACCAACGTCAAACTCGGCGGCCTCAACAACGAAGTCTCCGGCAAACTCAGCGGACAACTCGCAGTCCTTGACGCCAATGTCTCTGGAAATTACACCCAATCCCTCGCCAAGATCGGCGACGCCGAGATCACCGCTGGCGTCGAAGGCAAAGGACGCGCATTTGTCGGTGCAGACGGCTCTTTGGAAGGAAAAGTGACGGCCTCGATCTATCCGCCCGAAGCTGCCGTCACTTTGAAAGGTGAAGCCTTTGCAGGCGCCAAACTCGAAGGCGAAGTCAAAGGCCACGCAGGTCCGTTCTCTGTCACCGCTTCGGGTTCCTTGAATGCTGGCGCTGGCGTCGAAGGCGGCGTCGATGTCGGCCTCTCCGATGGCAAACTCCGCTTCCAAGCCAACTTGGGCGCAACCTTGGGCATCGGCGCAAGCGGCAACATCGCTGTCGAAGTCGATGTCGCACAGATCGCCAAAATCGGTGTCGAAGGCGCAAAAGTCGTCGGCAAAGAAATCCACAAAGCCGCTGTCAACACCTTTGACGCAACAGGTGACGGCAAACTCGGACTCGATGATGCCCGCGCCATCGGCAGCGCCGCCATCGACACCGTCGGCCAAGGACTCAGCAACGCACGCGACGCCATCGGCTCGGGCTTGAGCGATATGGGCAATAGCATCAGCAATGCCTTCTCTGGCTGGTGATCCACCTCTCCTGTTTCCTCCCCCCCAAAACCACCCCACTCTCTTCTGTCCTATCTCTCGCCCACACAACCCTCCTTGCTTTCGCCGAAACCCTTTCTCGTGATAAGCGACGCAACGACAAAAAACCCTTTCTTCGCACCTCCTACAACCTCTTTCTTTCTTCCACCATCTTATGCTACAACACGCAGCATCGACCGCTCTTTATCGTCCACACCAACCCAGTTCAGAGGCCACACACAAACCACCGCATTCCACCCGACGGATGGGCGTATCCATCACCCAACACCAAGCTCTCCCGCACACCGAGGCGTTGGGTGTGAGTGCTGCATCCCACACATAGGAGCATCGGATGTCCAATCATTCCACTCTCAAGCAACAAGCCTACGAAAGACTCCAAGCCCGCGACGCCGAAGGCGCACGCGCTCTCTTCCTCCAAGCCGCCGACGAAGAGGGCATCCACCTCGATCTGCTCGTTCGTCGCGCCAACCAACACCTCCACGACGACCAAGTCCCCGAAGCCGCCCAACTCTACCTCCAGATCCTCGAAGCCAACCCCACCGACAAAGACGCTCTCTTGGGCCTTGCCCGCATCTCCATGTTTGTCGGAAAGTTCGATGAAGCCGACGCCTACGCCACAGGCGCTCTCCGCGTCGCTCCCGACGAAGGCTTGGTCTACACTTTGTTTGGCCTCCTCCACGAATCTCGCAATCAACTCGACCAAGCCGAACAACAGATGGCCCAAGGAGCCGATCTGAGTCCTCACGATTTCCTGCCCGTCTTCAATTATGGCCGTCTACTCGCTCTTTTAAAACGCTACGACCAAGCCATCCCCGTGCTATGGCGCGCCACCGAGATCGACCCCCAAAACTACGCGGCCTTCTACACCCTCGGCACCGCCCTCACCATGAACGGCATGCACAAAGAAGCTGTCGCTGCCCTCAATCAAGCCATGAAGATCGCACCCAAAAACCTCGATGTCTACGCCACTCTCGCCGATGTCCTGCTCCGAAACAAAGACCCCGAGATGGCGCTCTATATCCTCAACGCCGGCATGAACGAGTGTGGCGAACACCCTTCCCTCCTCGAAAAAGCCGCTGTCGTCTGCGTCGGTACAAACAAGATCGCCAACGCTGTCCAATACTTCGAGAAGATCACACAACAACTCCCCACCTACGCCCAAGCTTGGCTCAACCTCGCCAACCTCTACATCCTCACCCAAGCCCTCGAAAAATCCGAAGCCGCCGCCAAACAAGTCCTCTCTTTCGACCCCAACAACTGGCAAGCTCACTACCACCTCGGCAACCTCTACGAAGTCCTCAACCTGCTCGACCGCGCCGAAACCTCCCTCCGAAAAGCCACCGAACTCGCACCCAACGATACCCGCCCTTGGAGCAACTTGGGCCTCGTTCTTCTTCGACATGACGACACCTTCAAAACCAAAGAAGCCATCCACATCCTCGAAAAAGCCGTCGAGATCGCACCCCCCAACGAATTCCGCCCCGCCTACAACCTCGCCCTCGCTTACGTCAAAGACAACCGCACCGCCCGCGCCCGCGAACTCCTCAAAGAACTCGAAACCAAAGTCCCCCAAGACAACGAAGCTTGGGATGAACTTCAACACCTCCAACACACCCTCTTCTCCGATGCCGATGCCGTCAAAATGAATCTCGCGATCTCTTCGATGATGTGGGACGCTCGACGCAAAGCCAAAAAAGACGACGACTCCCAAGAATAAACGCCCTTCTTCACGCAACGCTTTCTCCTTCCTTCATACCTCCATCTCATACAACGAAAGGCAAGACGACCGATGACCACTTGGTCGAATGGCTATCGAACTGATGTCACTTATACACATGGCGTGTATCGAGAGATGACCCCGTTGCTTTTGGATTATGCTTCTTTGTGCCGAGGCTACTTGCCCTTGCGCGAAGAAGAAAGCTTTACTTTTTGCGAGCTTGGATGCGGACACGGCGTCACCACCAGCCTTTTGGCCGCCGCCAATCCTCAAAGCGCCTTCTACGCAAACGACTTCAATCCCAATCATATCGCTACCGCACGCCATACCACCCAAGCAGCGGGACTTTCCAATATCGACTTTTACGATGATAGCTTTCAAGATTTCCTCCATGCCGATCTTCCGACTTTTGATTATATCGTTTTGCATGGAGTCTATTCTTGGGTCGCCGAGCGCGAGCGCAAAGCCATCCAGACCTTTATCGAAAAAAAGCTACGGCCCGGTGGATTGGTCTATATCAGCTACAACACCCTCCCGGGTTGGGCCGCCCTCATGCCAATGCGCCAACTGATGGTCCAATACGCACAACGCTCCACCGCCGCAACTTGGCCGCAAAAAGTCCAAGACGCCTACCACCAGATCAAAGACCTCGCCAACCGCGATGTCCGCTTCTTTGAAGCCAATCCCGCAGCCCGCCAATGGATCACCGATATCGAAGGCTCAGACCTCAACTACCTCCCCCACGAATACCTCAACGCCGCTTGGGAACCGATGTACTTCAGCCAGCTCGCCCGCGAACTCGCCGAAGCCAAAGTCAGCTACCTCGGACCCGCCTCACAACTCGATCAACTCGACTTCCTAAACCTCAACAACAGCACCATCGACGAACTCGCGTCCCTCCAAGATATCCCTTTCCGCGAAGATCTCCGTGACTTCTACGTCAACCGCCGCTTTCGCAAGGATATCTTTGCGCGGGGCCTCTTTCCTCTCCCTGACGCCGAGCAGATCGAATACCTTTCCTCCATGCGCTTTGTTCTCGCTGTCGCCCGCGAAACTGTCACTTTCGAGCATCGCTTTACCGTCGGGACGCTAACGCTATTGGCCCATGTCTACGAACCCATCGTCGATCTTCTTGCCCAAGGCCCCGCATACCTCAGCGAGATCGTCGCCTTCATGCACCAAAAAGGCGTCGAATCCAGCAAAGTCCACCAAGCGCTGCGCTTGTTGACGGGCCTTGGCTACACCATGCCCCTTGTCCCCGAAACCACCGTCCACTCTCGCAAACAAAGCACCGACCGCTTCAATTCCTTTGTCATCCACCGCTCCCGCTTTTATAGCCAGATCAACTACCTCGCTTCTCCCCTGACGGGTGGCCCTGTGCATCTTAGCCGCATATCACAGCTTTTCTTGCTCGCCGAACGCGAACAGCGCGAACCCATCGACCTGATCTGGAACCTGCTTTCTTCCCAAGGCCAAACCATGATCAAAGACGGCGTAAGCCTCGAAAATCCCGAAGAAAATATCGCTTGGCTCCAAGAACTCCACGCCGAATTCCACCGCATGACCTTGCCTGCTCTGCATCGCCTTGGCATCGAATAGAAAGGCCCTCCATGTCCGAATCCATCGAATCTTTGCGCAAACGCGCTGCCGAAGCGCTCCAAGCACGCGACCTTGAGACGGCTCGTCAACTCTACGAAGAAGCTGCCGCTGAACAAGGCTTTGATATCCAAGCCACCTTACGACAAGGTCTGATGCTTTTGGAAGGAAAGTCTTTTCAAGAAGCCGTCGCGCTTTTGCTGCGTGTCGTCGAAGCCTGCCCGCTCGAAGTGGATGCTTTGCTTGGTCTGACACGAGTTTCGCTTTTTCTCGGTCGCCTTCAAGATGCCGAAAACTACCTCCTCGGGGCCAAACATCTCGCCCCTGAGCATGGGGTGGTGTACGCCCTGCAAGGTCTTTTGCACGAGATCAAAGGCCAACTCGCCGAAGCCTTGGCTTGTGCAGAACAAGCCGCCGCCCTTCAACCCAACGACTTCCTTGTCTCCTTCAATTATGGCCGACTCTTGGGCCAAGATCGCCGCTACGAAGAGGCTGCGGAACAACTCTTACAAGCTATCAAACAAAAGCCTGATAGCTACGAAGCCCATTACGCTCTCGGCATCACCTATGTCCAACGTGGCCTTTTGACATCCGCCATCGCAACCTTTGAGACCGCCCTCAAACTCGCTCCCACCGACCCAGACGCTTACGCCACTCTCGCCGATGTCCTTGTCCGCGCCAACGATCCCGCCCAAGCCCGCGAAGTTCTTGATGAAGGCATCCGCTTTTGCGGCCCTCATCCCGGACTCCTCCAAAAACGCCACGCCCTCCCGCCTTCCTAAATCCCCTTCACCACGTCCGTGCATCCTTGCGATCAAATATCCATACATCCCAACAAACACAAAGCAGCCTGCGTTTTTGGGGAAGAGAAAGACTTGTCTTTCGGCGGAAGCCTCGGTCGCTGTAGCAGGATAACGGCTACTGTAGTTCCCCCCAACAACACCAGAAGCCCACCCGCACCAAACAAGATATCCGCCGCGATCACTTTATGATAACCATCCATCCACGGGCGGCTGATCTGCCCAGCCGTCACCTCCGCGACGCTGGTTTTCCCTTGGATATCTGCAAAATCCTTCGCTCCTGATGCACCCAGACCGATCCCTGTCCCGATCGCAACGATCCCTGCTCCCGCCACCACCCAACCCGCAACCAGCAGCGGAGAAATCGGTTTCGGCGGTGGTTTCGGACGGCTTCGCGGCCTTGAGGCAAGCTGCAATGCCGCCAACAGCGTGCGTGCGCTTTGCTGACGTGCGGCTGTTTTTGCACCCTTGTGAGCAAGGTATCTTTGCAACAGCACGATCGCCTGCTTTTGGGAAGGCGGTTTCTTTTCTTGCGCAAACACCCGCCCTCGCCAGTACAACAGTTCTCCTTGGATCTCCAAGGCTTCTTTTCCCATCCCCTTTACTTCTTCCTCTGCTTCCCGAAAAAAAGAAAGAGCTTGCTCTCCCGCCCCTTCTCTTACCGCCTCGATTCCTCTTTGCATAAAAAGAGTTCCGCTCTCTAGCCGAACGGTTTGTTCTTCTTCTTCGGCTTTTTTTTGCCAAAAAATCTGTAGTTCCTGTTTTTTGATTTTTTGCAATAATTTTTTTGCATTTTGATAAAGCAACAGCTTTTCCGAAGATCCGCCCGCCGTTTTAGCCTCCAACCGAAAAGAACGTGCTTCAAAAAGATGATACAACGAGCTTTTGGAGACATCCTGCCTTTTCCAGCCCAACACCACTTTATAACGCGGCAACCATCGCGTCATCTCCAAAAGCCGTTCTTTTTCAAAAGCCACCCCCAACATCCGCAACACTTGCTCGTGTGCAAGACGTTCCAATCGCGGAACGGAGGCTTTGACCGTCTTTTCTAGCGACTCCAACCGACCCACGCTCGACTTTGAATAACTCTCCCACAACTGCTTTGCTTGCGTCCAATGTTCCCAACCACCGATCGAATAATGGCAAAATCCCAAATAAAATCGTAAACCATTACGAAACGGCTCCCATTTTTCTTCTCGCGGCAACAAGATCCGAGCGCTTTGAAACAATTCCAACGCTGCTTCGTACCTCTTTTCCGAATACGCTTGCATCCCTTTTGAATAGGCTTCGATCGCTGGATGAGATTGCGCAAACGCACGCCCTGAACCCACTCCCACCAAGAACAACAAAACCACCAAACCATAGAAACGAAGCAGGCGACAAAAAAAGCCGCGTCCGCTCAATCGACACAACCGTCTGTGTGGAAAACGCTGCTCTCTTCGCTGATATGGCGTCAAGAGGTCTTCGCCAAGCAGCGGGACATGGGGCCACGCCCCAGTGAAACGCTTCAGACGCACAACGGCAAAATAAAACAGCACTCGTTGTACCGTATCTGAAAAGTAGAAACTTGTTTTTCTGTGGTTTGCTTGGTCGTTTTTCTGGTTCATCATCCGCCTATCAACAACATCTTATTCCTCGATAAACTGACATACCAGCGGAGCTTCTTCTGGCGTCATAATCAGCGGAGCCACAAGCTGCACTTCTTGTTCACGCACCGCCTTCCACACAAACGAGCAATGGCGCGTTCCTTTCCGAAAACGAAACGAATAGCTTTTTCCCCAATTCCCCCAAAAGATCTGTTTGCCTTTCAACCTGCGTTTTCCGTTGCGCCCTGTATAAAGCGCAAATCCTTTTTCGTTGGCTTTCCACTTGAGCGGCACTTGCAACATCTTGCGCATCTCTTGTTGTAGCGTCGTCCGCTCTTTTGCGCTCCATGCTCTCGCCCTTTGTAAAACGCCGAGCCAGATGCCGGCCTCTCGGCAATCTGCATGTCCTGCGGGCAAAGCGAGCTTCTCGCAACCTGCTTTCTCTTTTGCGCTTTGTGCCAAAAGACGCACAACTTCCACAAAAAGAGGAGTATTTTCCTTCAATTTCTCTTTGATCACGAGCAATGATTCGTATGCTTCTTTCCACTTTTTTTGTTTCATCTCTTGCTTTGCTCGCACAAGCAACTCCGCCGAAGAAGGAGGCTCCATAGGCCGCACAGCAGCGCGCTCCGAGAGTGTCCGAGCATCCGCAGCACGCACAAGCACGGGCTGTTCTTCGCGCCGCTTCGTAGGCCGAAGGTCTTGCGCTGCAAGCTTCTTTAGCTCCAAGGCCCGATGTATCGAACCTGTTTGTGTGGTTGTCTTGCCTGTGGCTTTGGCTCGCTCGGAGGGAGACGTGGGATGCGCCATCTCCACCCGCGAAAAACCACCCCACATCCAAAACAGCACTCCACCCACCGCCACAGCGCCCAATCCACCCAAGATCAGGGTACTTCGGCGCGTCGGTGTCCGAACTTCCGCCACAAAAGAATCATGCGGTGCGACATTGGGCGGGCCAAACGGAAGCGAAGTCGATGCCTGTGTGGGCGTATCTGTCGCCACAGGGCGCTCTTTTGTCTGCTCCCATAGCGAGTGACTTTCTCGATCAAAAGAGGCGGGCTTTTCTTCAGAAACAACCAAGATCCCCCCACTGCTGCCGGGTGAGTCTTCTGTTTGAGCCGATCGCCGTTCCAACGTGGCTTGGGGCTGGGCCGCTTTGCGTTCCGACGTCTGGCCTGTTCGCAGCGGCAACGTTGAGCCGATCCAATCTTCTGCATCTCCCCCTTCTTCCGAGCGGATCACTTCTTTTCTCTGCTCCACAGGCAAAGAGACCACTTTGTGGCTCGCGGATCTCGATGCTGGCTCGGAGAGCGAACTTTTGTGGCTTGCGGCTCTGGACGCTGGATCAGAAAGCGAACCTGTCAGCGCGTCACGAAACGCCATCGCAGAGGGAAAGCGATCCTCCACATCTTTTGACAAGGCGCACGCGACCACCGCTTCGAGCGCGTCAGGAAAAAAGACCTCTGGGCACAAGTCTCGAAGCATCGGTGCTTTTTCCGCACGATGCTTTTCCAAGATCTCTTGCGCACTGTTTCCATCAAACGGCAAATTCCCTGTCAGAGCCCAAGCCAACATCACGCCCGCTGCATAGATATCCGTGGCAGGCCCGATCTGCTGAAGATCACCGCGCACTTGTTCTGGAGCCATAAAGAAGGGCGTCCCCATCATGATCCCCGAACGTGTCAATTGCTGCGCCGCTTCCGCCTTCGCGATCCCAAAGTCCAAGATCTTCACCATCTCCATCCCATGATGGTGGATCAACATGACGTTTTGAGGCTTCAGATCCCGATGCACGATGTTTTTTCGATGGACGTATTGCAAACCATCCAACAGTTGAGCAAAGACCTTTTGCACTTTTTCCGAGGGCAAACGCTTCTTGCTTTCCGCCTCCACGATCTGCTGTAGCGTCCGACCATCCAGCCATTCCATCACCAGATAATGCCCCAACCGCTCGATCCATCCATACTCGAACGTCCTCACCACGTGCGGATGCTGCATCTCTGTCTGTAGCTTGGCCTCGCGCTCAAAACGCGCCACGATCGTCGCTTGGTTGGTCAGCTCTTCACGCAACACCTTGATCGCAACGGGGATCTGCGTTTCGTGGATGCACCCTTGGTACACCGTACCAAATCCCCCCGAACTCAGCGGGCGCACCAATCGATACGTTCCACCAAGTGTCTGGAGATACATACTACAATTGCGGCAAAACAAACTGCCATTCAAGTTCGCTGTCTGGCAGCTTGGACATGCGAAAAGCTCATGGTTGCTCATGCAAAAGATGCCCTCTGTCCAAAGAGTACTACGCGCACTCTGCCTCCTGTGCGCCTTACCTTCTTGATCGCGTGTGGGATCTTGCGCCGACTCCCCTCTCCTGCGCGAGTCGACACCTCCACAACACAAACGCCCAACAAACGGACTTCCTCCTTGGAAGACTCTTTTTGTCTTTAGCACGCTCTGGTTTGTGTTGCCAAGTTGCTTGATCTCTCCTCCTTGCAAAAAGTCCCTGCCCTTACCTGTTCTCTTCAGACAAAAAGCTCCATAGAAGCCCTCTGCTCTTCCTAGAAAAAAGTTGCACACCTCGTGATGCGCGTATATCTTCGTGCTTCATACTTCTTGGCTTGGAGCTTTTGCTTGATGAAATCTGTGTGGCGGGTCTTTTGGCTGCTCTCCTGTTGGAACTTCTTGACGTGTACACCACCACCTCCTCCCGATCTGGATCTTTATCCTTGCGAACAAGACACCGATTGCCAACTCCCCAACGGGCGGATACTCCAGTGTTGCCAAGATCAAAGCCTTCGCCGATGTTGCGTCCCCAACCAAAACTACTGCTGTCGCTCGGACGGAAAGCCCCAGATCTGCCCGATATCTCCGCCTTATCAATCTCAAACTCCTTGTCAAGACGGAAAGATCTCTTTCGATGGCACCCGATGGAGTCCTTGCCTTGGTGCTGTCTCTGAACAAAAAGAGCGCTGCAACGGCCTCGATGACGATTGCGACGGCCAGATCGACGAAGATTGGCCTCTCAAAAACACCCTCTGTTTTGTCGGACCTCCCCACTCCAATTGTGAAGTCGGCGGATCTTGGATCTGCGCTCCTTCCGATCCATCCGAGCCATCAGGGCCCAGCAAGCTGATCTGTTCTGCGCGACAACCACTCGCTTCTTCCGCAAGCATCGAGATCTGCGACAACAAAGACAACGATTGTGACGGAAGCGCCGAACAAAAAGCCTGCTATCCGTTTTCTCAGGGGCAATGCAGCTTCGCTGTCAACGCGAAACAAGAATGTTGCCGCTTCTTCGGTCGTGGCAACGAGGAATGTGTGGGCTGCGTCCGCGCCCAAAACCAAACACCCGAGGATCGCTCCTACGCTTATCTCTGCCACGGCCTTTGTCAGGCGGGCATACAACGTTGTTCCCCCGATCAAACCTTTGGCGAGTGCAACCAACCCATCCTCCCAGAAAAGGGCGAAAAATGCGACAACAAAGACAACAACTGTAATGGCCTTGTCGACGAAGGTTGTCCCTGCGATCAGATCGGCGATGTTCGTCCTTGTTATCAAGGACGCCCGGGAACCCTCGGATGGTCGGGAGATTCACGCTCGACTCTTCGCCTTGCCTTGCTCCACACTTTGGGAACGCTCGGACGCATCGGCGCAACCTGCCAATTCGGTGTACAAAAGTGCATCGCAGACGCAAGCGGTCGACGCATCTGGGATCACCAATGCGTCCAACAGATCACCAACGAAACCAAAGACTGCACCTCTCCCCAAACACCCGACAACAACTGCGATGGACACGTGGATCCGCAAATTCCCTCTTGCCCTTGTACCGAAGGAACACAACGCCCCTGCTACACCGGCCCTCTTGGCACCGAGCACAAAGGTGCCTGCACCACAGGCACACAAACCTGCAAAGACGGTCGTTGGACTTCTTGCGTGGGACAAAAAACACCCTCTCAGCTAGAGATCTGCGGCAACCTCCAAGACGACAATTGCAACGGGCTGATCGATGAATTCTGCCCCTGCCATCCAGAACAAACACCGCTCTCTTGCTACACAGGCCCCCCACAAACGCTCGATCCTTCCTCCCAACGACCGCTTGGAAACTGCAAAACAGGGAAACAATATTGTGAAAAAACCCCCAAGGGACGGAGTTATTGGAAAGCCGTATGCGAAGGCGAGATCACTCCTACGCCAGAATCCTGCAACGCCCAAGATGACGACTGTGACGGCAAAATCGACAATATGCACGTACTCGAACAAGCACCCAACAACACCTACGCCTTTCACTCGAAACCGCTCAAACGCAGATGCACTTACATCGAACCCGATCCAACCAAAAAGACCGAAAGCATCGGCATTTGTAAAGCAGATTATCAGGAGTGCCGCGACGGCGCATGGACTTCTTGCTCGGGCGGTCAATCCCCCCGCCCCGATATCTTCGGACGCGCTTGCTCGTCTGCCAGCACCAAAGAACCCGACACCAATTGCGATGGACTCAGCGAACCATGTTGTCCGAACAATTGTAGTGCTGGAGACGAGTGTGCGCCTTGTGGCGTCTCCCGCTGCGAACAAAACTCTTGTAGCACCAAATGCCCCGACAACTGCACCTCCGACAACGATTGCCTCAAAACCGTTTGCGGTGACCAGATCTTTTGCATCAACAGCCGCTGTAAAAGCCGACCCTACGCTTGTTCCGACACCCCTTGCTCTTCCAACAACGAATGTTCCTGCCGCGCAAAATACAACCTCTGCCTCAGGGGGCGATGCGTTCACCCAGATATCTGCCCGACCACTTGCAGTCTCGACGAAGATTGCAACCAACACCCCGCCTGCCTAAGCCAACAACGCAACGAATGTGTCCAAGGGATCTGCGCCTCCCGTGAATCTAGATTTCCTGCTTGCCCCGCCCAATGCACCGATCACGAAGCCTGTCAAGTCCCCGCTTGTGGAGAACGCCTCGCTTGCCTCCAAGGCTCCTGCCAAAAAACGTCCCCATCCTCACCCTGAATACGAAATCCGTCCGTTGTATGAGCAGCACATATCGGGGCAGCCCACAGTTGCCCAACAATAGGGCGTTTACAGCGGATCACACCTACCCCTCGCTCGCACTTCTCTCGGATATTCTCTGGGTCCACCCCCTGTGACCCGTCATCCGGCCGAATCTATTCGCACTTTTTCGCGCCTGCTGCGGGATTATATACTTGCCCGGGGGGGCAGCGGCATGTGCCGATATCGTCTTGCTTGTACCATGCGTACCGAAAATATTGCACCGTGTTGTCTGTAAACCGCACAAACCCCGTAAACTCGTACTCTTTGGGACGCATATTGACTTTTTTAACATAGCACTTGCTGTTTTCGCAACGCGCACCACTCGCCAAACAATCCTCGACTTTCGTGCAACTTGTTGCGCCGCCTGTCATGGGTTCGTAGCATTCTCCTCCATTCGAGCAGATCCCGCTCGCAACACCCTGATTTACACAGTCCGCGTGGCTCACACACAACCGCGCCTGATAGCTGCTGTTCCATGTCTGCGTATGGGTTCGATCTTCGTTTTTCAACAACACGCTCTGCGAGTACTTCATCCAAGAACAAGTCGTCTCGATCGGAAGATCCCGACTGTACCGCCTTGCCGACAACTCATCGTGACACGAACCCTTCAAACAACGATCGCTCTCTTTGTCTTGACACTCCTTATCTTGCGTGCAACCCAAACTCTCTAGATCCAACCGTTTCTCGTGACATTTGTTGTCTTGACACACATAGCGACAGGACGCTGGATCTTTGGCGTCTTTGCAACTGCCTGTGGGATCGCATTCTTCGTCTTTCGTACACGAGGTCTCTGCAATCAGCTTACCCGCCAACCGAAACAAGATACACCGCGCAGGAGCTTTGCCTTCTTCATGCACCCGAAACGGATAATACACGCACTCTGGCTCGAACTGGCCACGTTGCGCTTGGCAGTTCTTGTAAGCCTCCTGATGGACTGCCTTAAAGTAGCAATACTTTTGGCCGTTTACTTCCAAACATTTTTTCGCCGCATCCGCATCATCCACCGCGATCCCTCGGCAATCGCTATCTTGTGTGCAAGACAACGCCTGCCCTCCTGCGTCCTTGTAGCGGATCACGCAGACCCCAGCTTCGCATTTATCGCCCCCAACACTCGCGCAATCCGCATCCTGACGGCACAAGATATCGTACTCACGATGCTGCTTCTTTAAGGTATCGCAGTAGGCCGCTTCGCATTCAAAGTTCGCCGAACATACGACGTTTGAGAAAGTCACCAGATCAAGCTGCGTTAGCGGCGTTTTCGGCGGATAATCATTCTTGATCACCAAGCGATATCGCTTCTCCAATTCCAACCCATCCCCCGGGCTATTCGCATCGCCACCATGCAGTTTCTTCACAAGCTTCCCGTCCTGATCGAGTTCTTCCACCAAAAACTCCTTGCATGTGTTGTTTCCGACACGAAAGATCTTCGGTACTTTTCCTGCCCCTTGCCCGCAAGTCACTTCCAAAAGCCCGCAACCTAGGCTTTTGCTGGTGCATACACCGTTCACGATCTTTTCCGCGCTCACCACCTTAAACGTCTCGCTCCCGCACTTCAGTTCTGCCTGCTCCCCGTTGATCGACAACGCACAATTGTCTCCATCTTTTCCTGTGTCTCCTTTGTCGCCTTGTTTGCCTGCTTCTCCATCGCTCCCATTTTTCCCGTCCGCTCCGTCTTTTCCCGGACGCAACACATAACTCTCTTCTCCGCACTTCAACGTCGCCGTACCATCCCCATTCTTTTGCAACGTACACGTCGAACCGCAGCCTTGCACAACAGCCAATCCCCACGCGCACAACACAAGACCTACACACTTGAATCCCCATCGCATCGACTTCATCCGCAACCTCCTTCGATTTACCGTTTCTTCAAATATCCCTACACACCGAAACCTACACAGATATCTCGCTGCCGCGTGCCTTCTCAGCGGCATTGATTATTTTCTGGATCAAACACCGTCCCTTCGGGGCAATAGCAACGTTGAATCACTTCATCCGCCGAAGCATACAGATCAAAACGGAAAAATTGTCTCGAACCATCGACGAAATCCACATACCCCGAAAGCTCATAACGCGGATCTACGCCGCTTCGCTTATCGAGACTTTCCCAGATCGCACGGTTGCGCTCGGGTTCGTTCGGATAAAACAGCGTTTGTGTCATCCTCACCCAGCCGCAAAATGAATTCCCGGGAAACATCCGCTCATAAATAATTTCTGTTGAGGCTGTTTCTTTTTTGCGAAATCTTCCTGAAAAACGAAACACCACGCAACGCCCTCTCGGTTGTTCTTCTCCTTTGACCAGCTCATGGCGCGGGAACGGATAAAACGCACATTCATGCTCAAATTGTGCACGCGTTAATTCGCAGTAACGGAGCTTTTCCACGCTGACTTGCCGCCGATAGCACGCTCCGCTTGCCCGCTCACAAAAAAATCGCTCCGCCGCTTTCCCTTCCTCCAAACAATCGCTGTCTTGACGGCACACCAAACCACCCTTCTCTCGCCGCTCATAGCACAATTTGTTGCTTTGCAAACAAATTGTCTCTTGTCCTGCACAAGGCTGTTGGGCGCACGAGATATCGTACGTTCCTTTCTCTTCTAATTCTTGGCAATACTGCGCGTTGCATTCTTTGTCTTTATTGCAATTCACGTTCGAATAAGTCTTCAACTCGACCGGATTTGCTTCGTAGCTCGCTCCGATCTTCTGCCCAATGCGCAAACGATAATACCGCTCAAGGACAAGCTGCTCCCCAACGCGTGTCCCTGTCCCGCTTCTCAAGACCTTCAACACTTTTCCATCGACTGACGGGGTGCTGACCTCGGCGATCTCAAAAAAATGGCACACCCCACCACCGACCACAAAACTTTGCTCCACTCCACCATGCAAGCACCGCACAATCACCTGCTCACAACCTCCCCCTAGATCCTTACTTTCAAAACGGCATGTCTTTTCTGCTGGCAACACTTCACCATTTAATACGATAAAACTTTGGCTTTCTTTCGGTATCGCCCCTTTGCACCGTAGCACGCCTGTTCGTGGATCTTGTGCCGCTGCAGCAAACGTGCAATTCACCTCTCCTTGCGCTCCTTGCCCTCCTTGCGCTCCTTTCTCGCCAGCCAAACCATCCTTGCCTTCCTTGCCGTTCGTGCCCGATTTCCACGTATAGCTCGCTCCCTGACAAGTGATCTGTTCTACCCCGTCTCCTCGCTTTTCCCAACGGCAAGGAGCCTCCCCACAGCTTTGCAACCCGATCCAAAAAACACCCACAACACCAAAGCTCCACCACCTGACACGCATCTTTACCTCCCATCTCGAACTGTCTTTTCTATTCGCATTGTCCTGTTGTTGGGTTAAATGTTTGCTTTTCAGGAGGACAAGAACAGCTTTGCCAAAAAGCTTCCGCGTTGGCATAAAATTCATGAAAAAAGTATTTCCGCGTACCATCCACAAACTCTGCAAACCCAGAAAAAAAGTGCGGAGAACCAACCTGTTCTTCCCGATCAACCGTGTCCCATATCGATTTGTTTCGCTCGGTTTGACCGGGATAAAACAAAGTTTGAATGACCTTCACCCAA
>CAUJFU010000131.1 GCA_963169055.1 Myxococcota bacterium
ATCTTCCACATCCATCGCATCTTCCACCCGCTCTCTCTCGAACGTCCCCACCACCCTCTGCACAACCGCCACCATCGCCGTTGCTTTCGTCCTCCCCGCAGCCGCAGCCATCCCCGCAACCGTTGTCTCCGCCGTCGCAAACTCCGCCACAGCCGCCACGTCCACCACAACCGAGCATCTTTTCGCGCACAGGCGCGATGCAACGGCCAACGCTGGGTGCTCCGTCCTTTCAGGCCCCCTTGGGGGGCGCGTTGGTCGGGAGTCTGCCGCCCTCGGATGCACCAACGCAGGTCACGCCTGTTTTGATGGGACATACTGTTTCTTCGCATCCGACCGAAGTGACGCCGATGCTTTCGGGGGCGCTTTTGCCCCACGCGCCGACAGAAGCGACACCGCTTCTTGGGAGCCCGCTCGCTTCCCACGCACCGACAGAAGCGACACCGCTTCTTGGGAGTCCGCTTGCTCCCCGCGCTGCAAGTCCAAAAGCGTCGCCTTCTCAAGATGCGACCCCTCCCAGCGGCGGGAGCGGGTTTCCTGCTGCATTCGCACCGATCAGCATCGCTAATCCGCTCGCGCCTCCTGCCAGCGCTCCAAGCGCTACGATGCCGATGCCAACGCTTCAAGGTCAGGCCGTGAATCCCACCATGATGCAGTTTGCGTCGCTTTCTTCGCACCGCGAGGAACTGCTCTTCTTCCAAGGAAAGATCGAAGACATCCCCTTGACAGGCCCGATTATCGGCATCGATCTGGGAACCACAAATAGCTGTTGCGCAATCGTCGAAGAGGGCCGACCCAAGGTCGTCCCATCGCGTTTTGGATACAATACGATCCCATCGATCGTGGCTTTCAGTGACGAACACGAATTGTTGATCGGCCACCCCGCCAAAAATCAGATGATGTTGAATCCGCGCAACACAGTCTACGGAGCTAAGCGGTTGATCGGGCGAAAGTATCGCTCGCGGATCGTGCAGCTAATCAAGGATCGTTTTCTCTACAGCATCGTCGAAACACCGCAAGGCGGGTCGGCGGTACACATCGATGAAAAGACCTTTACGCTCGAACAGATCTCTGCGTTGATTCTCTCGGAAATTCGGGATATCGCGCAAGAATACCTTCATCAACCTGTTCATCGTGCGGTGATCAGTGTTCCGGCGCACTACAACGATCAACAACGCCAAGCAGTCCGTGATGCGGGCTTGTTGGCAGGTCTTCGTGTCGAGCGTATCGTCAATGAGCCCACAGCAGCGGCGCTTGCGTACGGCTTTGGGCGAGGGATCCAACAGCGCTTGTTGGTGTATGACCTTGGCGGCGGGACCTTCGATGCTTCTGTGCTCGAAGTGGACAAAGATGTGTTTGAAGTGATCTCGACGGGCGGAAATACTTTTTTGGGCGGCGTCGACTTTGACAACACTTTGATCGATCACGTGATCCGCGACTTTTACCGAGAGACACAGATCGATCTTCGCAACGATCCGATCCAAATGCAGCGTGTTCGAGATGCTTGCGAAAAAGCCAAGTGTGATCTGTCGATGGAAAAACGCACGCGGATCAACATCCCGTACCTGCTACAACGGGGCGGAAAACCCATCCATCTTGAACAAGAGATCACACGCGATGCTCTAAACTCCCTTGTCAAGGGGCTTGTCGAAGAGACTTTGCGCGTCTGTGAAGCCGTTATGAAAGCGCGTGAATTAAAGAAAGAAGATATCGACGAAGTTCTTCTTGTGGGCGGGATGACACGGATGCCCTTGATCCACGAGCGCCTGACCGCTTATTTTGGCAAACCTCCTCACCGAAACGTCCATCCCGACGAGGCTGTGGCGATCGGAACGGCTCTGTTGGCCCATTCCTTCGGCAAAAAGAACGCGGTCCGTTTGATCGATGTTCTTGCGCTGCCGATCGGCATCGGTCTTCCCGGAGGGCGTTTTGTTCCTGTGATCGCTGCCAACACACCGTTGCCGTTTGAAAAGAATTTTGTGACCGCGACCACTCGCGACAACCAGACTGTGTTGGAGTTGCCGATATTCCAAGGCGAAAGCCAAAACGCCCTAGAAAACGAATACCTTGGAACCTTGCGCCTTGCGGGGATACAACCCGCTCCCAAAGGTGCTCACAAGGTGGAGCTTCAATTTAAACTCAGCAACGAGTGCCTCTTGACGCTTCGGGCCACCAACCTGCAAAGCGGACAATCCGAGTCTGTGGTGCTTTCCACCAAAGACACACCTGACGAACTCAGCCAACAACTTAACGCCCCCAAGCCTGAAAGCTCGCCCTTGCCTGCACATCAAAGGCCGTTACCTTGGCCGCCACCCGCTCGTTAGTGCGGTCTTTTTGTGGCGGATCGTTGTTTCCCCCTCGACAAGAGGTTGAAAATCGGCATCATACCCCTCCACAGAGATGCCAGTGTACCCGCTTCCCCTCGCGACGGAGTTGCCGTGATGACCAAACGTATCGCTTTCGTGACTGATAATCTCGAACACCTCGAAGAAAACGACACTACCACTCTCTTGCTGATGCAAGCCGCTCAAAATTACGGCTACCAACTTTTTTGGATGGAAGTGTCTGATCTTCATATCCAACAAAGTCGCCCCGTTGGCTATATGGCTCCGATCTCCGTGGAAGGAGCGCAGGTTGTGATGGGCGAGTCGTTTCTTGCGCCGCTCGATCAATTGAACCTGTTGTGGTGGCGGAAGTCTCCGCCTTTTGCGCCTGATACGCTGTTTGCTCTGGATGCTTTACAGATGCTTCCGTCCTCGACGGCTGTGTTGAATGCCCCGCGCACGCTGCGCAACCTCAACGAACATCTGTTTGCGCTGCGCTTTCCTTCGTTCTGTCCGCCTTCTTTGGTGACCAAGCATCCCGATGCGATCCGCGCCTTTTTGTCCGAAGTCGGTGGGAAGGCCACGATCCGCCCTCTCCATGCGTCCCAAGGACACAATATGTTTTTCCTGCGGATGGGTGACCCCAACACCAAGCTGCTTTCGGAGCTTTTGACGCAACAAGGCCAACAATACGTCCTTGTGCAGAAGATGATCAATGATACCGAGCTAGACGGCGACAAGCGCATCTTTTTGTTGAATGGAAACTTTCTTGGTGTGGCGCTTCAAGTCCCGGGCATGGGCGAGCTGCGCGGCTCTTTCAATCGAGGCGCAAAACCCGTATCCGTCCAGCTTTCCGAAAAAGATCAAGCCATCATCCGCACCGTCGGACCTGTGCTGCGCGAAGAAGGCATCTTCTTGGCGAGCCTCGATGTGAGTGATGGCTTGTTGATCGAGTTGAATCTTTCCTGCCCCATCGGACTTGCTGAACTTCAACAAGTCTCCTCCCAATCTGTCACCGACCCCATTTTTCAAACGCTCGGCCAAGCACTCTAACCGTCAAGGCCGTGCCCCCTGCGACCAAGCACTCCAACCAACGAGGTCGCGTCTGCTGCGGCCTTTGCGCAGGTTATACGATATCCGAAAGATGTGTGTTCGAAGGGTAGGTGCGATCTGCTGTAACTGCCCTGTGGTTGGGCAGCCACGGGGGGCTGCCCCTACGTTTTACGATCACGCGATGGGCGGATTTCGTATTAGAAGCGGGCTTGTCCCATGAGATTGAAGCCGAGGCGGATCGGATCGACAAACACGCGACTGACAACCGTTCCGTCGCCCGTGTATTGGGCGCGTTCGAGGCGCGTTTCATTGCTATCAAAACTGAACAGCACGTCGCCGATGATGGCCATAAACTCACTCAGTTGCCATTTGAAGGTGAGTTTTGCGCTGACGATCGGGATGATCTCGACTTTGTTTCCGGCAGCATCGACAGTTGGGAGAAGGACAAAGTCGCCTTCGCCGCGCACGACGACGATCTGTTGGCCTGTGGTGCTGCCGACGGGGACTTGGCCGGTGAGTTCTTTGGGGATGACGCCTCGGAAAGTTGCGGGGATTTGAAGACCGACGATCAGGCCCAACGTCAGGTGAGCGGGGGCGATGTGATAATCTACACCCAAGGCAGCGAAGAATTCGGGGGTTTGGACCTGATCATTTGCAAAGGCTTGGAAGGGAACAAAGCCGGGGACGTTTTGCAGGATGAACGAAAGATCGCGGTACATCACATCAAGGTGCATCCGCCAATAGCCGTATTTCATGCGAAAGTTGAGGTCGGCTGCGATGCCGACTTGGGGGATGATCCCACCGACTTGGGCAGGGTCGGGGTTTTCTAAAAGGTTCGCAACCACCGAGGCTTCGGCGGCGACCATGAAACTAAACTTGCCGGGGACGTACTGTTCGGGTTTGAAGAATTTTTGTGGCTTGAGCGGATCGTTTCGATATAGCGCAAAGTCCATCGAGACGCCCACAGGGATGCCCATCGCGTAGGAGATCTGCGTCGAGCCGCCGTAAAAGTAGATGGGTTCGGCTTTTACGGTGGGGTTGAAGAAAGTGCCTTTGTTGAAAAAAGCGCCGCCACCTTCCCAAGAAAATTGACCGAGGCGCAAGGCGAAGCCACCCAAGAGTCCGTAACCGACTTCTTCTTCGATTTGCTCGCGGGTGATGAGCTGTTGAAGCAACACAGTTTTCCCACCGAGGAAGATCGAAAGTCCCGCAGATTCGGAGAAGTCGTAATTGAGTTGGGCTTTTACGCCCGGGACAGGGCTTTTGATCGAGCGGCGAGGGAAAGTGAAGTCTCCCCCCCAAGAGATGCGAAAGCTGTAGCCCATCCGAAAACGATCCGAGCTGAGCGGAAAGGCGACGATATCGAGGTTTCGGCGCAGTTTGGGTTTTTCTTTGGCGATGGCGTCTTCGGCGTTGAAGAAGTAGGTGGTGCGGATGTAACTTCCTGCGTCGGTTAGACGAAACTCCCGACGTTCGAGAAAATAATCCATCCGCACAACCAGCGCAGCCGCTGTGGTGAGTCCTTTGAAAAAGGACGGCATCTCTTTGTACAACGCGACGTGGGAGAGCGATTCAAAGCCTGAGTCGCGTTTGTTGTAGTTGTCGAAGAAGAGGACGCTGCGTGCGCCCGGGACGAAGCTGGTGGAGGGGCTGGAGGGGTTGCTGAGACCGGGGCCGAGCAACAGGTTGTCGTCCGAAAGCGCAAAGGTGATGCGCGTATCCATAAAGTCGCCAGCTTGGGCGTGCATCGGAGAGATCGTGCTGATCAAGCACAAGAAAAGGCACGAGAGTATCCAACAGTTTTTTTGCATCCAACGGTCCATCTTCTACGGTCCTTTGAGGGGTTCAGTTGATCTGTAAGGTGATGTGTTGTGCGCGCATGACCAACGCAGCACACTTTTGGGGGCTTGCGGAGCAACGACAGCATCGAAAAAGGCCGCTGGTCGGCCTGATCGCGTCAACGGTGCTATTTTTTCTCAACGACGATATCGTCGCTGTTGCGGACCAAGATCACATAGCCGTTGTTTGAGAGTTCATCGGGGTATTGATCGTTGACGAGTCCGTAGTAGGAACTGGCTTTGGTTTGTTGGAGGACGCCACGAATCCGGGTAAAACGACGGGTGAGGTGTTCTTGGGTGGTGACATCCAACTCGGGGACGGTGGCGTTCGAGATCACAAGCATGATCCCATAACGACAGACGGCAGGAGACTGAGCGCCTTGTGGGGTAAAGGCTTCGAGGCGCGGGAAGAGTCCCTTGGGGTCGGTGGTTCGGAAGCGTTCGTCGAAAAAGCAAGTGTACCATGTGTCGACCACTTTTTGTTTGCAGGCGGTAAGATCGGCTTCGCAAGCGGTGGCGTCTTTGGTGCAGGTGCTGCGGGTTTTTGTGCAAGCGTCTTCGGCTGGTTTTCGTGCATCGAAGCAAGCTTTGAGGCCCGTACGGTAGGTGCTTTTGGCGAGGTCGTTTTTGGCGGGATCGTTATGGAGCATCAGTTCGGTGCGGATGTAGTCTTCGCACGCAGCGCGATCTTCGGGGCGCTCGGCTTCGATCATCAAGACAGGCCATTGGCGGAACTCTTGCCATCCGTCTTGGCTTTGAGAAAAAGGGATCGCGACGGTGTTTTTGACTTCGACGATCGCGGATTCATAGGGTTCCATTTTGGATCGTGTCCACAAGATATCTGGAGCGATCTCGATCGGTGGTGGAAGTTGATCGATGGGGATACGTTGGATCTCATTTTTCCCTTGGGGTGGGGGTTTCCCGCATTCGGGAGTGGAGGTTTTCCAGATGGGGGTGAAACTTGGAAAGGTGAGTTGGGTATGGCCGCTGAACTCGTCAACACCGCCTTGTATGCAATGGATCATTTCGCCGACTTCGAGTAGGCGGGGAGCTTCACCATCTTCAAAGGCGAGGTTGGGTGCGGAGAATGTGAAGATAAAGGCGGATGCGTATTTTAAGCCCGTGGCGACGGCGTCCATATCGCTGATATAAAAGCCGTTGTTGGTGACGGCTGTGACGACCATCTTTCCGCGCCCCAAGACGGCTTGGCGTTTGTAGAGAGGGGAATCCCCCGAACTTGCGTCTGTTTCTTGGAGATCGGCGACGCTAAGGAGCTGATAAAAGATCGGAGCAGAAGAGCCAGATTGTCCGACAGATGGGCGAGTTTTGTCTTGTGGGTTAGCATTATCGGGGCAGATCGGCACGCCGTTTTGGCCGGGATTGGTGGGATCATCTTTGACTTCGCCCACCCACAAGGTGACCTTTCCGAAAGCCAAACGGATGCGCAGGGGGACTTGGGCGCGACCATTGGATAACTTGACGGCTTTTCCCGTACCTTCGAGCAAACCACGCGAAGAGTACAGGCAAATATAGCCATCGTAGGCATCGTTGTTGGAGGCGGTTCCGTCGGGTGCGAGCTTGCGAGCTTGGATCTCGATTTGAGCGATCTCACCCAATCGCGCCACAGGTCGGGGTTTATCGGCGCTTTTTCCAAGATCGGGATTTTGTTGGAAAGACAGGCTTACTACAAAATCCCCCGAGATGGTGGGCGGTTCGACGGGCGAGTAGCATGCCGCACTCGCGATCGCCGTTACCCCCATCCAAAAACAAAAGAATCTTCGCATCGTTACGATCCTAGTCGATGTTCTTGTTGGCTGTTTTGGGTCGAAGGTTGGTCACTTTTGCATATCGGTGGGAGTACGCGGCAGCAACTTGTAGTTATTAAAACTGAAATAAAGAACGCCACGGATCGACGCAAAGGTATCGCCTTGTGAGCGGGTGTCTTGGGAGGGTTGTGTTCCTTGCGCAAAACAACAGCCACGCTTGGTTCCGCCGCAGACTTGCGCTCCAACGCACTGGCAGGTGTCGCCCGGCAAACAGTAGGTGTTGTCAGGCTGGTTGCCTGTGCCGCACCCGCAGAACTTGGCTCCTGTGTAGGCGATGGTGTTGATCTGGTCGTCGATACGGAGAGTTTCGTTGAGGTTGTTGGTGGGGGCGACGAGAAATTCGCCGAAATCACTTGGATCATCGGGGTTTTTGTTCGTGACTTGGATTTGTTTGACTTCGAGATAAACCCCGAGGTAAGCTTGGGCGTTCGTTCCATCTTTGTTGATGTCGGATGTTTGGACTTCTTCGGGAGCAGGGACGGGGCCTGCGCTGACAACGCTCGGAGTTTGGCTCAGTTCGATCTGCGGAACGGACACGGGAGTCGCACAACGTTTGACGACAGCGGATGTCTTTTTGTCGAAAACATCGGAACATCGGCTCTTTTGGGCATCTTTGCAGTCGGCGTCTGTTGTGCAGTTGGCCGCCCAATCCACTGTTCGGTAGCGCGTAAAGCGGCCTTTGATCGCGATCCGCGAACCCACAGAGAGGGTGCCGAGTTGGATCTTGTCACGCTCAAAAACGACCGCGCTCCCGCCGTAACGGTAGCTTCCTTGGCGTGCTTGGGGTTCTTGAACAAAGAACAGATCCAATGTTGCGGTCAGTCGGGAGGCGGGTGACATCATCACGACTTGACTGAGTTCGACCGTCGCGCCTTCTTGGCCGATTTGTGAAGAGGTTGGATCAAGGAGATCGTAGAGGGTCGAACCCGTCGAAGATTCGGGGTTTGATTCGGGTTGGGATTCAGGATTGGAGACGGATTCTTCGGGGTTGGAGACGGATTCTTCGGGGTTGGAGACGGATTCTTCGGGGTTGGAGACGGATTCTTCGGGGATGGAGACGGATTCTTCGGGGTTGGAGACGGATTCTTCTGG
>CAUJFU010000132.1 GCA_963169055.1 Myxococcota bacterium
GGGGGCGGTTCGCGAACGGCCCGCGCCCGAACTTGGGCCTTTTTCGTATCGAACGGCGACACTCCTATTCTTTGTTGAGTCGGCGTTTTTAAAACACGCGACTCCACCGCTTGAAGTGCCACGAACATGGGGGGCTGCGTTTCTTCTGTCCGGCAAACAAAAGGGTTTGTTGGAGTGCTGCACTCGATCTTCGGCAAGGCTTCTTGTTTGGTTGAGCGGTTTGGTTGATCTTCGGCAAGGCGTGCGTCTTTTTACGGACCATGCCGAGGCGGAGCCTTGGCTGATTTGTGTGGAGTTTGACGGAAGAGGAGAAAGAGTTGGAACCGATACGTTTTGTGGGTCGTTTTGTGGAGATGCCGTTGTATGGGATATTTCGGAGATTGCAGGCGGAGATGCAGGTGTGGCGTGTGGGAGATCCGCCGATAGCATTTGATGTGGTAGATCCCGATGCTTCGGTGATTCATTACACAGGCGAAGTGTTAGAGAACGGGGCGATTTATCGGTCGTATCGCTGTTGGTTGGAGCTTTGCGAGCAGTTGGATGGGCGCTTTTTGACGCCGCAAGGGTTGGGGGATGGTTTTGTGCGTTTGCGGATCTTGCCGCTTGGTTTCGAAGATTCGTGGCATGAACGAGCCCGTCCATCGGGGGATCGTGAAAAGTATGGTGCGCACACAGAGTTTTCGCGGATCGATAAGCTTGAGGAGCCTTCTTTTCTTGTGGATTATGTCGATGCGTTGGAGCGATTGGAGCTTCCAGAGACTGCAGAGATCTTGAATCTGGGCATCAACAAAGGGGACGAGTTTGCGATCTTTTCGCAGCTTTATCCGCCGTCTGTGTATGAGGCGATGCGTTTTGTCGGGGTGGATCATGCGTCTTCGGCGCTTGCTGTGGCGCGGGCTCGGTTTCCTTCTGAGCGATTCCGTTGGATTGACGCGGATCTCAACGATCTGGCGTCTCTTGGATTGGGGCGCTACGATCTGATCGTCAGCATCGCGACCTTGCACAGTCCTGCACTGCGTTCGCGTGAGATCTTCCATGACCTTGTGCGTCTTCATCTCAAGCCCACAGGCCATATCATTCTCGGATTCCCCAACTGCCGCTATCTCGATCACGAGATCCGTTATGGCGCAAAAATGAAAAACTACACACGCCCCGAACTCTCCGTCTTGTTTCACGAAGTCGCCTACCACAAGCGCTACCTCCAACAGCATCGTTTTCGTGTGACGGTGACAGGCAAACATACGCTGCTGCTGACGGGAAAGCGCCTACCTTCGGATTCTGCTGTGTCTTAGCGGTGTGGTGTCTTGGGAGAGAGGCGGCAGAGGGCGATCTTGAGGGGGTGTTGGCCGTCGAAGGAGGGGAAGTCGGTTTCGGGAGGGAGGATCTCGATGCTTTCGAGCGGGACATCGGCTTTTTGGGCGCAGCGTTCGAGAGAGGTTTGCCAGTCGGAGAGGGCGACTTCGGCGAGGTTGTTGGTGGCGATCAAGATCCCGCCTGCTTTGGTGGCGAGTAGCGCGGGCTTAAACAGGCTTTGGTAATCGCGAACCAGATCGACGGCCCCAAATGGACCACGCGCAAAGCGCGGTGGATCAAGGAAAACGATATCAAAGGTTCGAGAGGAAAAACGCTGATAAGGCCGTCTGCCTGCTTTGCCTTTGATCGGCAAGTTCGCCAATTGGCGCATCACAGGGATCGCGTCTTCTTGGATGAAGCGTAGGCGCAAAAATGGGCTTTCCGCGAGGCCGTTGAGTTCGGCATTTTCGTGCCCGATGGCTAGATTGGAGGCTGCAAAGTCCACATTCCACACTTCGCGAGCGCCGGCTTTGGCGGCACAGATGCCCATCGTGCAAGTGTACGAAAATAGATTGAGGACCGATGCGCCTTTTGCGATCGTGCGCATATAACGGCGTCCTGCACGCATATCCAAGAAAAACAGCGGATCGATCCCGCGATGTCGTCCTTGTATCCGATATCGCAGTCCCATTTCTTGGCAAGTCATCGGTTCAAGGGCTTCGGAAGGGGGCTGGTGCCATACGTCAAAGGCTTGTTGGGGGCCTTTGGATCGGTGATTGTAGACGACGTGTTTGATATCACAGAGGCGTGTGAGCCAGATATCAGCCAAGGCATCGCGTTCTGGGGGGGCAAGGGGTGAACCAAAGGTTTGGAGCAAGAGTAAGGGTCCGTATCGATCGATGGTCAGGCCGGGGATGCCTTCGGTTGCGCCGTGGAAAAGTCTGTAAGCATCGGTCGATTCGGCATGAAGCTGATCAAGCAGAGCTTGTCTGTGCGACCGCGCTTGTTCCATGAGGTCTTTGGCCATCAAGATATCCAAGAGAGGCTCCATTGCGTTGTGGTTGGGGGATGTTGCGGGGTGGCAAAGGGCGGAAGGAGCGAAGGATATCATCGAGTTCTTCGCCCTCTTCACCAACATCAGGACAAAGAAGGCAGCGAAGGGCGGAAGGCTCAGAGGATACCGTCGAGGTTGGCGGGTTGGGGTTGTTGATCGAGCCAGCGTTGGGCTTTGGCTTCAGCGCGGCTCCATAGGCTTTTGTGGGCGTGGGCTTCTTTGCGCAATAGTGCAAGGGCCGCAAGTGTGTAGATCTGCATCGGGTGGGCTTGTTGTTGGGCGCGGGTCTGGACAGCTTGCCAACGAGCGCCAAGCCACGCTCGCAGCGTAGGACTTTCTGGAAAGCTGCCATCGGCGCGTTGCGTCAACAAAAGTTCCATGATGCGTTCTTCGATGCTTGTGGGGGCGGTGGGTTCGGCTTCTTCTCGGGCGGATTCGGTGCTTGGTATGGCGAAACCATCTGCGAGGTCGTCAAAGTCCTCGTTGCCCAAGCCTCCTTTGTTGGAGCTTGCGGCAGGCGCGAAAAAAGCTTTTGCGTCGTGAGGCGGAGCGATGCTCTTCTTTGCTTTTTTCGGAGCCGAACGGGCGTGTTGTAGCACAGAGCGTTCTTTGGCCATCTCATCGCTCTTTGCGGGCAGATCATAAATCGCCTCACGAGAAGTATCGGTTTCTCGATCTGCAAGCACTCCGCCGAATCCTCCGCGCACGCCTTGCAAAACGCCAAGGACACCGTGCGCCGCAGGCCCTGCGGATGCAGCACCGCCGCCGCCCGGGGCTGGTGCAGGGGGTGGTGCCCCGAAGGAGGCCATCTTCGGGGACATCGAAAAACTCGCTGGCATCGAGAGCATCATCGCATTGAGCGGAGCAGCGGCAGCAACGGCTTGGCGAGCGAGCAAGGGATGGCCGCCCCATCCTGTGGTGAGAGCGATGGGGACGCGACGCAACGCAACGGGTTCATCGGAGCGTTCGTCGGTGGGGCGTTCTTCGATAGCGATATAACTGGCCACGCTCGACATTAGGCCAAAGTCTTTGCTGAGTTGTAAGATCTTTTCGCGTTTTTTGGTTTCTGTGTCGATTCGACGTTGTTGGCTGCCGCTGTCATCGCTTTCTTCGAGATCGCGGATGGCGTGGCGTGCCCACAAGATCGGGATTGGGCTGTTGCGCTCGGCTTTTTCAAAATCGAGTGGAAGGCTCCATTGTTGTTGATCGGCTTGGAGCGTGACCGCGCTGTCATAGCCGTCTTGGATGCGCGCAAACAGAGTCATCCCTTCGCCAGCGAACAGCGGCGGGAGTTGTTTGGGGGCGATATCGGCTTTGGTCTTGCCCCAGCGCAGATCGATCTTGTCGAATATCGGGGTGTTGAGGCGGCCAAATGTGCGCAGCACTTTGGGTTCGATGCGTTCGCCTGATGCGATGAACTCCGCTGATCCGCCCGATGCACGGGCGATTCCACGCACAAGGTGTTGGCTGACGCCTTCGCCGATACCAAAAGCAAACACTCGTGCGGGTCGTCCTTTGCGACACAAACGGATCGTTTCGTCTTCGTTGGAGACCTGCCCATCGGTGAGGACGATGATCTGGCGTGGGCGTGTGGGGTGTGACGGTAGGTTGTAGATGCTTTGGAGTGGTTCGAGGATCTCGGTCCCACCGAGGTCTGCATCAATGCGTGCGATATACGCGCTGGCTTCGTCGAGGTGGGCTTGGTTGAAGGGGACGGGTTCAGGCCAAAGCCGCTCAAAGCTCGAGCCAAAGCGGATAATCTGAAAGGTATCGCCTTCGGAAAGCGAGCGCACACAAAGAGCGAGGGCGCGGCGGGCTTCTTCGATACTCGATCCGCTCATCGAACCCGAACAATCGAGAACAAAGAAGACTTCGCTGGGGAGGATCGGTGCGCCTTCGGGATCGGGGCGAAAGTGCAACATCGCAAAGCGCTGTCCGTCGGCGGTGCAAGCGACTTGTGCAAAAGGTTGGTGTGGCTTGCGAGGCTCGATCAGCAACACAAAGTCCCGATCCATCGCGATCTCACGCTGGCTGAGTGACACGACCGCGTGATCGTCTTCAAGGGTGATGCGCACAGGGTGGGAGGGCGATTCGACGTGGCGTAGTCCTCCATTCAGACGCAGCATCAGTTCGAGGCTGAGTCCGTAAGGTACGCGCAATTGGCGCGGAGTATCGAGGGCTGCAACGGTTTCGGTGGATTCGGCGGCTTGATGTGCGGGGATGTAGCGTGGGGACACGGTGGTCGGGAGCATCAAGCGGATTGCAGAGCCTTCGTAGGCAAGTTCTGCAACGTAAGAGATCTCGATCTCGACGGTCTCTTCGGGGGGGATGCGCCCGACCGATATCGTAAAGATATCGGCGCGCACTTGCTCCATCAAAAAAGCGCTGTTTCCTTCTCGGATGGCCTCATCATAACGCTCGAAGGCTCGCTCTTTTTCGTCGATCTCTCCCCGAAGCACGCGGTCTTTGAGGCGCGCCACAAAGCCGCATACAGCGGCTTGTTCTTCGAGAGGAAACAAATAGACGGCTTCGATCTCGATCTTCTCGGTGTTTCGGTAGCGTTGCCTGACGGTGATCTGGCTCGATAGGCCGCTGATCTGGCCTTCGATACGGACTCCTTCGAGTGCAACAGGTTTTCCATCACAAAAAAGGCCGCTGTTGCGGTCTTTCAGGGCGATCTCTTCGATGGCTTGGTTCGGCATGGTGGCCTCGTGATTTGGGGTGATGCGTACACGAAACATCGTTGCGATTCGCTGTGATCGTCTTATTTTCGGGAAGCCACGGGGAGCTGCCCCTACGTTTTGTGATCACGCGCCCTGCGGATTTCGCCTCAGAGCCCTTGAAATGGATCCCACAAGGTGAGTTCTGCAACCCAAAGGAAGTCGCTTGTGTTGCTCGTGACGAGTGTGTGGCTGTGGACAATTGCAGTCGCAGCGATCAGCGCGTCGCCTAGCGACATCTTCTTTCGTTGTCTTAACGCAGTTGCTTTTTGGACGATATCGAGGGTGATGGGGAGAAGCGTGGCAGAGTCGAAGAAGGCTTGAAATGCCAGTTTTTCTTCGTTTGTGATTCGGTGAAAACCCAAGACTTCTACATAACTAACGATGGAAAGGAAAGGAGTGTTTTTAGAAATCCAATCCCTCAAAAATTGGTTTTCAGGAAGAGATGCGTAGATGATTGTGTTGCTGTCCAAAAGCATTAATCACCGCGCCCAAAGAGATCGTTCTCTTTGCGAGTTTCTCTTTGCCAAGATACAGGATCTCCGAAAGAATTGGGCTCCCTTTGTTGGGCTAGGCGGTTTAGGGCAGAGGCCATTTCTGCGCCTTGTTTTTGCGTTGGTATCTCCTCCAAAAGAGTGATATGCACGCAAATTTCTTGTTCTTTCGATAACGTTTGCGGAGCTTTTTCTTGCCAGATGATTTGGTTGCCTTTCAGGATGGCTTTGTAGGTCGATAACACGGAGGACTCCTTATTTTTTGGGAGAGTTCGTCGAGGTGTTCAAGCATAGTAGTCTCCGAAAGCAGCCTGTCAAGGGGGCTTTCGGAGGCACGAGGCCAAACGGCGTTCGTCAAACAAGGGGTGGGCAAAGATGATGGGGAGCAAAAAGCAGGGAGGTCAGGGGAAAGCGGGGCAATGTTTGGTTTGAGGATCAGGGGCTGTGCAGAAGCGACCGCAGATGCCGGGTGGAGGTTGCGCTCCGCCGGAACAGCAAAGCTGTCCTTGTGGGCATCCAGAGACATCGCAGCAGCAGCTACCGAACGTTCCGTCTTTGTTGAGGCAAGGATCGCCTGTTTTGCAGTTGACATCGGTGCATGAGAGGCAAAGGCTCATGCGACGGAGAGAAGCGCATTTGTTGTTGGAGTCGCAGACTTGGCTGTATTTGACGCAATCGCAGTCATGTTTGCAGTCGGCGGGGCAAGTCGAGATGCTTTGGTCGTGTTGAAAGCAAGGTTCGCCGCTGACGCAGGTGGCATCGCCACAAGACTTGCATTGGGAGAGGCGACGTAGAGCGCGACATCCGTTGGTTCCGTCGCACAGTAGGCCAAATTGGAGGCAATCGCAGTCGTGTTTACAGGCCGTTCCGACACCTGTTCCCGGGCATTTGGCGACGGTGCCTTTGGCGGTATAACACGAAGCTCCAGCGGGGCAAGGCGTAATTTCGCAAGAAGGGCAAAGGTTGGCGCGCTTGAGTGGTGCGCAGGCTTTTTCGTGGCAGACCAGCCCCAAGGCGAAGCAATCGCAATCGTCCTGACAAGCGACCGCAGGGCAAGTCCCGATGTTTCCGGTCTTGTCGACACAAGGTTGTCCAACCAAGCAGCGTTGGGGATCTTCGCAAGGAGGGCATTGATTGACGCGATCGACATCGGCGCATTGGTTGTTCACGCAGGCTTGGCCGGCCTTGTAGCAATCGCAGTCGTTTTTGCAAGACAATGGGCCTTGTTCTTTCGGTGTATCGGGGGTTTCGTCTGGGAGGGTCTTGTCAGGAGCGCTTTCGACGGTGCTTCCGTCTGTGGTGGTCTCGGTGGTGGTCTCGGTGGTGGTTTCGGTCTTTGCTTCGGTGCTGGCTTCGGTCGAAGATTCGGAGGTTGTTTCGACCGTGCTGTTTTCTGTATTGCTTTGCGTTTCGGAGGTTTTTTCTTGGTTTGGATCGACGCCGGGTGGCGTGCAATCGAAAACGGCGAAGGTGGCGACAGCCAACCACGCAAGGAAAAAGAAGGTTCGTTTTGGGGCGGTGTGAAAAAGGCTTGAGGCCATCGAAAAGTCTCCTATTACGCGCTGTTTCGTTTTGGCGCTTCGTTTGTAGGGGGGGATGCGTCCAACGCGGGTGCTTGTGTTGTCGGCGATAGACCTGTGCGGCTGGGTTTTGGTCTCTGCTTCGTGCGGATCGGGTGGGTTCTGATCTTTTTGTGTGGCTCGCCCAACGCCCTAACAAATCTATCCTCAAAGTGATCAGAGAGCTTGTACACTTTATGCTTTGGAGCAGAAGTGTGTCTCGATCATCATGGCAGAAGAAATGTGTGGGAGGATCTTTTTTGATGGAAAAAGTGACAAATACCCTTATTTTCAGTCTTTTTTTATATTTGAGTTTGTTCGAGACTTCATGTACGCCTACTTGCCGTGAGACGCAAGACTGCAAACGCGGATCTTATTGTTCTGAGGGAGTTTGCAAGGAGGGTTGTACGAAGGACTCGGATTGCGGCGGAGGCGAATCTTGCGGGGGTCAGGGGAAGTGCCTGACGGTAGACGGAGGGGAAAAGCCAGACGGGGTTACAACATCGGACGGAAACACGACATCGGACGGAAACACGGTCGGTGCGGGTTCGTGTGATTCGCTTTGCCAAAAGACAGCGGCGTGTTTTGCGGCAGGAGAAGGCAAGGCGATTTGTTTGCAGGAGTGTCAAGCGGCTCGTTCCTTGTTGGGGTCTGCGGCGGATGCGATCCTCAAGAAGTGTGATGTCTGCTTGCAAAAGGACAGTTGCGAGGATCTAGTGGTTGGAAGCTGTAGCGCCGAATGCCCCCATGAGGTGTATGACAAACAAAGAGCGCCAGCCAGCAAAAACTGCGGACAAACGTGGATGCACGAGGGCAAGAAGTATGACGTCACATGCAAGTGGCTTTCAGGCCCACAGTTCCACTATGATCGCTATGACTGTGCGTGTTTTTTGGATGGGTTGGGGAGTGGTCATTTTGAGAGCAACGATTTTTGCCAGGCACCGTTGGCGAAAAAAGTGGAGCGAGCGAACAAGGGCTGCAATGAAAACTGGAAAATCCCTGCGCCATAACTCGGGATTTTTCGCAGAGAAGGGAGTTTAGCGGGAGGAGATGGGGGAAGGGATGTCGGTGAGGCAGTGGAGAAGGAAGCGCACAAGTTCTCTGGCTTGGAAGGGTTTTGCAAAGAAGTCTGCGTTGAGCGAGGCGAGTTTCCGTTGTTCTTTCGGATCGAGCGGATGGCCGCTGATCAAGACCACAGGCAAACAAGGGATCTCTTCGCGCAAACGTTGAAGGAAGGAGAGTCCGTCTTGTTGTCCGATATGGCGATCCAAGATCAAGGCGTCCGCAGTCTCGGCGATCAAACCGAAGTCGTGTTTGTCGTCTAGAAAGCTGTGGCGGCAAGTGACGGTGAACCCCTTGCGTTCGAGGGCTTGGGCTAAGAGGTTTCGGATGGCTTCGTCGTCGTCGTATACAACGATATGCCCTTGTGTGCGAGTCTGCGATCGCTCCGATGTGTGGGCTGTATAGGGTGGTGTGGTTGGAGGTTCTATGATCGTTTCGTTGTGGCGGAGATGGAGTCCTTGTTTGAGTGTTCCCGCGAGTTGTAGTGCGTTTTCTAGGCCATAAGGGTAGGAAAGATCACGATAAAATGCTTGCATGGCCACGAATCCTTTCTGTGCGGCATCCTTGCCGACGCCCGATTGGACGCCAGTTGCCGTCTTTTATTTAAGAAGCATAAAGCGTTCCTCCGTCGCGGGATGGATCAAAAAATCTCGACACTTCGTTGTTTTGTGCGCTGTCGCAGGATGTTTGAACCAACGACGGCGCGACGCAACAAGGGAGTTTTTGTCAGAGTGGGGCGGTAGCGCGTAAGCGGATGGAGAAGTCGTGGGCTTTTCGTAGGGGTTCGGGTTGTCGGTAGCGAGTGCAGCAGCGCAAGACAAAGGCGTAAGCGCTTTGCATATCGAAGCGATGGGCGGGAGAGACGTAGACAGGTTTGGTGTGGGATTGTGTGCAGAGGCTCAAGCCGATGATTTGGCCTTGATCCGTGATCGGAGCCTGATCGCCGCGTTGATCGCCGACAGGCGCATGATCACCGAAGAACGGGGTTTTGCTGACGCCGACGGTGGGGATATCAAGGCTCCATCCGAGATGACTCGCCAGTCCGAAGCGTCGGGGGTGAGCGATGCCGTGTCCGTCGATCAACAAAGCTTCGGGGGTGCGCTGTAATTTCGCGAAGGCGCGCAACAACAGAGGAGCTTCGCGTAGAGAAAACAGGCCGCTTGTGTACGGATATTCGGGTTCTCCGATCCAAGAAGCTTCTTCGAGGACCGTGTGGGACTGCATATCGTAGAGGATAACGGCTGCGTAGGCGATGTTTTGGTGTTTGTGGTAGGCAACATCGGCAGCTCCGATCAGACGGGCTTGATCGGGGCCTTGGGTGATCTCGATCTGGTGTGCGAGTTGTGTTTGGATCGCTTCGGCTTGGGCGGGAACATGGGGGAATTCTTGTTGTCGTTTGATATCCATTTGGCATCTCGTGTGTGGGTCGGTACAATGAAGGCGTTTTCCTCTGGCCTTGGGCGGATCGCAACGAGGGAGCGAGGGATTCGTCTTGGCTTTGGAGGGCGATCGCTGTTATAAGGGCGAGGCGAAATAGACGCAAACAGGAGGTAGGCTGTGCGAAAAAAGACGGAGAGACAGCGCGGGTGGTTGGGTGGTGTGCGCAAAGGGGGCGCGCTGCTGGTGTGCTTGTTGTTGGGGGGTGGGATGGTGGGGCCGTGGGCGTGCAGCGCACCGTTTGATGGGGTGGTGATGCGCGAAGTGGCGATGGGTGTAGCGGTTGCGGGCTTTCAGGTGGATATGGGATGCCCGACCGAATCCGCAGAAAGCTGCGAAGATCGCAATTCGGACTGGTATCAGTGGGTGACGACACCTGAGATCATCGAAAACAAGGGACTCTTTTCAAGTGGAGATCCGATCTCGTACAGCCCGGGGATGTGGGAGCTTTATGAAAAAGATTTTCAGATGGCGAAAGAGGGTCTTGGGATTAAGAGTTTTCGGATGAGTATCGAGTGGAGTCGGATCTTTCCGAAAACGACGGAAGGAACGACGGGATACGAAGCGCTCAAGAAGATCGCTGATGCTAAGGCCATCGATCGCTACCGCAAAATGTTCCAAGCGCTCCGAAAGAACGGCATCGAACCCTTGGTGACGATCCATCATTACACGATGCCGTTGTGGATCCATGACGGCGTCAGTTGTCACAAAGATATCAAGGGTTGCAAAAACAGAGGGTGGGCGGAACCATCGCGATTGATTCCTGAGATGGCGAAGTTTGCGGGCTTTGTGGCCGAAGAGTTCGCAGGCGAGGTCGATCGTTGGGTCACGCTCAACGAACCGCTGGCGATCGTCTTGCCGGGGTATATGCAGCCGACGCAGACTCGCACCAATCCGCCCGGACTGTCCTTCCAATTCGATATCGCCAAACAAGTGATTAAGGGGATGATTCAAGCGCACGCTCAGATCTACGACGCGATCAAAGACAAAGATAAAAAAGATGCCGATGGAGACGGCAAAAACTCGGTGATCGGCATCGCTTACAACGTCACGCCTTTTTTGCCCAAAGATCCCAACAACAAAGTCGACGTCGATGGAGCCAAGAACGCCAACTATCTCGTCAACAAGGTCTTTCTCAACGCGATCTGTCAAGGCAAGTACGACGAGGCGTTGGATGGAACGCAGGTCGATCGGCCCGAACTCAATCGCCTCGACTTTTTGGGCATCAACTTTTACGGATCGGTGACGGTTCCCGGGATCGTGGGGTCGCTGTATCCGGACTTTTCAAAGCTATTAACCTTTAATCCTTTGGAATTCAAACAAGAGGTGGTTGCGCCCAAGGTGCTTTACGAAACGTTGGTCGATCTCAAGTCTTGTGGCCGACCGATCATGATCACCGAAAACGGCGTGGAGATGCGCACCACCGAGGATCAACAAAAGATGGTGGGCTATCTCGTGCGCCATCTGTTTTGGATCGCACGGGCCAATCTTGAAGGGGCCAAAGTCGAGGCATACCATTATTGGTCTTTGATGGACAACTACGAGTGGAATCATGGTCTGCACCTCAAATTTGGTTTGTATTCGGTCGATCCGAAAGATACGCAAAAGAAGAGAGTGGCACGCCCGGGTGTTGCGGCCTTTAAGCAGATCTCCGATGCGGGCGGGTTGCCACGTGCCTTGTTGCTTGAGCATCTCACCGCAGAAGAAAAAGCCCTGATCCCTGATATCTTGAAATGAGCACAATCGCGTAGATGATCTTTGTGGAACTCCAAAGGAGACTTTTTCGATGAATCCGTATTCGTCCATGATGTGGCGTTATCCGCACCCCACCCCGATCTTGCCGGACTTTCCGATGCCAGAGTCGACCGAAGAGATCGAGGAATTTGCCCGCGTCCAGAGTCGCTTGCCTGAGCTGTTCCGCGAAGTGTTTCCTAACCCGCTTGCACCGCGTACGGTGGTGGTGATCCCGAGCCTAAGCCTCGATCAGGCCGAGCTCAAGAAGGTTTCAGGGGTTCATCATTACGAGGAGCGGATGCTGTGTATGCTGATGCTCTTGCGTTTGCCGTGTACACGGGTGATTTATATAACGAGCCAGCCGATTGTTCCAGCGGTGATCGACTATTATTTGGGCCTGTTGTCGGGGATCCCGGGGGCGCACGCACGCAAGCGTTTATTGCTGTTCAGTTGTCACGATGCGAGTCCTACGCCGTTGACGCAAAAGATATTGGCGCGCCCGCGCCTTGTGCAACGCCTGCGAGAGTTGGTGAGCGGCGGCGAACACAACCACATGGTGTGCTTTAATGCGACGCCATTGGAGCGAACGCTTTCGGTGCGGCTTGGTTTGCCGCTGTATGCTTGTGATCCCGCGTTGTCGTACCTTGGTTCAAAGAGCGGAAGCCGCGAGGTGTTTCGTGAGGCGGGCGTGTTATTGCCCGATGGATTCGAGAACTTGCGCGATGAGCGTGATGTGGTGGAGGCGTTGGTGACGCTCAAACGTCGTTATCCAGAGATGCGACGGGCGGTGGTGAAACTCAACGAAGGCTTTTCGGGCGAAGGGAATGCGTTGTTTTCGTACGGCGATCTTGACGCAAGATCCGAGGACTTGGAAACACAGATCCGACAGCGTTTGCCGAGCCTGCTGCGTTTTGAAGCGAGGGACGAGACGTGGCCTCGTTTTTCCCGAAAGTTCGAAGAGATGGGAGGGATCGTCGAGTGCTTTGTGGAGGGCGAGGTCAAATATTCCCCGTCGGTGCAGTGCCGAATCAATCCGCTCGGTGAGATCAACGTGATATCAACACATGATCAAGTCTTGGGCGGTCCTTCGGGGCAGATCTTTTTGGGATGCACTTTTCCTGCAAAAGGCGAATACCGCTTGGATATCCAAGAGGCGGGGGAGAAGATCTCGCGTGTCTTGCGAAGTCGCGGTGTGATGGGGCGTTACAGCGTGGACTTTATCTCGATCCCCCAACCCGACGGAACATGGGAGCATTACGCCATCGAGATCAACTTGCGCAAAGGGGGAACGACGCATCCCTTTATGACGCTGCAATTCTTGACTGATGGTTTGTATGATCTGGAGACAGGTTTGTACAACACGCCTTCGGGCCAACCGCGTTTTTATTACGCATCGGATAACTTGGAAAGCGAAAGCTATAAGGGCCTTGCTGCCGAGGACTTGATCGATATCGCGGTGTATCACGGGCTGCATTATCATGGAGCCACGCAACAAGGCGTGGCCTTTCACTTGATCGGGGCGCTCTCAGAGTTCGGTAAGTTCGGTGTTTTGTGCATCGGTGACACGCCCGAAAAAGCCTACGAGCTTTACACCAAAACAGTCGAAGTGATGGATGGTGCCACCAAACAGGCGCGTGGAAAGAATGTGCGTGTGTTTTCTATCCTCAACGAAGCCCAAGCTGCCGATGTCAACGGCTGATCTCCACAAAGCCCAAGCTGCCGACGCCAACGGCTGATCGGGCTTGGGACTTATACGAAATCCGCCCGTTGTGTGATCGTAAAGAGGTAGGGGCAGCAAGGTGTGGCGAACACTCGGACACATCGTCTGTGCTGTCGGAAAGACCGTAGGTTTGTACGTAAAAAGGCAAACAAAACGCAAAAAAGCGGAGGTTCGTTGCTCGAACAACTGCTCATACAAAATGCTGTGGTTGTGTGAGCATGTGCGTTC
>CAUJFU010000133.1 GCA_963169055.1 Myxococcota bacterium
TCCGCCTGCATTGGTGGGACATTTGGAGACATATCGCAAAGAGGCGGCGTTGTCGTGGGCTGAGCGGATGGGATCGGCGCGTGAAGCTGCGGCGTTGTTGTGGTCGCAGATGCGCCTGCCTTCGTCGGTGGATTATGCGTATGATTGGCGTGCGCTAAGTGATACGTTGAAAACATCGGAGGTTCGGGACTTGGCGCGTCGGTACTTGCGCAATGTGTCGATGTTGCGCCGTGGTCCCGAGGCTTTTTCGATGCAACGGATCGTGTTGTTGGTGGGAAGTCTCTTGATGTTGTGGTTTTTCTTGGATCTAATGATTCGTCGCGCCCGTCGCACTGACGATTAGAGTCACTTTTTGGGATGCCATGACTGGGTGCGGTTGGGGGAGAGGTTGGCGGTTTGTTGGGGGGGGAAGTGGCCTGTGTGTGTGTTGAGCGGGTTGATGTTTGCGGCGTGTTGGTGGTTGGTGTGATCTTGGGAACCGATTTGGGCTTCGACGCGGAAAGGAGTGGTTTTGGGGCGCATTCGGTAGATGCTATGGCAGCTATGGCAGGTCCATAAACCTTCGCTGTTGATCTGTTCCCAAGAAAAGCAGCTAAGAGCTTTGCATTTTTTGCAGAAGAAGTAGAGTCGTGCTTCGCAATAAGGGCAGCCCTCAAAGCCACGCATATCGACATCAAACTTTTTGAATTCTGCTTGTGTGTAGGTGTCGGGTTCGGGGAAATCGATCTCAATGCGCAAAAAGCGAAGGACACCCGAGGGAAGGCGTTCAAACATCCACAACATCTCGGGATGTTCGGGGTGTCCAGCACAAACTCCGGGGACAGCGACGAGGTCTTGATGGCCCGCCATACCTAGTTCCTCCACTGTAGGCGAAAAAAGTCACAAGGGTTTATGATACGGCGTTTTGAAGATCAAGCAAGGATTTTTTGTGGCAGAAGACAACGAGGGAAAGATGGGGGCTTTGCGTGGGTGGAGAGGAATGCTTGCGCTTGGGGGAAAGGTCATTATACTTGCGCAGATTTTCACGATCGAAGGATGCTGTTTCCTCTCACACGTCACGAGTTTTTTCATGAATATAATCAAGATATTGAGTGCTCTTTTTGGCACAAGCAGTGCGCGCAAGATCAAGAAGATGCGCCCGATGTTGGCGCGGATCAACACGCTAGAGAGCGAGATGAAGGGTTTGCGCGACGATGACTTTGTCTCGCGGATGAACACCTATCGCCAACGTCACGAAAACGGCGAACCGTTGGACAGTTTGTTGCCCGAAGTGTTTGCGTTGACCCGCGAGGCTTCGGCGCGTGCGACGGGGATGCGTCATTATGATGTGCAGATGATAGGTGGGATCTCGCTGCATCAGGGCAAGATCGCCGAGATGAAAACGGGCGAAGGCAAGACCTTGGTGGCGACGCTGCCGCTTGCTCTCAATGCGCTGAGCGGAAAAGGTTGTCACCTTGTGACGGTCAACGATTACCTTGCTCGCCGCGATGCCGAGTGGATGGGCAAGATCTATCGCTTTTTGGGCCTGAGTGTCGGTACGATCACGCACGAACTCAGCGATGCGCAGCGCCGCCGCAACTATGCTTGCGATATTACTTACGGAACCAACAACGAATTTGGCTTTGATTATCTGCGCGACAATATGAAATTTACGCTCGAAGAATATGTGCAGCGCGAGCTGCATTATGGGATCGTCGACGAGGTCGACTCGATCTTGATCGACGAGGCACGCACGCCGTTGATCATCAGCGGTTCTTCGGATGATTCGATCGAGATGTACTATGTGGTTGATGCGATCATGCCGAAGCTGCAAAAGGGCTTGCACTTTTCGGTTGATGAAAAGTCTCGAACGGTGGTCTTGAGCGATGAAGGGGTGGAGCGCGTCGAGCGGCTGTTGCAAGTGCAAAACCTGTATGATCCCAAGAATATCTTGATCTTGCACCACGTCACCCAAGCCTTGCGTGCGCATGCGGTGTACAAAAAAGACGTGGATTACATGGTCAAAAGCGGAGAAGTGCTGATCATCGACGAATTTACGGGACGGGCTTTGCCGGGACGCCGTTGGTCGGATGGCTTGCACCAAGCCGTCGAAGCCAAGGAAAAAGTTAAGATCGAACCTGAAAGCCAAACCCTCGCAAGCATCTCATTCCAAAACTACTTTCGTCTCTACAAAAAACTTGCGGGGATGACAGGGACCGCAGAGACCGAAGCCGCCGAATTTCACAAGACCTATAAGCTCGATGTCACGGTGATCCCGACCAACAAAAAAGTGTCGCGTACGGATTACAACGATGTGGTGTACCGCACGGAGAAAGAGAAGTTCGAGGCTGTGATGGACGAGATCGAGGACTGTTATGGTCGCGGCCAGCCTGTGTTGGTGGGGACGGTCTCGATCGAACGCTCTGAGATCTTGCACAAGATGTTGACGCGACGAAAGATCCCGCACCAAGTGTTGAACGCCAAGCACGACGAAAAGGAAGCGGAGATCGTCGCACAAGCCGGACGCAAGGGGACGATCACGATCGCAACCAACATGGCGGGTCGTGGTACGGACATTATTCTCGGCGGGAATCCCGAGCCTTTCGTGGAGAGCATCCTCGAACAACATGGTGTAGACGTCACAACGATGGAGTCTTCGCGGTTTGTGAAAGAAGCTTTGAGGGGCGATGAATCGAAAGCCCGTGAGATGGGCAAGGCACTTGCGGATCTTTCGGAGCACGACTTCAAGCGGATCTTTGATCGTCGAAACGAATGGAAAAAAGAGGCCCAAGAAGTCGTTGCAGCGGGCGGTTTGTTTATTTTGGGGACGGAGCGACACGAGTCACGGCGGATCGACAACCAGTTGCGTGGTCGTTCGGGGCGTCAGGGCGACCCGGGGGCGAGCCGTTTTTATCTATCGCTTGAAGATGACTTGATGCGTCGATTTGGATCGGAGCGTTTGAGCGATTGGATGGGCGCGATGGGGATGGAAGAAGGGGAGCCGATCGAGCACCGTATGGTCACGCGGGCGATCGAAAGCGCCCAAAACAAAGTCGAAGCGCACAACTTCGAGATCCGCAAGCATCTTCTCGAATACGACGATGTGATGGATATCCAACGCAAGACGATCTACCGTTTGCGTCGGGAGATCCTTTCGAGCGAAGACGTTCACGAGAACATCCTAGACATGATGGAAGATGTGCTGGTGATGTTGCGCGAGCGGCTTTGTCCGAACAAAACGCCTGTGGATATGTGGGAATTGGATTCGCTCGAAGAAGCCTGTTTTGGGTTGTTCCATCTTCGTCCCGAGATCGACGAAGATGTGTTGATCGCCTCGAACAATCCACACGAAGCCATCGAGCAGATGTTGTGGAAGCAGATCGAGCAGCAGTATGAGAAGCGTGAGCGCGAGATGGGTGGGCCCCTCTTGCGTCAAGTCGAGCGCGAGCTTTACCTGATGGATATCGATGATTTGTGGAAAGATCACCTCAAAGCCATCGATCACCTGCGCGAAGGGATCAATCTCCAAGGCTATCGCCAGATCGACCCGAAGCTGGTGTACAAAAAAGAAGCCTTCCAGATGTTTCAGGAGCTTTTGGAGCGGATCAAGACAGCCGTTGTGGAAAAGCTCTTTCATGTGGAAGTGCGAAGCCAAGAGCAGCTCGAAGAAGCGATCGAAGAGCGCCGCCGTCAAAGCGAGCACGAGTTCGAACTCAGCCACACCAGCATCGACGGCGAAGGCAACGAGATCGAAGAACCCCAAAAACCTGTCACGGTACGTCGCGAACGTCCGAAGGTGGGGAGAAATGATCCTTGTTGGTGTGGATCAGGTCAAAAGTACAAAAAGTGCCACGGCAAAGACGAAAAAGACAAGGCCAATCCCTAAAGGCCCGTTTGATCGGGCTGCACACGCAAGGCGGGGAAACGATGCTTCAAACACACGGATACAGGTGGTGGATCGGTTGGATCTTTTTTGTGAGCATCATGAGCGGGGGGGGGAGCGCGTGGAGCGAGCCGGATTACGTGCGTTTTTATGAGCGCGGGAAGTTGCGCTTGCAGCAAAAGATGTATTTTGATGCCGTCAAGGATCTGCGTATCGCCACCAACACGGGGCGAGGAAAACGCAGCTTTGCCGCGCATTATCATCTTGCAAACGCCTTTTATTGGCTGCCGGATATCCAACAGGCGATGCAGATCGTCACCAAAGCCGAAGCCCTCGCCAAAAATCCCAGCCAACGCGAAGCGATCGAAGCGCTCAAACGCAAGATCAAAGATTATTACGGCGTGTTTCAGATCACCTCCGAAGTCGATCCCGAAGAAGTCGGCAAACTACAAGCGGTGATCAAACCCAAAAGCCCGTTTAGCAACGCCCATAAGCGCCGATACTTCGAGATCTTCTTGAAGCGAATTCAACGCCAAGGCGGTTTTCCGTTGAACAACAAGGCGATCTTTTTGCCCAAAGGCGAGTACGAGATCAGCATTCAACAAAACCAATGCCTCAAGTACGGATTCGCGCAGAAAAAAGAGTTGCTTCGCGAGATCACCATCGAAGAACAACCCACCCAAGTGGCGCTGATCGAAAAACCAAGCTGTGAGTGTACGGGCGGGCAAAAGCTGTTTCGTGAAAAGAACCGCGTGTATTGTGCCTGCAAGGCAGGGTCGGCATGGAACCCTCAAAAGGCGCGTTGTGAGATCGCACGTGCGGCAAACCCCTTGCCTTGGATCTTTTTGGGGGCGGGTGTGTTGCTTGCGGGGGGCGTCATCACGGGTATTGTGATTGCCGTGAACAGCCGCGAGATGGATAATGCCCAAGCCATCGGAGAAAAGGGCAAGATCCACTTGTGGGAGCGCAAGTCAAGTACTCCGTAGGTACGGGTTGATCTGTGGGGGAGCAAATCAAGTACACCGTAGGTACGGGCTGATCTGTGGGGGAGCAAATCAAGTACTCCGTAGGTACGGGTTGATCTGTGGGGGAGCAAGGCTACACCTTGTAGGCATGGGCTGATCTGTGGAAAAACAAGTGATGTGTCCCATAAGTACAGGCTGATCGAAGTGAGACGAAGTGTCGATCTTGTGTCGCATGAGAGGCGGTGGTCTTGATTGTGGGGGGCGGGTTTTGTATGCTGGGGCGTCTCTTCTGTGGGAAGAAGTGTTGTCTTTGGCCGAAGGTTGGGACAAGTCACCCGAAGAAGAAACATTCACAGACACCACGAGAGGTGAACGATGCATCGATTGGGATGGCATAGAGGATGGATTTTGGGGTTGATGGGCGTGCTTTTGTGGAGCGGTCACGCCCAAGCAGAGCCGGACTTTGTGCGCTTTTATGAGCGCGGCAAGTTGCGGATGCAACAACGTTTGTTTTTTGACGCGATCAAAGATCTGACGGTGGCGATTCGGACAGAGCGGGGACAACAACACTTTGCCGCGCATTATCACCTTGCGAACGCTTATTATTGGTTGCCCGATATCCAAAAAGCGGCTCAAATGATCGAACGCGCCCGTGGCTTGGTCAAAAACGACCGCCAAAAAAGCGCGCTCAATGGTCTGGCGCGCAAGCTGAAAGATTATTACGGCGTCTTTAAGATCTCCCCTGAAGTCGATCCCGAAGAAGTCGGCAAACTGCAATTGATCATCAAACCCAAAAGCCCGTTTAGCAATGCCCATAAACGCCGATACTTCGACCTTTTCACCAAGCGCACACAGCGGCAAGGTGGCTTCCTGCTCAACAACAAAGAGATCTATCTGCCCAAAGGCGAATACGAGATCGGCATCCAAAAAAACCAATGCCTCAAATACGGCCTGTTTGAAGGCGACAAAGTCGTCTCCGAAGGCACCATTGCCGACGCCCCGATGCAACTCACGCTCAAAGAAAAACCAAGCTGCCAATGCACAGGCGGGCAAGAACTTTACAAAGAAAAGAATCGGATGTACTGCGCTTGCAAGGTCGGCTCGGCATGGGACGAAAAAGCCCAGATCTGTAAGCTTGTGCGTGCGAACAACGTACCTTGGATCATCGGTGGGACGGTGATCGGGTTGGTCGTGGTCGGAGGGATCGTGACAGCGGTAGTGTTGGCGACTTCGTCGAATGGACCCAACTATGTTGCGCCCGACAATGGCAACGTTGGGTGGGTAGATAAGAAATAGTGTTCGAGGGCCGCAGCGGAATTGTTTTGTTAGAACACGACGATCGATGAGGGGGGAAATAGGCCGAAGAATGGGGGGGAATCGGTAGGTA
>CAUJFU010000134.1 GCA_963169055.1 Myxococcota bacterium
TCGGCGTTTGCGGGTGGAATCTGATTTTCCCGATGTGCTGATGGAGATCGACGGTGAGGAATTGGGCCGACTTCCGTTGGTGTGCGAAGTGATGGCGGGGGCATTGCCGTTTCGTCACCTTATGCAAGGCGTGATCAAGCCGTAGATTGCGGCGAGATGAGAGATCTTGGATGGTAGAGAAGGGCATGGGGATGGCGAAGCAGCGGTTTGGGGGGAGGCTACTCTTCTTTGTGTGTGTCGTGAGGTTCTTCTTGTGCGGCGGCTTCTTCTTGTTGGATGATGATCTGGGCGAAGAGTTCTTCGCGAAACACCGCGACGGAAGAAGGGGCGGTAATGCCCAGTCGGACCGTTTTTCCTGAGATACTTTTGACAACGACGACGATGTCATCGCCGATACGGATGCTTTCGCCGGGTTTCCGTGTGAGGATGAGCATAATTTCTTCCCGCCTCTTGCGTGCGCTCCCGTGAGGGGAGGACGCTCTTCTGCTGTCTTCGGGGGCTTGCGATGCTTTCTTCTTGTGGTCGAAAGCTCGCCGTGGAGATGTCGGCATAGTTTCTTCGTACACGAATCCAGAAGGAAAGGGAAGAAACCAACAAGCGTCCGAGAATTGAAAAGATAGCACAGTCTTCTTGGGATCTCCAAACCGAAAAATACAAAGTCGTTTGTTTTCGGTGTCTCAGGTGGATCGGTGAGGAGGCGGCCAAGTGGGGGCGTGTTGTATGTGGCTTCGCTTTCGATGTAAAGGAGGGCGTGCGGAAGAAGTTGTGTTGGAGATGGGAGAAATGCGGATGCGAAGGTGGTGTTGGTGTGTTGGGGTCTATGTTTCATTGTGTGGGGCCGTTGAAGCCGCGCCACCTGTTGCGCAAGATAGGCCAGTTGCATCGACCGTTGTTGTGCAGGATGTCATGGGGATGTTTTGGTTTCGCCGTCAAGCGGTGTCTGCGAAGCCATCGGCAGTACCGAAGGCGATCCGCTCTCGGTTGATGTTGCCGTTCGTGGATCCTGCGATCCCCAAGGGTGGGGGGCGCGATACGAAGCCAGCAACCACACAATCACCAAAGTCAAAAGGCCCATCGGAACGAAGTTTTGCGGTGAGTCGTCCTGCGGTGAGTCGTCCTGCGGTGCCTTCGACGGGCCGTCTGCGCAGTCAAGGAGCGCATGGGAAAGAGCCCTATTCTGCAAGCAAACCAAAGCCATCTGCGCGGTGAGGAGAAAAGGTGTTGCGTCAAGAGAGACAAGGACAAAGCCGACAAAGTGCGATCTTGGGGGTATTTTGTGCGTTGTGGTTTCCTGCGTCGGTGGGGAGTTGGTTGCAGCTTTGGTGGCCGGAGTATCGGTTGGTGATGTGGGCTGTGGTGAGCGCGGCTTTGGGGTTGTGGGTGGGAGGGCGATGGCTTCGGATGGATGGGGTCTATGGTGGTTTGTGGAGCGTGGTGGCGTGGGTGGCGTTGGGGCCTGTGTTTTTGTGGTTTCCGATGCTGCGGCCTTTTGCGGGGTGGATCTTGTTGTTGGGGGCGTTTGTGGGAGGAGTGAGTTGGGGCGGAGCGTGGGGGGTTTTGGCGGATGCGTGGGGGGAGATCTGGTCGGGGACGTTGGATCTGGGTGAAGCGCCGATCTTTTTGGGGACGTTGATCCTTTTGGGTGTGTTGTTGGCGTTGCCGTTCTTTGTGCGCCCGTATTTAGGGCGTTTGGGGCTGCATGTGTTGGTGGGTTTGTTGTGGGGATGGTTTGTGTTGTGGGGGGTACAAGCGGCGGGAGGGGTGTCTCGTTGGGTGTGGGGAGGGTGGTCGCTGGGAGGTTTGGGTTTGTGCGTGGGGTGGGTGGTGTGGTGGCCTGCATCGTTGCCGAACCACGAGGTGGTTTATTCGGCCTCGGTGGGAGGGGAGCGTGTGACGTTGAACGCTCGAAGAGGCGAAGGGATGCAGGTGTTGGCGTTGGTGTCGGAGCGTTCGACGCTGTACCAAAGTATCCAAGCGTATCGAACAGCGGAGATCATTGTTCATCCTGCGATGGCAAGGAGCAAAGCAAAGCGGCACAAGATCTTGTTGCTAGGCGGCGAGGATGGGACGATCTTGCGTGAGATCGCAAAATATCCCGAAGGTGCGGAGGTTGTGTGGGTTCCGTTGTTTTCGATCTGGGCTGATTTTTTCCAGAAGGCTCCGCATTTTTCGGAGATCCACGAGCAAGCGAGAAAGCGTTTACAGATCAAAAAACTTGGTTTATCGGCATTTTTTCAACATTGGGAGTGGTCGGCGCTGTTAGAAAAGATCAAAGCGCAAGGATCGTTTTCGTTGATCTTCGCGGATCTGCCGCCGCCTACAGAAGCGCTTCAGATGTTGTATACAGCACGCACCAAAAAAGCCTTGCTTGCGATGCTTTCTTTGGAAGGTGTGTTGGTGGAGTCGTCGGCTTCGCCTTATCGCCAACGACCGCTGTTTTGGTGTCTTGCGGCCAAGTGGGCGGAGGTGGGGGCGTATGTGGTTCCGTTCCATTTGTCGCCGTCGTTGCTGGGGGATCATGGTTTTGTCTGGGTGCTACGGAAGCCGTTTGAAGCTTCGACACAGCCTCTCAAGATCACCGTCCCTACGCGTTATTTGACGCCTGAGCTTCCTTTTCATACGTTTATGCGGTTTGCGCGTGATGTAAATCCCGACGGTCGGGAGATGGAAGGGGCATGCACCCTGCCAAGCTTGTGAGGGAGGGGTGCTCTGTCGTCGAGACTCGTGAGGGAGAGGTGAGCTGTCGTTGAGGCTCGTGGGGGAGAGGCGGCTTGCCATCGGTGGATGGGCGGATTATGTTGCGAAGCGATTTTGAGAGAGTTTTTTCATCTTTGCTGTTTTGGGAGTGAGACGAACTCTCTTAAAAAGCAAAGGACCATTCAAAAAAGAAGGAGCACAACAGATGGTAAGACGTCATCGACGGGTTGAAGTGTACGAACAGGGCGAAGCACCGAGCTATACACGCGGTTTTCGTATGGAGATGCAGGTAAGCGAAGCGGGCCGCCAGCTTTTGATGAAGACCTACATGTGGATGTTTGCGGCGCTAAGCGTGACGGGCGTCGTTGCGATGTATGTGTTGAGTTCGCGTGATATCTTGATGTATCTGCGCATGAATCCCGGTGTGCTGATCGGTATGTTGATTGGCGAGTTGATCTTGGTCGGTATCATCGCAGGGATGGTGCATCGGATGAGTGTTCCTGTGGCTGCGGGCACGTTCTTTTTCTACGCGGCCTTGAACGGGATTACGCTTGCTCCGTTGTTTTTGATGTACACCAGCACCTCGATCGCAAATACTTTCTTTATCACGGCGGGGATGTTTGCGGTGACGACGGTGTATGGATACACAACCAAACGCGATCTCACAGGCATCGGACACTTCGCGATGATGGGCTTGATCGGGATCATTATCGCGTCCATCGTCAACATCTTCACGGGTAGTTCGATGTTGCATTGGCTGATCTCGGTGATCGGGGTGGTCGTTTTTACGCTGTTGACGGCCTACGACACGCAGATGATCGTTCAGATGGGCGAAGAAGGCGATAACAGCAGCCAGACCGCGATCTACGGTGCGCTGGAGCTTTACCTCGATTTCATCAACCTCTTTATTCTGTTGTTGCGCCTCTTTGGTAGTCGCGAATAATACGATACCCAAGAGATGGGTACGCGAAGTATGGCGTCGGTGGTGTGCGTGGTATGGCGCTTGAGCAACGCATCGTGTTTGTGTATTCTTGCTCGACTTTCTGCAACGAAGACCGTGGCACACTACAGGAGGACGTCACTTATGTTCGCTCTGCCACCAGAATGCCAATCCTTACCCGCAGAGATCCAAGCTGCATTGGTCGATTTTTTTTCGCGGCGTTTGCCTGTGATCCGTTGGATGAGCGGTGCGGGAGATCGCCGTCGTGCCGCGATCGCGCTCAAGACGTACTTAAAACGCCTACAATACTTCGGTGTATACGAGACCGACGAGATCCAATGGGTCGATGATCTCGAAGCGGCGCGGGTCGCTCATCAAGCCAGTGCGCGCAGTGCATCGCTTGATGAAAGCCGCGACCTTGCGCTGAAAAGCATCCAAAGCTCCGCAGAAGGATGTGGCCGCTTGGCGGCTTTGCATGCTGTTCGTGCATGGGTACGGCATCTGGTTTCTCAGCAGCAGCCGTCTTTTTTCTCACCCCAAGACTGTGCCAACGCTGCGGACGATGTATCGTTGATGGTGGCTTGGATGATCGTCGGTGATCAACAGCTTGAACCCAACCCCTTCGATCCGTTGTTGCAGCTTTGGGAAGAGGGATTTTGGCCGATCGGTCCGCTTGCAGGGAAGTTTGTGATCTTCGCACCAAGCGCTTTGGCGCTTCAAAACAAAGGTGCGCAGATGTACTCTGTCAGCGGTGCGTACGGTGCAGCGGGGCAATTTGCACCACAACCCTCAGGAACACAGATCACTCCTTCAGGCGATGGGTGGACGATCTCGATGAGTTGGTCGAGCGATCAAATGGAGTCCCCCCAAGCGGCTGCTCCGTCCTACGGTGGGGCTGCAAACTACCCACCAGCGGGTATGTCACCAGCAGGTGCATACGGGCCGTCTGCTCCATCGCCCTATCCACCGCCCCATGACGAAGCGATGGTGACACAAGCACAACGGGGCTTCCAAGCGCCCCCACCGAGCGGGGCTTATGCCCAACCGCAAGGATACCCGTCCTCCCACGGCGGCGGTATGTCGATGCAACCCGCCTATCCTACGGGGCCAGCGTTTCCTCCACCCTCCGCCCATGATCCCGATCCCTTTTCCGAAGCTGAAGTCGCGGCCCCGCCCGCGTCAGGTCGCGGGATGATGTTTGGAATCCTCGGACTGTTGGTTGTTTTAGGGGGGGCTGGATGGTTCTTTTTGATCTACGAATCCACCGAGCAGATCTATCAAAAAGCCGTCAAAGAGTTGCGTGCGAAGAACTACGCCAAGGCACAGATGCTGCTTGAGCGGGTCATCAAAGAAGACAAGGACTTTACAAAAGCCTATCGTGGTTTGGCCGACGCGCTTTTCGGCATGGACAAACCGCAAGTCGCTATCGACGCTTACAAACAAGCGATCGCTCGCAACGCAGGGGACGCGCTCGCGCAACGCAATCTCGGCTACCTCTTGAAGCAACAACAAAACTTTCAGGATGCCGAGTTGGCCTTACAACAAGCGGCACAAAAGCTCTCGAATGATCCGCTCGTTTGGTTGTATCTTGGCGACGTTCAGGCCGCGTTGAAGCGCCACACTGCCGCAGAGCAAAGTTATAAGCGCGCACTTACAAACAAGGCCGATCTTGCGGCTGCTTGGAACAACCTTGGAACGGTGTATCTGCGTCAAGCGGAGACCTTGTTCACAACAGCAGCCGCCCTCAATCCCGATATCTTGAAGCCACCCGCCGACAAAGAAGCCCCCGCTCTCCCACCGCAGATATTGAACCTTGTTCAACAAGCGGAAACAGCTTTCCAAAAGGCCGTTCAATCGGGCGTAAAGGCACTTTATCATCGGAACCTCGGAAACGCTTTGGCGATGCAAGGAAAAGAAGACCTTGCTATCCAAGCCTATCTTTCGGCACAACAGAGCGATGCCAACCAAGTCGAATCGACGGTGAGCCTCGCAGCGTTGATGATCCGACAATATCGCTATGCCGAAGCGTTGCCCTACCTTCAACGCGCCATCCCCGTCCTGACACAAAAAGCGCGGGAAGCCACCAAAGACCCAAGCGTCAAACAAGAGCTTGCAGCCGCTTTGTATAACCTTGGCTTGGCACACGAAGGCGTCGGAAACCGCGAAGAAGCCGCCAAAGCCTACCAAAGCTACACCCAAGAAGAACCCCAAGATGCCGATGGCTTCTGCCGTTTGGGGCAAGTCCTCAAAGTCTTACGGCAAAAACCACAAGCCAAACAAGCCTACGAAACTTGCCTGCGCCTCAATCCTTCCGATCAAGATGCCCAACGCACCCTCCGCTCTCTTCGTTGATCGCGAAACCCGCCCCCCCTCCTACGCTTACGAGGGTACATGTTGTTTTACCCTCACCCCGTCGCTACGCGACAGCCCCTCTCCCTGCGACGCTCACAAAGCCTCGCTGCAAGGTGAGTTCCGCCTCTTTTCGTTTTTTGTGCCTACGTAATACGATCTCCGAGAGATGTGCGATCGAAGGGTCGTGCGTAGACGCCCTATTGTTGGGCAGCCACACCTTGCTGCCCCTACGTTTTATGATCACACGATGGGCGGATTTCGTATAAGCCCTATGGATCGTTGTGTGTGGATCAATCGGGTGCGGAACCACGGGGGCAATCTTCGCCGGGCTTGATGATGGCGAATTCGACGCGTCGGTTGGTGGCGCGTCCGCGTTTGGTGCGGTTGGTGTCGATGGGATGGACAGGCCCGTATCCGAGGGGGGTGAGTTGTCCTGCGTCAACTTGCTCTCGGACGAGGAAGTTGCGAACGGAGCGGGCGCGTCGTTTGGAGAGGTCGATGTTGTAGGCGCGTGGGCCACGGCTGTCTGTGTGTCCTTCGATACAAACGCGGATGCCTTTGTTACTGCGGATGGCGTCGGCGACTTCGCGTAGCATGGCGAAGGAGCGCTTTTGGATCTTGTCGCGTGCGGTCGCGAAGAAGACTTTTTGGCGCAATTCGATCTTTTTGTCTTTGATGACGATCAACTTGTATTTTTTCTTAATGATCTTGATGGCGGGACAGCCGTTGGGTTCAACGCCCGGGACGGTGGGGCATTTGTCGCGAAAGTCGGGGATACCGTCGCCATCGCTATCAATGGCTGCATCAGGGCAACCATCCTCGTCTTGAAAGCCGTTTTTGTCTTCGGGTTCAAAGGGGCATTTGTCGCGGAAGTCGGGGATGCCGTCGTTGTCGGAGTCGCGTTCACCGTCAGGACAACCGTCGCTGTCTTCGTAGCCTTGGTAGTCTTCGGGTTGGGTGGGGCATAGATCGCGACAATCGGGGATGCCGTCGCTGTCGGTATCTTTGGCGCAAGGATCGATCTTGGGGACAGGTCGTGGACGGGGGCGGGGTCGAGGTTTGGGTTTGCCGATACATTTCCACATCTCGCCGCGTTTTCGGAAGACTTCGACTTCTTCGCGGGCCAGTTTTGCCCAAACGACGGCGCGTTTCATGTGCCATTCGGCGAGGATATGTTGGCCTTGACGGAGTTCGGTTTCTGTAAATTCGGTCTCTGCGCGGGCTTTGGCATAGGAATAAGGCGCACACAAGCGTGCGCCATCTTTGTCCATCGCGTTGACTTGGGTTTGTAGCCAGTCAAGGCGGGTGCGGACTTCGGGGCCGGTGGCGCAGCTCGGCAACAACAAGAGACACCATGCGCTCAACAAAACAAGATAACGTCTCAACGTAGACCTCCGCGTTGGATTCGTATGAACCGACAGATTCGAGCGTACCGCAGGTCTTGCGTGAAGGAAAACCTACGGAGAAGGGATGGCGGTATCATTCGACGATGCGTTTTCGCAAGTAGTTGTTGCCGGGAGCGCTATTCTCTTTCATGTAGCGCTGTTCCATGATCTTGGCGCGGTCGCAGACGACAGGAGGCTTTTTCTGTTGGGTTTGACGCATCTCTGCGAGGCGTTGGGCAGCTTTGGCGTAGGTAGCGGCTTGTGAGGCGAATTGAGCGGCAGCTTCAAAGTCCGAGAAGCCGGCTTCTTCGACGGCTTTCCGCATATAGGTTTGAGCGGCGTAGTATTCAAAGCACGCCCATTCCCATGCTTTGGCGTTTTTGGCGTTTTGCTCGGCTTCGGAGGCTTCCATGATCGAAGAGATGTATTGAACGGGTCCACAACCGAGGTGGAGACCGATCATTGCAACAAAGAGGGCGACAAGAAAAAGCGAACGAGGCATGCGATACGTTCCTCTCTTTGGGGTCTAGCGCAAGATCATCTGGCCTGTGGTTGGCGGACTTCTCGTCGAGACGAAGCCTCGAAGGGGGAGAGAGCATCTGAGGAAGGGAACCCGCGAAGGCTCGGTGATCTTGCGAGACGGCACAAAAATCCTCTTGTGTGGGTAGCAGAAGCAGGCTCCTCTTGTCAAGTTCGATGGCTTTCGCGTAGATTCGCATCGGCGCGGAACCTGTGGTGTTTTCGTGCGAAGAGGATGTCGAAAAGAAGTCCGAAAAGGATGTGCTTGGACGAAAGAAGATGAGGCATGGATGTTATCGCATAAGTTGTGGGAGATGGCGCAGATCGGCGCGGAATGGGTGTTGTATTTGTTGTTGGCGTTGAGTTTGTATTCGATCGCGATCATGGTCGAGCGTGTGGTGTTTTTTTGGCGTGTACGTAGCGATATCGAGCAGTTGCGTCGGCGTTTGCGCCGAAGTCTTCAGGAGGGTGGAACCGCCCGAGCATCCGAACAATTTGCTCGTGAAGAAACGCCTGAGGTGGTGATTTTGCGCGAGTCGTTGGCGATGGCAGCGGGGGGAGCCGATGCGGTTCAAGAAGCGGCAGCGGGGGTTCGTGAGCAGCAAAAGATCAAGCTGGAGCGCGGATTGATTGTCTTGGGTACGTTGGGGAACAATGCCCCATTTATCGGCCTATTTGGAACCGTGTTGGGGATCATCAACGCTTTTCGCGACTTGTCCACGACCCAACTCAGCCAGTCTGGAAACAAACTGATGGGCAGCATCTCGGAAGCGTTGGTGGCGACGGCGGTGGGTTTGTTGTTGGCGATCCCTGCGGTCTTGGCGTTCAACTTTTTCCAGCGCCGCGTCAAAGTGACGTTGTCTGGGGCGGATACGCTGTTGCACGAGCTTCTTGCGTACTTGCGAAGCCGAGAAGCACACGATCCCCACTTCGTGCAACCTGTGATCTTGCCGCCTCGAAAAAACGAATCTCGCGCATCCACCGAAGAACGCGCTGGATAACCCGCTTCAAGGAGAAACCAAGATGGCTGGTAAAGCTGGCGGCCAAGACGACGATGTGATCGTCGATATCAACGTCACACCGCTTGTTGACGTGGTGTTGGTGTTGTTGATTATCTTTATGGTGACGGCGCGCCTGATGGTGCCGCCTGCGATCCCTGTGGAGCTTCCCAAAGCCAGTACAGGCGAGGGAGGGGAGCCTTCTTCTTTGGCGATTACGATCTCACGCGCAGACAAAACCTTACCCGAGCGTTACTACATCAATGGGACGGAGGTGACGCCGCCCGCTTTGCGCGAGCGGGTGTCTTCGGAGCTCAAGAAAAAAGGTAGCAAAAAGCTCCAAGTGGTGATCGCGGCAGATCAGCTTGTTCCGCATGGGAAGGTGATGTGGTTGCTCGATACGCTCCGTCAATTGGGTGTAGAACAATACGCATTCAATATCAATCCGAGTGCGCCTTGAGGAAGGGGACGTCATGAGGAGCCTACTCGCGACGTTGCGAGAGAAAAAACTGCTGCGTTGGAGCGTTGCTTCCGTTGCATCGGCGTTGCTGCATGCAGGGTTAGCTTTTGGCTTGATTCTTTACAAACCAGCGCCACGCCCACCGGAGCCGAAAAAGGTGCATTTTCGCTTGCTCAAGCCGCGCCCCGAACCTCCGCGCCCTGCACCGCGCCCACCCGAACCTCCGCCCGTTCCGCGACCTGTGATCCGCCCGAAGCCACGGCCCAAACCGCGCATCCGCCCGCGCATCCGCCCTCGTCCCCGACCGCGTGCTGTTCGGCCCATCCCACCGCCCAATCAACCTCCGCGACGCCCACCCCCACGCGCCGAAGAAGCACAGCCGATCTTTGGCGTCTCGATGGATTCTGTTTCGCAAAAGCCCGGTGGGCGCAACGCCATCCGCGTTGGAAATACGCTGATGAAAGAACCCGATGGGCGTTTTACTCCTCCCAGTCAGGTTCGCTCTTACAACGCCCCTGACGGCGAGGCGGGAGATCCCCAAGGGACGGGGAAAAAAGATGTGTTTCAGCCTATCCCCGACTTCGAGTTGGATCAATACCCCCAAGAGGTTCAATGCCCCAAAGCCAACTATCCCCCCGAAGCCGAGCGGCTCGGCATCCAAGCGGTGATCGTTTCGAGCCTAGAGATCCGACAAAACGGACGAATCCGCCGTGTCCGTGTGATCAGCGTTCGACCCGATGGGGCCGACAAGTATGGATTTTCAAAATCTGTTCGTGCGGCTTTGATGCGTTGTCGGTTTCGAGCCGCACGTTACAAAGGAAAAGCTGTCGACGCCGTCATCCGCTACACCTCTCGTTTTGTTCCAGAGTGAGCCGCTTCGACGATTTGAAATAGGATAGGAGTTACGCAGTTGAAGAGGGAAAGCGTGAAGAATCAACCCGTTGTAGGGGCGGTTCGCGAACCGCCCGCGCCCGAACATCGGCCTTTTTCGTATCGAACTGCGTAAGCCCCGTATTGGCGAACAGATCGCAGGTTTTTCACGCCGACGACTCTGTCGCTTGGCATGGCGCGAACACGGGTTTTTTGCGTAGTCCCTATCCTACTGAAAGGAAGAGTTGTGTGTTGAAGATCACGGCGGACGTACGGGGCCGCATGACGCAAAAGCCGAAACGACCGAAGGCACAGTGGTTTGCTCTGCTTTGTTTCTGTTGGACGGTGGGGAATCTCTCGTTGATCTTGCCGAACGCATCGGCACAACCCACGCCGCCAAACACAACAAAACCCGCCACTCCCCAAGGTTTTGTTCCTCCGAAGCTTCTACAATTTGTACAGGCTCCTTATCCCAAAGAAGCCTTGAAAGCCCGGAAAACAGGGGCTGTTTTGTTGCAGCTCATCGTCGATGCAACAGGCAAAGTGGTGAAAGCAACGGTGGTTGAATCCGCAGGGGCAGAATTCGATCAAGCGGCTCTTTCAGCGGTACAACGCTTTGCGTTTCAACCCGCCACCTTCAAAGGCAAGCCCGTTCCTGTGCGCATCGCGTATCGGTATCGTTTTACGCTCCAAACGATCGCTGTTTCGCGACCTGCCACACGGCCCAAACCTACGTCCCTGCCTGCCACCCAAACGGCCTTGCCTCCGCCGCGTCGAGCGATCGAATCACGCACTCTCGATAGTGCGGGGGCCTCTGTGGTTCGTGGGTTTTTGCGTGAGCGCGGAACTCGCCGTCCGATCGAAGGTGCGCCAGTCTACTTGCTTGGGCGGAAACGCTACCAAGCGATCACCGATCCCGAAGGAGCCTTTTCGATCCCCAACGTGCAGCCCGGGCGTTATCGTTTTGTTGCGCCTGTTCCCAACTTTGAAAAGCTCCGTCAGACCGTCACCGTGGCACGCAAAAAAACACTCGACTTGCAAGTCTACTTGCGCTCCACCTCGGAGGAGCTGTTTCAAAGTGTGACGCGAGCCAAACGCCAACGCCTTGAGATCCATCAACAAAGCCTTCAAGAAGAAGAGATCCGCATCGCCCCCGGAACCCAAGGCGATCCGCTCAAAGTCATACAAAACCTTCCCGGGGTTGCGCGAACTCCCCTCAACGCAGGGGCCTTTATCGTGCGCGGCTCTGCCCCGGGAGACACACGCACCTATCTTGACGGCCATCAGATCCCGCAGTTGTACCATTTTGGCGGTCTGACCGCCGTCGTCAACGGCGATATGGCCCAACGCCTCGACTTTATCCCGGGCGGTTTTAGTGTCGCATACGGGCGTGGGATGGGCGGTGTGATCCATCTGCAAACTCGCCCCGGAAAAGATCGTTTTCATGGTTATGTGGATCTGGATATCATCGATATCGGGCTTTTTCTTGAGGGGCCTTTGTGGAAAGGCGCAACCTTTGTGGCTTCTTTTCGGCGAAGTCACTTGGATCTGTTTCTGAATCTGATCTTGCCGAAGAATCGGGCCTTTGATCTGACTGTCGCGCCGCGTTATTACGATTACCAGTTCAAGATCGACTGGAACGTTGATCGGCACAACCGCTTGACGCTGATGTACTTTGGTTCGGGTGACAAGCTGTCCTTCTTGCGCAGCGAACCTGTGGGGCGCTCCGATATACGCGGAGATTTTCTATTTTATACGGCGTTTCATCGATTGAATTTCTCTTGGGCTTTTCGGCTAGGCACCACTTTTGAACACGATCTCGCCGTACAGATCGGCACTACCAATACTGACACCAAAGGCGGTGATCAGTTTGCATTTGGATTGTTCGAGCCGATCTTGTCGATCCGCGATGAGATGCGTTGGACTCCCTTCAAGCAATTGATGATCCGAGCGGGTCTTGATATGCGCCTTCGCTACGAAGAACAGCGCTTTGATGCCCCGCCTTCGACGCCGCGTGTTGGGGACGGAAACACGGGGGGAACGAACATCTTGCGCGATCTCAAGGAAAATCTGATCAATACATGGATTCCTGAACCTGCCCTGTACATCGAGGCCGCGTGGATGCCGATCCCTTCGTTGCGGATCGTACCGGGGATACGGGTTGATTTCTTTGGACGCACCAAAGAATTTACTTTTGATCCGCGCTTCAACGTGGCTTGGGACCCGATCAAGATCTTGACGCTCAAGGCGAGTGTGGGTCTGTTTTCGCAGCCTGCCACGGGGCTCAATTCTTCCGAGATGTTTGGAAACCCCGATATTCGGGCAGAAAAGGCGATGCACTACGTTCTTGGTGCAGAAGTACGTTGGACGGAGTTCTTTGCGACCGAAGTCAACGGATATTACAAAGATCTGAGCGGTTTGGTGGTGAGCAGCAGTGATGTGGTGGTGCGCAACGGTCAAGAAGTCCCAGAGCGCGTCACCAACAAGGGCCAAGGTCGTGCCTATGGTGTCGAATTCTTGATCCGTCACAAACCACACGGAAAATTCTTTGGATGGATCAGCTATACACTCGGTCGTTCCGAGCGGTTGAATCGCACCACGCAAGAGTGGGAGTTGTTCAACTTTGATCAAACGCACATCTTGACGTTGCTTGGGGCTTACAAGATCGGTTGGGGTCTGACGTTGAGTGCGCGTTTTCGATTGGTTTCAGGGAATCCGTACACGCCCAATATAGGCGGGATCTACAACGCAGACTCGTTTAGTTATTTGCCGATCCGAGGCAAGACCAACTCTGCACGCGCCGAGCTTTTCCATCAACTCGATCTGCGCCTTGATTACGAATACGCCTTCCCAACGTGGAAAATGATCTTTTACCTAGACGTCCAGAACGTTTACTACCAACTGAACCAAGAAGGTCGGATCAACAATTATGACTACACCAAACAAGCCCCCCTTACGGGCATCCCGATCTTGCCTTCTATCGGGATTAAAGCGCAGTTTTGATGCGATGATGACACTCCAACCGCACCGCTTTCGATTCTCGATCGTTCGATCTCGCCGATGTTTGCGCAGCCTTGGGTGCCTGAGCTTTTTGATTCTTTTGGTGGGCTGCGTCAATCAATGCGAAGTCCCCTTCCCACCGAGTTCTTTTATCGACAAGATGCGCATCTTAGCGATCCAAGCCGAACCGCCCGAAGTCACGCCCGGACAGCCCGTCAAGCTGCGCTTTCTGGCCGTCGATAGCAAGGGCATTGTCCCTACAACGGGGTTTTTGCCCTTTCCTTCGTGTCTTTCAGACGGCGGACCTGCCGATCCTTCCGCGCTTTGGGTGGGTTGTTTGCCGGGGGTCGGGCCTGTCGAAGATAGCTCGCGTTCTTGCACAGATTTTTCGTTCATTTCTGGGGCTTCGGATGGCGGCGTGGCCGATGGTGGCGGGGCCGATGGTGGCGGGGCCGATGGTGGGGGAGGTATCGATCTGAGCAAGTTTCAGATCACTTCGCCACCTTGCGGGGTTTCGGTGAGTTGGCAAACGCCCGCAGCGTATTTGAATCCGTTGAACGCAGAAGAACAAACCAAAGGCCGAGAAGCTGTGATGGTGCTTTCTGCTCGGATACAAGGGCTTGATCAAGTTTCCTTCAAGCGCGTACGCCTCTCGAAACGCGAACCTCCCAAGCAAAACACCAATCCTCGCTTTTTGGGCGTCACGATGGGCGGGATGGAGGTGGATTGTTGCGACGAGCGAAACCCCGACGCTTGTAAACCACACGAGATTCCTGCGGATGCGTCCGTCGAGATCCGCGCACGCATCGATCCGCAATCCCAAGATCTCCTGCCGACGCCGCTTCCCGATCAGCCACGCGAAGATATCTCGATCGTCTGGTTTACCAATGCAGGCGAGTTCAACCGCCAATCGACCGTCTTATCGGGCAAGAACCCCCCACGAGATAGCCCTTGGCCGACATGGTTTCCCACAGACTTTCAAGGAAAGCCGCTTTCCGAAGGAACGCAAGCAACCATCGTCGCTGTTGCACAAGACTTTCGCGGAGGGATCGGATGGATGGTTTGTCGCCTTCGACTCGGTCCGCCCAAGAAAACAGAAGCTGTTCCTGATTGACGGCCAAAGGTCTTTGGAGCGGTAGGGGGTGGGTTTGGAAAACGTAGAGCCGCCCTGCCGATGCGGGGCGGAACCTCACGAAAGCCAGAAGCAAGCTAGAAGCAAGCCAGAAATTTGGCAAAAGCAGTTCTTTGTTTGCAATATAGGAGTGGTGCCGTTGGGCAGATACCCGTGTTCGCGGATGCTCAAGCGAGAGAGTTGTGGGTGTCAAAACCGATGATCTCTTCGCCAATACGGGGTCCAGGGGCGATAGTCCCTTGCGGGGTTTGGGGCAGCACCCCATCACATAAACCAAGCAGCACCCCATCACATAAACCAAGCAGCGCCCCATCACACAAACCAACAACTGGCTTTGCAATCCTGCGGAGGTGGTGTAGAGGACGGTCTTGACGATCCGAGGGAGAGCGCGATGAGGAGCCGAGAAGAGGCAAAACAAGCACACGAACAAGCAGAGAGCGAAGGGGACGCGATCGAACTGGCCAAGCAAAGTTTACTGCTGGACCTTTTCGCGCATTTGCAGCCGAAAGAGGGGGAGTTTTGGTTTTTGGAAAGTGACGGGAGCGATGTTTGTTTGCAGGCAGGGGCCGAAGCGCGGCAGTTAGAACAGGCTGCACAGGAAGAGGCGATGGTTGCTTTGCGCGATCTTCCATTGTGGCGATGGCTTCGACCTTTTCTGCGATCAGGATTTTTCTTGGGAGCGCGGGGGATGGCGTTGCGTGCGCTGCATGCGTTGAGCAACGGGCGGCTGGCGTTGCGTTTTGTCTTGGGTGGTCGGCGGGTGCGCGAGCCTGTGCAATGGCAAGCTCACCTTGAAGCGTGGTTGCAATCTGTCGGGATATCACGGCAGCAAGGGCCGCATCGCATCTTGCAGATCGATGGAGCGGTGTACGAGACGCTGCGAGAGATGATCTACCTCGGCCAAGCTCGGGCACCCGGGATCTTGTTGATCGAGCCAGAACATATCGAGGAAGATCTTTCTGATGTGCTGCATCTTTTGGAAACAGCCTTAACAAGGGGATTTTGGGTGTTGCTCCATGTTCCTTTACGCACAGCAGAACCGCGTAATTCGGTATCTGGGGCCACTTATGAGTCTTTGATTCAGGGGCTAGAAGAACTCCAAGTGTCGCTGTGGTCGGTCGAAGTCGGAGGTGTCGGGGCGACTTGGCCGCACACACGCCGAAGCGCGTGGTGGGTGATCGCCCCAAACGAAGGGATGCAAGCATTTCGTGTGCAGGCGTGGAGTCACTTGCGGAGGCTGTTTGAAACGGGGTTTCAGCGCGCAAAAGAAGGACTCAAGATCAAGGATCTCTGCGAGTCGATGTTGCTGGAAGGTTCGTTGGATGCAGAAGGAGCTTTTACGCGGTCTTTTCCGCGAGAAGTGGGCTACCAGCTTTTTTTGGATCGAGCGAATCCTTCGGATATCAAAGCGATCTTGGATCTTTGGGAATCTTTGATGGATGAACACGCCCAAGAGACCAGCCTTTTTCAACGCCGTCCGACGGCGCGTTATTCTCTGCGCCGCACGTTTCTCAACTACCTAACACAGCCCGGACACTTGTTGTTGGTCTTGCGCCACCTCCAACACCCGATTGGATTTTTGTCGGCTTGTGTGACACGAACCCCGCTGTTGCAGGAAAATCGTTTTGGTCAGATCATCGACACATACATTCAACCTGCTTTTCGGGGCCATCAGTTGGGCAGCGCGATGGTGCGTTGCACGATCGAATGGTTTCAGATCCAAGGCATCCAACAGGTCGAGTTGAACTTCGCTACGCACAACCACGCTGCGGAGCGATTTTGGCGTCGTCATGGGTTTTCGCCGTACTTGTGTATCGCAACCCAACGTATCGCATCGTAAACATCCGATACTCCGAACACTCGGTGAGTTCAGCGCAGGGGGTTGACAATTTCTGACGAGGAGACTTCTCTTCAAAGAGGTCTCACTTGTTGGGGGTGTTTGGTTTTGTGGGGTATCGTCAAAGAAGGGCTTGTGTGGAAGGGCTTGTTTTCTCGAACGATGCTCAACGAAGCGTCAAGCGATTTAGCGTGGAGTGGCAAGCATGCGGTGGGTGATGCGTTTGTTGTTGTGTGGAGGGGTGTTGTTCGGCTTGTGGGCCGCGTCTTCGTGCCAAACCGATCTGCCTTGCTCTGCACAAGATTGCCTGCTTCCGCGTGCCTGTTCGGATGGTTTGTGCGTTTGTGCTGCCCCGTTGGTGGAGTGTGCGCAGGGGTGCTTTGATCTACAAAGCGATCCGCGCCATTGTGGCCGTTGCGAGGGGGCTTGTAAGGCCGAAGAACGCTGCGAACAAGGCAAATGTCTGGTCGCTTGTCCGCCAACACAGGCTTTTTGTGAGGGTCGATGCGTCTCGCCAAGCCAAGATCCCCTTCATTGCGGGGCTTGCGGTCGCTCTTGTTTGGCGGGAGGGAAGTGTGAGCAGGGGACGTGTCGCTGTGCGCCACCGTTTTTGGAGTGCGAGGGGGCTTGCATCGATCCTCGGGCAGATGGTCGTCATTGCGGAGGGTGTGGCCAGCCTTGTCCTGCGGGGCAAGTTTGTGTGGAGGGCGGTTGTGTGGCCTCATGTCCTGCGGGGACGCCTGCCGTTTGTTTGGGCGGCTGCATCGCACTTGAGCGCGATCTGCTGCATTGTGGGGCCTGTGGTCGTGCTTGCAAGGTGGGCTTGTTTTGCGTTAACGGACAATGCGGTTGTGTCGGTCAATCGGTACTTTGCGCAGATCGTTGTGTGGATGCAAACACCGATCGCCAACATTGTGGAGGGTGTGAAAAAGCCTGTGTTTCGGGCGAAGTTTGTGTCGAAGGGCAGTGCCAAGTGTCTTGTCCTGCGGTGACGCCAACGGTGTGTTTTGGGGGATGTGTGGATGTTAACAAAAACCCCGAACATTGCGGTCGTTGTGGGAACGCCTGTCAAAAAGACGAACGTTGCGAAGCGGGGGCGTGCATCAAGGCTTGCTCGGCGCAGAACCCCGATGTGTGCGATGGGCAGTGCGTAGATATCCAAGGAGATGCGCGTCATTGCGGCGGTTGTGGCAAGGCTTGCGCAAATGATGCGCTGTGCTTGCAAGGGCGTTGCGTGGTTCCCGATATCACGTCCGAAGCCAATCTCTCGGCGGGTCGGTTCACGATGGGATCGCCTACTTTGGAAAAGGGCCGTCAAAAAGACGAAAACCAACACGATGTGCGTTTGACAAGAGCTTTTTCGATCCGACGCTATGAAGTGACGCAAAAAGAATTCAAGGAACGTATGGGCTACAATCCCTCGTTTTTTGCGGATTGTGGGGAGATCTGTCCAGTCGAAAATGTCAATTGGCACGAAGCGCTTGCGTTTGCGAACGCGCTTTCTCGGAAGAACGGACTTGAAGAGTGCTTTTCTTGTGCGGGAGTCGGTACAGCGGTGTCTTGCACGATCAAGCCCGCGTATGCGGGAAACAGCTACTACGCTTGTGCGGGCTATCGTTTGCCGACCGAAGCAGAGTGGGAATATGCCTATCGTGCGGGGACAAATACGGCGCTTTACAACGGAGATATCACCCTGACGACTTGCGACACTCTCGATCCCAACGCGGAGCAGATCGGGTGGTATTGTGGGAATTCACCCCACAAAGGAACATCGCGTGTTGGGCGCAAAAAGCCCAATCCATGGGGGCTGTATGATATGGCGGGAAACGTTTGGGAGTGGTGCTATGATGCGTATGCTCTTTACCCATCCCAAGCTGCGGTTGATCCTGTGCAATTGAAGCCAACTCAAGGCGATTATATGGTCTTTCGAGGTGGCGGATTTTGGGCGGAGTCGCGAATGTTGCGTGCTGCGACGCGGGCAGGGATGCGGATCAACAGTCGTGGTTCGGGCGTGGGCTTTCGGGTTGTGAAGACGATGCGCTAAGACGAAGATATCGTATTAGGGGAGACGGCGTGAGAGGAAAAAAGCACACAGGGTAAGAGCAAGAGACAGCGCAAACAGCGATGGATAGGAGAGAAACAACAACAAGAAACCTGCGAGCAGAGGAGATAGCTGGCCGATGGCGGTGGCGAGATTCGCAAGGCCGATGTAGAGGGGGCGCTGGTTGTCGGGAGCATGATCGATCACCCATCCAAAGAAGCCAAGACTCCAAGTACAACGCTCGCTGCCGCGTAAAAAGGTTGCGCAAGAAAGCAGCGTGAGTGCGTAAGGCATAGGAGAGAACGTTGCAGCGATGGCGCACAACAGATGCAGGGACAGAAATGTCAGCCCGGCCCAGATGCCAAAACGTTGATGCCAACGTTCGATGAGCGGGGTCAAGGTAAGGGCGGCGAAGACACGTCCCGCGATCAACAACAACACAAAGTGCCCCAAGATCTCGGAAGAAGGCAGACGAAGAACTTTGAGCGCGTACACGGTGTAAAAGATGGACGCGCCGTTGGCGATATCAAAGAGCAAACGCACCACGAGAAAACGCCCGAATGGTGGGTCTTTTTGGATGATCTGCAACAGATATCGCGGATATTCCTTGAGTGGAGGCAGTTGAAGCAGATGTTGAGGGGGGCGTTCTTGTACTTGGATCAAGGAGAGCCACCCCGCGATCATCAGCAAGCCCGATATCGCGAAGAGAAGGGCAAAGTTGTAAGGGAAGGTGTATCGAGACAGCACGAAAGGGACGATGGTGAGGGCCGCGATCGCGATAAAGGGGCCTTGGAGGACTTGGGCGTAGCCGAGGACGCGGGAGCGGGAGCGGGCTTGAAGGCTACTGCCGAGCAGATCAGACCATGCGGTGGCGACGACTCCTTCGATCATCCGTGCGATCATGCAGGTGATCAAAAAGCTCCACAGCAGAAGTTGCGGGTGATTCGGGCCGATCCACATGATCAGAACAGCGAGAGAGAAAAACAGCAGACGTGCAAGGAACCCGGGCCAGATCACCCAAGGCTTGCGGGTTTGGGAACGCGAGATCGGTCGTGCTGCCAAAAGTTGAGGAGCCAGCCAAAGAGTGTAAAAGGACGCACTTGCGAGGCCGATCAACCATGTTTCTTGGGTGAGGTGGCTGACAAAAGCAGGGATGGTGGTGCTTGGATCGATGATCGAAAGGGCTGTTCCGAAAAAGAACACATCAAAAAACAGCGCATAGAAGTTTCGTTTTTCGTTGGGCGGAGGAGCATGTGGCGTTGTCAAGTAAGGTTCCTTGCGCGGTGGTTGCGCGAAGAAGTCGGGGGATGGGGAAGATCACTCGTAGCGCAAGATGTCTACGGGTTTTTGTCGGGCGGCTTGGACTGCGGGATAGATCGCCGAGAGAAAAGCGATGATCAAGGCACAGACCGCAACAACGGTGACTTCGACAGGTCGGATCTGGATGGGAAGTCGAGAGATGAAGTAGATCTCGGCATCAAGGCGGATATGAAGGCGTTGGGCAAGTTGACAAAGAAGCAGCCCGAGAAAAACACCTGCAAGAGTCCCAAGCGCGCCGATGTACAAACCATACGTCATAAAGATCTTCATGATATCTTGGCGGCTTGCGCCCATCGTTCGAAGGATGGCGATATCTTTGGATTTTTCGAGCACCATCAAGATCAACGTCCCTGCGATGTTGAGGGAAGCGACAAGGATAATAAAGAGCAAGACGATACTGAGCGCGAACTTGTTTTGCTCGATGGCTTTGAACAAGTTGCGATTCATATCGCGCCAGTCTTGGAGCCGATAAGGCCATCCCCCCAGTTGTTGCAAGATCCCCGATTTCACGGAGGCGATCTGTTGGAGATCATGCAGCAGGATCTCTAAGCCGCTGACCGAGTTGTTGAGGTTAAAGAAGCTTTGGGCTTGAGAAAGCTCGATCACGCATTGTTTGCTGTCGTATTGATGGAAGCCAAAACGAAAGAGATAAGAGACGCGAAAGTTTCGATGGCTAGAGCGCTGTTTGTAGCTGAGTCCAAAAAGGCTGATCGGCGAGATCACACGGACGATATCGCCTTCGCGGACTTGGAGCTTTTCAGCGAGACTTTTGCCGAGAGCGATACCGGGAAGTTCGGCAGGATGGGGTGATTTGAGGCGCATGAGACCTTGGGGCTTGCTCAGGCCGTGGCGCAAGAGGGTTTCGAGGTGAGCGGGTTTGGAGATATCGATGCCTTTGAGGCCAACCCCAATGCGCTTTCGTCCTGCGGAGATCATGACTTCACCGAGGACGATGGGGGAGACGCTACGGATACCGGGATAACGCAGGAGTTTTTGTTGAACGCTTTGGTGGTCGCGGAAGTCCACACCATAACGAAACAGGATGGCGTGGGCGTGGGCTCCGATCGCTTTGGAGATGAGTTCTTGTTGAAAGCCGTTCATCACGGAGAGGACGACCGTCAGAGTCGCCACTCCAAGCGTCACGCCAAGGATGCTGATCAACGTGATCAGCGAGATAAAAGAGGTGCGCTGGCGTGATTTGAGGTAGCGCAAGCCGATCCATGTTTCGTAACTCATTGACCGAAAACTCCCGTGAAAGCAAAAGCAGGGCGCGAGAAGCACACAGCGATCTGCGGTGTGCGCAGGAAAAGAGCAGCGATACAAAATGCGATAGGAGCGAAGTAAGTCCTATGCGTAATTCCGATCCGATCAAAAGAAGACAGCGGGATCGCCGACGCCAAGGCGCAAGACTTCGGGGGTTGCGGTGGTCAAGTCGACGATGGTGGACGGATTTTCGGGGAGGATCTCTGCATCGATCACCGCGCCGATCAATTTTCCGTAAAGGTCTTCGATCTCACGGGGATCGTCGATGTATTGGCCTGAGAGATCGTTGGCGGTGACGTTGAGCAGAGGGGTTCCCATGAGTTCAAGAATGCCGAGAATCACGGGATGATCGGGGATGCGGATGCCGACTTCTTTGCGTTTGCCTTGGAGGTGGCGTGGGACTTCTTTGGTGGCTTGAAGAATGAGCGTGTAGGGGCCGGGTAGGACGCGTTTGGCGACACGGTAGGCGATATCGCCGATGTAGCAGTATTGAGAGACCTGTTTAAAGGAGGACGCTAAGAGCGCACCCGGCTTGTTTTTGGGGCGGTTGGTGATGCGATAGAGTTTTTCGACGGCCTTGCGTTGGTTCATATCGCATCCAAGGCCATAACCCGTATCGGTGGGATAGCAAAGGATCTCGCCTTCTTGGAGGATCTCCATAGCGCGTTGAAGTTTTCGGGGTTGAGGGTGGTGTTCATTGAGTACGAGCAGCATGGACTTTCCGTGTGTGTCGAGTGTGGGGCGATGGAGAGAGAAAGCGAGCAAAGCGGGGAGGATGAAGGATTAAGAGGACGTGTTCTCTTCGGAAGGATCGTCTTCTTCGGGGGGAAATCCCAAGAACAAGCCACACTCGGGACATTCGCCTTCGTCAGTGACTTCGGAGATCTCGGTTTGGCATCCCGGGCAGACGACGGTGTCTTGGGACAGATCGACGATCTGATCGGGGGGAGCCTCAAGGCCCGCAAAGGCAAGGGTTTCTTGCCAGATCTGTTGAAAAAGTTCCACGACCGCTTCGATATCTTCGCGGTATACGCGCAGTTCGAGGGTGGGTGGGCCTTGTGCAGGGACTTCGCCTTCGATGTCACCGACGATCACGGCGGGGATGTCGTATTCTTCGAGCGTGATCAAGCGCTCTCGGCAGTTTTGAAGGTCGCCTAGAAAGACTGTCACCATCTCTTCGATGGGAAAATCAAGAGCCGTTTGTTTGTCTTCCATCTCTCTCTCGTCGCCGTCTCTGGGCGGTTTGCGCGATCTAGGCACGCCGTATTTGGATGGTTTCGAGGACGACAGGGGTTCGGGGTTTGTCACCGGGACCTGTGGGAGTGGAAGCGATGGCGTCCACGATATTCATTCCGCCCACAACTTTGCCAAAGACGGAGTGGCGGTTGTCGAGCCACGGGGTGGCTTTGTGGGTGATAAAGAATTGGCTGCCGTTGGTGTTGGGGCCAGAGTTCGCCATGCTCAACACGCCGGGACCATCGTGTTTGAGCGCGGGGTGGAATTCATCAGCAAATTTGTAGCCGGGACCGCCTGTACCCACACCAAGGGGGCAACCGCCTTGGATCATGAAGTCTTTGATGATGCGGTGAAAAGCAAGGCCGTTATAAAAGGGGCGGTTGTGTTGGGCTTGGCGGGTTTTGGGGTCAAGCCATTCTTGGCTTCCCGTCGCGAGGCCGACAAAGTTGGCGACGGTGTGCGGGGCTTGCTGTTCAAAGAGTTCAACGGTGAAGTTGCCCATACTGGTATAAAAATCTGCATAAAGAGCCATGCGTTTTTCCTTTTTGTGATGGGGAGATTAGTCGTCTTCGCTCAGTCGTAGCCAAGTGCGTTTCCACGCCTTGCCAAGCTGGATCTTGACGCGTTTGATTTGGATCGGTGAGGACGGTTGGCCGCTTGCATCGAGTGGTGCTTCGGCCATGGCGTTGATCACGTCCATTCCGTGAACCACTTTGCCAAAGATCGTGTAACCACGGCGCACAACGCGTTCTTTGCAGATCGCGCTACCGTCGGCAGCACTCGGAAACTGCCGTGCGTAGTCTGTGCAATCCTGATCGCTGAGGCAGCGTACAGGGGTCGAAAAGTTTTCGCAATAGCGTCCTTTGATCTCTTTGGGATCGAGCCAAGGGGTGCTACGCAGGGTGATGTAAAACTGGCTGCCGTTGGTGTTGGAGCCGATGTTGGAAAAGCCGACCATTCCGACGGTTTGGTGACGGAGTTGTGGATGAAATTCATCGTCTGCCGAAAAGCCGGGTCCACCGCGTCCATTGCCAAGCGGGCATCCTCCCTGCACCAAGTAAGTGGGGAGGATTCGATGGAAGGTCAAACCATCGTAGAGTGGGCGTTTGACTTTTTGCTTGGTTTTGGGATCAGTCCATTCACGCGCTCCTGTCGCGAGATCGATAAAGTGTTTGACCGATTTCGGGACGTATCGCTCGAACAGTTCGATGACGACGGCACCGCGCTCTGTGTGCAAGATTGCCCAAGGTTGTTTGGAAGTGTCGCTGTTTGCGGCGTTTGGGGGAACAAGCAGGAGTCCCACAAACAACACCGCAAGGCCCGCGCCCCCGCTTGCAAGCCGCAGAAAGCGCGTCCATACGGTGCGTCTGTGTTGAGGGGGGGGAGAGAACGATTGGGCTTTCATCGAAAAGTCTCCGCAGCATACAGCCGCTTGGGCTGTGGGTTGGATAAAGATTGACCGGGATCGCGACAGTGCGACTTTGGAGCAACGCCCCACAACATCTATCCCAAGCGTGTCGCGCCTAGGTTTATTTGGTGGGTGGAGTGGTGGGCGGCTTTGGGGGAACCGTGTTGAGGTGGTTGATATCGAGCCATGCTTTGTCCCATTGGGCGGTTTTTTTGATCAAGACGCGGTTCATGGTGATGTTTTCGGTGGGGCGGGTTTGGTTGTGGGGGGCGTTTCCGATGGCGATCACGACGTCTTGACCGTGAACCACTTGACCAAAGACGCTGTGGCCGCGCTTGACAGTGCGGTTGCAGGCGGGTTTTCCGCTGGCGAACTGCGGGTAGCGCTGAGCGAGGATCTCGCATTGGAAGTCGCCTTGGCATCGGACAAAGCGACCCGGAAAGTTGGAGCACACCTTCATCTCGCTGCCATCGAGCCAAGGGGTGGCTTTGTGGGTGATAAAGAATTGGCTACCGTTGGTGTTGGGACCCGAGTTCGCCATGCTCAAGATGCCGGGCTTGTCGTGCTTGAGGTCGGGATGGAACTCGTCTTCAAACCGATATCCCGGGCCGCCTGTTCCGTTTCCAAGCGGACAGCCTGTTTGGATCATAAAGCTGGGGATGACGCGGTGGAAAATACGGCCATCATAGAAGGGGCGGTTGTATTGCATCTGGCCGCTGGTCGGGTCTTTCCAAGCCTTGGTGCCTGTGGCAAGGGCGACAAAGTTAGCGACGGTTTTGGGGACACGTTTGGCAAAGAGTTGCGCGATGATCGTGCCTTTGGAAGTGTAGATCACAGCCCACGTTTTTTCGGCGGTGTCGGTGGTTTCTTTGTTGCCGGGCCAAGGTGTGAAGCCTTGCGCTGCGGCGTTGGGCAGAGTCATCGCATAAGTCAAGAGCAAGCCAAGCCAAAGTGACGGATACAGCAGACGTTTCAACATACAGAATCCTTTGTTCTTTGAGTGTCAGGGGAGCAAAAACGGAGCCTCTTGGAAGGGTCGGTGTGTTGGGGATATCGGTTCAAAGAGGGCGTAAAAAAGCATCAGCCCGCTGCGCCGAATCCGTACAAAGCATCGGCCCGTTGCGCCGAACCCGTACGCATCCGCAAAATATGGAGCCGTATGTAGCACAAAAGCCGCCGCGATGGCAAGCCTTTCGATCACCCTTGTGGAGTGGTCTTTTTCGAGGCTTGTTGCCCCAAGCAACGGCGTGGATGTGTGATGGTCTGGTGTCTCGCTTGACAGGGGGTTGTGTGTGCTGTTAAGTGCATGGGGATTGCGTGCGTGTTGCTGGGCTGATGCGTTGCGTGTGGGTCGATTCAGACGGATGTTGTTGAGGTTGGAAAGATGGGAGATCGTTTCGTGCGGATCATGCGTGGTTTGGTGGGTGTGTTGTTGTTGGGGTGGTTGGTTGCGGCGTGCGTGACACGTCCAAATGTGGACCCATCTTGCAAAGAGCGCGGTGAATTGGAGATCGGTTGGTTGTTTGATGGAAGTGCCGTGTGTCCAACGACCGAAGGGGCGGCGATTCAAGAAGTGCGCGTCAAGCTCTGGCGACAAGCCGAAGACGGAAGCCGCGAAGCATTGCATCTGGATGGAAAAGGCGACGTTTACAAATGCGCGGCACAAACAGTCGTCTTTCCGAATTCTTTGTGCGGCGTGTACGTGATCCAAGTCTCTGCTGCGCTTGAAAATGGCCGTGTCGCGTGGAATTCTTCGGAGACGGTCCACCGCATCAAAGGCGGCCTGATCAACTCGGTGCGTGTGGGAATGCGTCCTGTTAACTAAAAAGCAGCGATAACAAATCATGCGTAGGATGCGGAATGATCGGGGTATTTGACTCGGGAGTTGGCGGTTTGACGGTCGTGCGTGCGATGCGCGATCTATTGCCATCCGAGACGATCCTGTATTTGGGGGATACCGCACGCGTTCCGTATGGCAACAAAAGCCCTGAAACGGTGCGGCGTTATGCACGCGAAGCGTTGGCTTTTTTACAAATAGCGGCGCACGAACTGATGTTGCGCACACGCAAGCTTGAAGCATGGCAGCCCCTTCACACCAAGCCAGATTCTCCGGCATTTCCATCCGTCGAAGGGCGGTTAAAGTTGGTCGTTGTGGCGTGCAACACCGTTTCTGCGGTGGCTTTGCCCGATCTGCGAGCACGAAGCGAAGTGCCTGTTGTGGGGGTGATCCGTCCTGCCGTCAAGCGTGCGGTTCAAGTGACACGCAGCCAAGAAGTCGCGATCTGGGGAACCGAAGGAACCATCCGCAGTCAGGCCTATCAACAGGTGCTTGCGGAGGTGGCCCCTCAGATCCGCAGCCTCGGTTTGCCATGTCCTTTGTTGGTGCCTTTGGTCGAAGAAGGCTGGTTGCAACACCCCGTCACAGATTCTGTTTTGCGGATCTATCTTTCCCAGCTTCATTCCTCGACGTGGGACACCCTGATCCTTGGCTGCACCCACTACCCTCTTTTGCGACCTGCGCTGTCTGCTTTGTTGCCTTCGTCTTGTGCGTTGGTGGATTCTTCTCAAACAACTGCCGAAGAAGTTCTGACGTTGTTGCAAAAGCGCGGATGGTTGGCTCCTATAGATGCCAAGGGTGAGTTGTTGTGTTTTGTGACGGATTCCGCAGCGCGTTTTCGCCGTGTTGCCGCGCAGTTCTTGGGAGAAGAACCCCAAAGCGTCGATCAGATCGAGATCACAGCCTTTCAACACTTGATCCCCGGAGGGGGTTTGCGATGATCACGGGATACAACCACAACGTACGCCACGAAGGTCGTATTTATCATATCCAAACAGAAGATAGTGGGATTCAATACGCGCATATCATTACGCATCTCTTTGTCGGTGGAAACATCATTTCTTCGAAGAAAAGTTCGTATGGTCATCTGCTCGACAAAGGCTTCGATGAAGACCGCTTGGAAAAAGAGATCCAAGCGTTGATGAAAGATCAGCACAAGGACATGATGCGCGAGTTGAAGGGCGGCGCATACGACCACATCGGGACGTTTAAAAAGGAAGGAGAAGCGCTGACCCCGGGAGAGGGAGGGGCTCAAAAAGTCCGAAATACCAGCCTAAGTGGTGGCCCTCAAGTAGGCGGGATCGGTGGCTTGCCCGGGATGACGGCGGCGGCAGCGGATGGCGCGATCTTGGATCTGGATGCGACAAGTGGTGTGGGTGACGTAGAGGCCGAACTGGAACAATCGCTTGAAGCGATGATGAGTGATATCGATTCGCTGTTGACGGACGAGGATGCGGGAGTCGGGCGTGGTGGGCGTGATCGTGCTGCTTCGCGCAGCCCAAGGCGCGGACGTGAGCGGCCTTTGCTTGCGCGGGATCGTCCAGCTTTTCCTTCGGCTTTGGTCACCAAAGCCGATATGCCGACGCTTGATCACACCGAAGGCAACGTCGTTTTGGACACTTCGTCGGTCTCTGTCGGAACACAACAAGCAACATCGGGCGAGAAGCCTTCAGAGCGTTTGCGCGCCCAACGCCGCGAGCGGCCTTCTTTGGATCTGCGACCTCCAAATACGCCGACGGCGGCCCAACCCTTTTCGCAGGTTGCTCCTTCTGCACAGGCGGCTCCACCGCCCAAATCGTCTGATCCTGCGCTCGATACGTTATTGCGTGCTGTGCTGTCCGCTTCAACGGGCCGCGTCGATCGGGCGACCAGCGAGATGACCACACGCCCGCCGCAAAAAGTTCATGTGGTAGTGCGTGGATGGGATCTGCGCCAAGAAGCTGCACAGATCGCCGGACAGTCGGCCTCAAACGCATCTGTCCAATCGGTGGTCTCTTCTTTTCTCCGCAGGGATCGCTCGTCATGATCCGCTTTTTACAAGTGTCCAAAACCTATCCCGGCCACGAACCTGTGTTGGAAGAAGTGAACTTTTCGGTGGGGCGGGGAGAATATATGTTCCTCACAGGGCGTTCGGGTGCGGGAAAAAGTACGCTGCTCAAGTTGATGATGGCGATCGAGCGCCCATCCGAAGGGCAAGTCCTGATCGGAGGCCAAGATATCGCACGATTGAAAGCCTCGCAGTTGCCGTATTTTCGGCGAAAGATCGGTGTGGTCTTTCAAGATTTTAAGTTGCTTCCGCGCCGAACGGTCTTTGAAAATGTCGCGTTTGTTTTGGAGATTATGGGCATCGGGCACAAGGAGATCGCTGCGCGTGTGGAGCAGATCCTCCACGAAGTCGGTTTGGTGCATGTGGCCCACAAGCGTCCTGCGCTGTTGTCGGGAGGTGAAAAACAACGGGTGGCGATCGCACGCGCTTTGATCCACAAGCCGTTGCTGTTGTTGGCGGACGAACCTACGGGAAACCTTGATCCTGATATCGCGCATGAGATCATGGAGTTGTTTGCACAGGCGAACCGTCGAGGAACCACGTTGGTGGTGGCTACGCATGATGTTACGATGTTGGAATCGTCGATGTATCGGCATTGTCGGATCTTGCATGTGGGTGGGGGAGATGTGATTGAACGCAGAGCCGCGACGGCACGGACAGGATCGTTTGATCGTCTTCCGTCGTTGGAGATCGAGGGGTTGTAATGTGGTATGCCTTGCGTCAGGCTTGGCGCAATGTTCGGGAAAGTTGGACGGTGGCGCTGCAAACGTGGCTGATGATGGGGATCTCGCTGTTTGTGTTGGGTGCGTTTGCTTGTTTATCGGTGCAAGTCGAGGCGGTTTTGGCGCATTGGGAGGGTGAGGCCCCTGTTTTGGTCTATCTCAAGGCCGATATCTCGATGGCACAGCAAAAAGCCTTGCAGGTGCGCTTGGCGACGCGCAAAGAGATCCGAAGCGTGCGTGCGATCTCTCCAGAAGAGGCGATGCGGCGTATGCGCAAAAGTCTTGGAAAAAAGAAAGATCTGTTGAAGGGCTTAGATGTCCCGTTGTTTCCGGCTTCTTTGGAGTTGGACTTGCATTCTTGGGCGCGGAGAGAACATCTGATCGAGAAGATGAGCCAAGAGATCACGCGGTGGCGAGGGGTTCAAGAGGTGGATTATGGGCGGGAATGGTTTGCGCCGCTGTGGCAGATGGCGTATTGGGTGCGTGCGATCTTGGCGGGCGGGGGATTGTTGTTGTTGTTGTGTACGAGTTTGATGGCTGCGGGGACGATTCGCTTGAGTTTGTTGTTGCACCAAGACGAGATCGAGATCATGCGGTTGGTGGGAGCGACCGAGCGTTTTGTGCGTGGGCCTTTTTACACAGAAGGCGCAGCTTCGGGATTTTTGGCGGCGTGCTCGGCGTTATTGGCGCTGGTGTTGTTGTTTGGTTCGGTGGATCGGTCGTATGGTGAAAGTTTTCGGGTTTTTACTTCTCTGCCGATGCGGTTTTTGTCGGTTCAGCAGGTGGGCTGGTTTTTGATTGGGGGCTTGATGGCGGGGATCGTGGGGAGTTGGTTGGCTTTGATCCGCCCCCCCAAGCGCCAGAAAGATCGTGCGTTATGGTGAACAGCGTGCGGGGTGTAGGACAGTGCAGCGTGCGCCTCATCAAAGCGCCAGAAAGATCGTGCGTGATGGTGAGGGTGTTGCTTGTTTTGTGCGTGTTTTGCGTGATGTGGGGCGGGCAGGTGTTTGCGCAAGAAGACGATGCTGCGAGTCGCCAACGTCGTTTGGCGCAGTGGGGAGAGCGCTTGCGGATGGAGCGTTTGCGTTCGAGAGAAGGGGCTTTGCTCGAAGAAGTCGAGCGTTTGGATCAACGCAGGGTGGATATCGAGCAGCAGGAGCAGCTTTGGCAAAAGCGAGCCGAAGAGGTGAAGAAAAAAGTGGAAGAAGCGCAACAAGAAGTTGCGTTGCAAAAAGAGATCTGCCGTGTGATGGTACAGACGATGCGCCCGAGGCTACGGTTGTTTTACCGTGTGTCTCGGCTGGGCCACGGTCGGATCTTGCTTGGGAGTCGGACGTTGCGAGCGATGGCTTTGCGATGGCGTTTGTTGCGTGTGTTGACAGCGCACGATCTCAAGATGTTGCAGGATTATCAACAGCTACGCCGTAAAGTAGAGCAAAGCGTCGAGAAGCTGGAGCGTGAAAACAGCCGACTCAAGGCGATTATTGACAAGTTGCGCAAGCAGCAAGCGCAGATCCTTGGCTACAAGCGGGAAAAACAAGCGGCGTTGCAGTTGATTTACCAAGAGGCCGACCTTTACAAACGAGCCGCACAGGAGATGCAGCAGAGCGGCCAAGGTTTAACGCAGATGTTGCGTGGTGGAGCAGGGCAAGCGGCAGCGCAAGGAGCGACCGCATTCAAAGGGCGGCTACCGTGGCCGATCCAAGGATTTACGCCCTACTGCGAGCAATACAAGTTGCACCAAGAAGGCTCCTTTCGTGCGCTGCACTGCGAAAAAATGGGGCGCACGCCCAAGCCTTTGCGGACTCCGTTGGGACGAGCGGGGATCACCATGACCGTTCCAACGGGATCTCCGATCCAGTCGGTTGCAACGGGCCGTGTTGCTTACCAAGGTTGGCGTCGTGGGTATGGGCTTGTGTTGATTCTGGATCACGGCCATCGTTTTTATACGGTGTACGCGCACCTTTCGAGTACGACAACCCAACAAGGCCAAGTCGTCTCTGTGGGTGAGGTGATCGGTTTAAGCGGCGCAACGGGGGCGCTCAGTGGCCCCGCGTTGTACTTTGAAGTCCGTTATCCTGTGCGTCCACAACCCCCCGAAGATTGGCTTCGGGCGGTGCAGCCTCCCCAAGAAACCCCTTGAGCGGGGCAATGGAGCGATCCACCGATGCGAAGAGTGCGTGATACCTTGTTTTTTCTTGGAGGTCTATTGGCGGGGATGTACATGGTGCGTTTCGCTTTTGGTGAGCACGGCGACTTGTACCAGAGCCGATACAAAAAGCTTGATATCTTTGCTTCGGTGTTGAGCCACATCGAAAATGACTATGTGGATGCGGTGGATAGCAAAAAGCTGATCTACGGTGCGATCAAAGGGATGACGGGTCAGCTCGATCCATACACGGTGTTTATTCCGCCAAACTTGTACCAAGAGATGAAGGCCGATACATCGGGAGAATATGGTGGACCGGGATTGGAGGTGACCAAAAAAGGCGAGCAGATCGTGGTGATCACACCTGTGCCGGATTCTCCTGCACAACGGGGAGGGCTGCTTGCAGAAGATCAGATCGTGCAAGTGGGGGATGTGGCTGTGCGGGGGAAGACGGTATTTTCGGTGCGTCGGCTGATGCGGGGGCGCCCGGGGACGGAGGTGGTGCTTTGGGTCTTGCGCAAGGGATGGCCGAAGCCACGGCGATTTGTGCTGATCCGTGAGCAGATCCGCGTCTTGAGCGTGGAGGCGCGGATGTTGGAGAAAGGCTATTACTACTTGCGGATCAAAAGCTTTCAGGATCGGACAGAGCGACAAATGAAGGAATCGCTCGAACGAATGCAGCGCAAAGGTCCGATTGCTGGGGTGATTCTTGATCTGCGAAATAATCCGGGGGGATTGTTTGATCAGTCGGTGCGCGTAGCGGATCTGTTTGTCAAGTCGGGTTTGATCGTGGCGGCGCGTGGGCGCAATCCCCGCAAGGTGGAGCGTGAATATGCGCACGAAAAGGGGACGTACCTGCATTTTCCGATCGTTTGTTTGATCAATGGCGGGACGGCTTCAGCGGCAGAGATCGTCACAGGGGCGCTCCAAGATCATCGGCGTGCGGTGGTTCTTGGGACGGAGAGTTTTGGCAAAGGCTCGGTGCAGACGATCATTGATCTTGCCGATGGTTCGGGGCTCAAGATGACCATCGCACGCTACTATACGCCTCTTGGTCGGTTGATCCACGGAAAGCGCATCCAACCCGACGTCGAAGTCGAGATCGCTGCTTCTGAGGACACGCAAGTCAAAGAAGCGCTGCGTCACCTCCAACAAAAAGCCCTCTACCAAAAAGCCCTTGGCAAGGGACTTCCTGCCGAGATGCGCACCCGCTTTCCTGCCCCAACACCTGTGCAGCCCTAATCTTCGGGGCGATCGCGCTGGCCCGAGTCCCGAACCTTCGCAAGGCCAAGAACGAAATCAAAAGGTCGAGCTTGTCGAGGAAGAGGGGGGAAGGAGGAGGGAAAGTCGGCGTAATTCGTGTTCAAAAGTATCGACAGAACGGTGGATATCGGGGGGCCTTTGGAGGCGGACAGCGTTTTCTAAGGAGATGGCGACTCGATGAAGCGAGCCTTCACCGAGTTGACTGCAACAGCCCTTGAGGGTGTGTGCTTCGCGCAAGGCGTCTGCGGTGTGTTTTTGTTGGAGGGCTTGTTTTAATTGGGCGAGGCGTTGGGTGGTTTCTTCGACAAAGAGCAGCACAAGGCTGTACATCAGGTCGGGATCGTTGCCCGTGACTTCGCGCAGGTAGGTTGCATCGAAGATGTCGGTCGATTGGAGAAAAAGATCATGTTTGCGCATCGCGTAAGGGTCTTTCCAGTCCACAGTTTGTGGTGGTGGGGAGCGGGTGGCAAGCCGAGTCTTGCAGGAGAAAGCAGCCAAGGTATCGAGTGTTTGGTATGGTTGTAGAGGACGATCGAACAAAACGCAAGAGATCTTACAGTTCGCGAGAAAATGTTTTGCATCTTGTGATGTTGTGGTGGATTGTTTGAGTTCGCTTGACCAAGCGGGTCGGTTGCTTTTATGCTGCACAAAAGACGTTTGTGTTTTGCATCTTGCGAAAGGAGGATTGGGCTTTTGTTGTTTGGCAAAAGCACTATCTTGAGGATGAGAGAGGCTTCGTTTGGTATCGTTCCCTACTTCGTCGATGGTTATCGTTATTTATATCTCATTGTCCAACATCACGGCGGTCATTGGGGCTTTCCAAAAGGCCATCCAAACGATGGCGAAAGCTTTTTTCAGACGGCTCAACGAGAGTTTGAAGAAGAGACAGGGATCCGCCAGTACCAAATTGACCCGCAGCGGGCGTTTGTGGAAAGTTATGTTTTTGACAAAGGTCGGACCGAAGTGGCCAAGACGGTCACCTACTATTCAGCCCGCGTCTTTTCGCTCGAAGTTCGCCTACAATCGGCAGAGATCAACGATCATCGTTGGTTGCCTTTTGAGGACGCGATCAAGCAACTAACGTTCGACGGGAGCAAACAAGTTCTTGTCGAAGTGCGCAACGTGATTGAACGATATTAAGCATCGGAAAGGTTTGTCAGACGTGTCGAGAGAAGAGAGCGGGCAGGTTCGATCGCGGATGGAGTTTCGTGTGCGGTACGTGGAGACCGATCAGATGGGGGTGGTGCATCACGCATCGTATCTGGATTGGCTGGAAGAAGGCCGCATGGACTATATGCGCAAACGCGGGTTGTCGTACGCAAAAATCGAAGAGATGGGGTTTTTCTTGCCGGTGGTGGAGTGCAAAGTGCGTTATTTGGCTTCTGCACGTTTTGAGCAGGAGCTTGTGTTGTTTTCGTGGATCAAAGAGATCCAGCCGTTGCTGGCGTTGTTTGCGTATCGTTTGGAGGACAAGGCCAGCGGTCAGTTGTTGTTAACGGGGCATACAAAACACGTCTGTGTGACGCGTTCGGGGGAAGTCCAAGAGATCCCGCATGTGTGGGTCGAATCTCTCGCACCCGGGTTGTTGGGGTCTTTCGATCTCTCCTAGGACTTAAGCGGTTGCTTTGTTTGCGTTCGATGCGGAACGCTCGAAGATGTCGGTGTTATCGCTCGATCAAGATCGCGGCTCCCATGCCGCCGCCCACGCAGAGGGTTGCGAGGCCGGTGTGGAGGTCGCGTCGTTTCATTTCGTAAAGCAGGGTGGTGGTGATGCGGCAACCCGTCGCGCCGACGGGATGGCCGAGAGAGATGCCCGAACCGTTGACGTTGGTGATATCGCGGTTGAGTTCGAGACCCTTTTCACAAGCGAGGTACTGTGCAGCGAAAGCTTCGTTGACTTCGATCAGTTGGAGGTCGGCGAGGCTTTTGCCAGCGCGCTGAAGGAGCTTTTTGACCGCAGGGACGGGGCCGTAGCCCATGCGTTCGGGTTCAACGCCAGCTTTGCTGTAAGCGGTGATCTTGGCCAAGACAGGAGCGCCAAGGCTGCGAGCGCGTTCTTCGGACATCAGGACCATCATCGCGGCCCCGTCGTTGATGCCTGAGGCGTTGCCGGCAGTGACGGTTCCGTCTTTTTTGAAGGCGGGTTTGAGTTTCGCGAGTGTTTCGCGAGTGGTGCCACGTCGGGGATGTTCGTCGGTTTCGATGATCTGTTCGCCTTTGCGGGTTTTGTGGGTATAAGGGTGGATCTCTTCTTTGAAGAGTCCTGCGTCGATGGCTGCGATGGCGCGTGTGTGGCTGGTTTCAGCGAGGAGATCTTGTTCTTCGCGGCTGATGGAAAACTCTGTGGCGAGGTTTTCTGCGGTGATGCCCATGTGGAAATGCCCGAGTGGATCGGTCAATCCTTCGAGCAAGGCGTCCGTGGCTTGGAGGTGTCCCATGCGCCCGCCCCATCGGGCGTCTTTGAGTATGTAGGGGATGTTGCTCATATTTTCGACCCCGCCCGCCAACACCGCTTCGGCATCGCCTGTCATGATCTGCTGCATCCCGCTGAAGATCGCTTGCATACCCGAAGCGCATTGGCGCTGAATGGTCATCCCCGTGGCGGTGTGTGGGATACCGGCCTTGAGTCCGATCACGCGAGCGATATTGATCTCGTCTGTGCGCATCATACAATGCCCAAGGATCACGTCTTCGATCAGCGATGGATCGATCTGTGCGCGCCGAAGGGCTTCTTTGGCGATCTCCGTTCCTAAATCACTTGCCGAGATATCCTTGTAGATGCCCCCAAACGAACCAATCGCCGAGCGCACCGCTGACACGATTACGACATCCTTGAATCCCATCGAAGCTTCTCCTTTTGTGTTTGAACGCGACTGATGCGGTGGATCACCGAATCAAAGGACCGCAAAATACGGCAAGCGCTGATTGGATGCAAGACGAAAACGCAACACATCCGAAACGTCGGCCAATCCGAAGATTCGATCGATATGGCGATTCGAGCGATGCGATGGTTCGGTCAATCCGAATGTTTGGTCAATCCGAAGATTCGAGCGATGCGATGGTTCGGTCAATCCGAAGGTTCAAGCGATGTGAAGATTCGGTCAATCCGAAGGTTCGAGCGATGTGGAGTGTTGGAGAAGGTCGGGGATTTAGCGATAATCGCGGGTGACGTGGACTTTGATCGAAAAGAGGTTGTAGAAGTATTTGGCGGTCCACAACAGGCCGGAATTTTGGTCGTACGAGGTATCGGTGGCAAAGTCTTGATACCATACGCGCAAGACGCGCTGGATTCGGGCTTTGCGTGAGTTGAGATCAAGTCCATCGACGCCTTTGTCCCACATCGCGTAAGGATCGGAGAC
>CAUJFU010000135.1 GCA_963169055.1 Myxococcota bacterium
AAGGGCATCCGCTGGACAAGGCCGAACGCAAAAAGCAAAGAGGAAGCAACGATCACCCTACACGAACCTCGGATATTCGGAGCTTTTGGATCGATCGCTTTGAAGTGACGATGCAACAGTACAACGACTGCATCGAAGCAAAAAGTTGTCAGCGCCCCCAGAAACGAAAGCAAGGGTTTCTTTTTGTCCAAGGCCGGCGCGTCGATCTGCTGCGTAACCGCCCCCCCAAAGAGCCCGTCCGTTGGGTCGAATGGAAGGATGCTGTGGATTATTGCAATTGGGCTGGAAAGCGTCTTCCCACCGAAGCCGAGTGGGAAAAAGCAGCACGCGGCACAGACAAGCGCTCTTATCCTTGGGGCTCCGAAGAACCCAAACTCTGCAAACAGGCCAAGTTTTACGGCTGTCAAAATGATCTTCATGGCTATGAAGAACTTCCCTACGAAGTCAGCCCTCGTCTACGCGTCACAGGAAAAAGCCCGTATGGTGTGTACGACATGGCAGGGAACGTGTTTGAGTGGGTGCAAGACTGCTACGATCCCAAAGCCTACACGACGCTACCTACCAAAGATCCTGTGTTGGAAAAAGCGGACTGCAAAGAGCGTGTGATCCGTGGGGGTTCATTCCGCACCTTGCACTCTATCCGCACCTACCGACGTTATGGCGAACCCATCCAAAGCCGCCAAGCCGATATCGGTGTTCGCTGTGCGTGGTCTGCCGAGATGCAACGCCCGCTGCCCTCCCATCGCCCCCAAGGCCCCGCACAGAAAAATTTCCGAGATGATCACTGAGCGCTTGCCGCGCTCTCTGGCGCAACTCCAACAACGCGTCCACTCCGCCCCCCCGCTTTCCTCTATCCAAGAAACCCTCCGTCTTTTTCAAGGCGTGGCCCCCAACCCTCCGCGTCTGCCTCCCGCCCACAAGCGCCTGCGCTCTGCGGCGGTCTCGCTGATCTTTGCCCAAACGCAAGACGACGCCCCCATCGAATTGTTGGTCATCCAACGCGCTGCCCGAAAAGGCGATCCGTGGTCGGGACACATGGGCCTTCCCGGAGGGCGTCGCGACCCAGAAGATGCCTCCCTGCTAGACACCGCCATCCGCGAAACGGGCGAAGAGATCGGGATATCTCTTGCACCGCACCAAGCCCTCGCTGCACTCCCCGCCCACTTCGCGGGAGGCAACCTGCGAAAAATGCTCTGGGTTCATCCCTTTCTGTTCGGCCTCTCGCACAAGCCGACACTTCAGCCCAACCGCGAAGTCGCGGATGCTTTGTGGATTCCCCTCGCGCAACTGTACGACCCGACAGCGCGAGGATGGATGCGTTATCCTTGGCGTGGCCTTTCTCTGCCCTTTCCCTGCATCCGCTACCAAGGCCGCTTGATCTGGGGACTCACGTTGCGCATCCTTCAAACCCTTGGCGCTTCCGTCCTCCTTTCGTCCTAGGTTCTGTTCATCAAAACTACCCAAGGCTGGCAGCTTTGTAGGCTGTAAGAGCGGAACCTTGCGCAAATCCTCCCCCCTTGCTTCTTCCTGCGCCATAGAAACAAGGGGGAAGAAATACGGATAGAGCGAGATATCGGAGTATTTTTCCCCATGCGATCCCCACAACCACACCACAAACCTCCCATCGCTCAGGCGTCTTCCACCCAACGCAACCCACACGACAAAACCCCCGCCCTTCGGGTTCCTCCGTCTGTTTTCCCGCAGTGGCTTTTTACCTTCTTCCTTGTGTATGCGATGGCTTCGAGCCTCCTCTTGTCTTTCCCATACCTCGGTGCAGACAAGGGCGCTTGGTTTCCTCTTTTGTTTTACAGCCAAGCATCGCATCTTGCGTTCTTGGCGACCGCGATCACAACGCTGCATTCGCTATCTTCGCAGAAAAGACCACACGCCTTGCCGATAGAAGGTTGGCAGTGCGCAGCCATCGGGTTGTACGCTGCGGGATGGGTGGCTTGGGGGCTTCCACTCAACTCCTCTACGATGCTGGCCTTGTTTGCGACAGGGACGTTGCTGCTTTTGTGGACACCCGCCCAACCCTCCGCCCCCAACGCCTCTCCTTCCTCTGTTTCCAACGCTTCTCCTTCCTCTGTTTCCAACGCTTCTGGCGAAATAGCCGCTCTTTCTGTGCGGTGGGTTGCGCCTTGGGCTGTGGCGTTAGCGGCTTGGGCGGGTCTTGCTGTTCTTCCCCCGTCGCTGTGGGGTACGCTGCGTTGGGCTTACATACCTTTTCTTCTTCTGATCTTTCTTTTTCTTTTCTTTCGAGATTCCACGATCGCGGGAGGGTCACGTTCGCTGTCCGTTTCGCGCTTGTTCGGTGGGGGCGTCCTATTTTCCGCGTTGTTTTTTCCTGCGTGTTTCGCGTCGGATGCGTTGCAAAGCCTTCGGGTCTTTTCTTATGTGCGCGATACGCAAGGAACATCCGCACTCGCCAAGGCCCGAAGCCTCTTTCTGCGCGATCTGCATCGGTGGCCGCGCAGCCTTCACAACAGCCAAAGCAAGACTTTTCACGAACTCCAACAACTCCATACGACGTTGGATGGTGACGCTTCGGCGGCCTTGCTGCGCATCCTTTCGGCTCAATCTTCTACACCGTGGAGTTTTGAAAGCAGTCGTTTTCTGATGGCTTCGCTGCCTCGGTTTGCGGACAGCGCGCACGATCCGATGAGCGCCTTGTGCAAACATGATCCGAAGGTAGCGATCCGAGCGCAACAACGGCTTGTTGGCTTGCTCCTCACACCGATGCCCTCCGTCAAGCCTTCTCTTGCACAAGAAGCACCGCAGTATGCGCCGATGACGGCGACACAGATCGCGTTGCTGGCGTTGTTTCACACATGCTTGCCCACCAGCGATCGCCCTGACCTCTCGATCTTGTGGACAATTTTTCTCGATCCAGCCCAATCCTCCGAGGTCGTACAGGCCGCACAAAAGGCTCTCTCATTGCAAACGCCGCCTTCTCCACGAGAAGCTTATGAACAGATCTCCTTGCACCTTCCGCAACGTCCGAAGCCCACGCTGCTTGCGTATCTGTTCGCTGCGATCGCACGAGCAGCAGTCCCGCCTGATCGTGCTCTTTCCGCAAAACTTACCCCGCTTTTACGCGACGCTCTACAACGGGATCATACAGCCCTACAGCACGCCGCCTTGCTTGTCTTGCGCGACCAATGCTTGTTTGCGCCTGCCTTTTTTGCACCGTTGCGTTCCTTGCTGCTTTCTTCGGAAGAGTCGCTGCGTTTGGCGGCATTGCGAGCCTTGCAGCGATCGGGCGATCCGCAATGCCGCACCTCTACAAAACACGCCTTACACCCGGCCTTTACAGAGGCTCTTGTGACATCTTCTCCGCAGCTTCTGCACGCTCTTTTTGTGAGAGCGCGGCAAGATGCTTCCCCCGAAGTTCAAAAACAGGCGCGTCGGTTTCTTTATCGCCTCAGCGCCGAGGATCTTCGGGGACTTCTCCCGCAGATGCTCGCGTTTCTCACAGACAGATCCAAAAGAGAAGCGGCTTGGTGGTTGATTCCGCTGCTTCTACGGTTCCCCTCTCTTCCCAAACAAGCGCTATCTCCGTTGTTGCGCATGTTGCAACACGCGCAACGTCCGCTCTTCCAACAAGCGGTGCTTGATGCCATCGAACACGTAGATGCCGAACCATCAGAGCTTTTGAAATCCTTACCTCCCGCACCTTCCGAAGCCGAATCAGCGCAGCTATGGGCCTTTTTTCAGCAACGCCTCCAGCAACGGCCCTCTTTCGCTGCTTGGCTGTTGTCGCAACCTCCGCCCGCAACAGCACGCGCCGTTCAGCCCGTGGATGCAGCCTTTTTGAAACACATACTGTCTGCACGCCGCCTAAACCCAAGCACCTCTCGCCCTGCATCCAACACCACACGCACCCGACGGAGTACAACACACCCCACCTCCAAAACGGCCCCCCCTCTACGAAGGGCCACACTCCCCGCCCCAAGCGCTTCTCGCCCAACTCCCAAACCAGCGCAAACACACATTGTCTTTGAACAAGCCCTTGCTGCTCTTCTTGAAAAAGAAGGCGTACTCGCCCATTACAAGGCACGACTCACCCTGTGGGAGCTGTTTTCGTCGAAAGATCGGCAGATCGAGCAGCTTATGATCCACGCATTGCCTGCCCTTTATCCGCCGTTGCTGACGTTGGATCATCGCCGCAAACACACACACCTCTTTTTATTGCGATTGCTTGGGCGTCTAGGCCCACACGCCGCTCCTGCCTTGCCTGTGCTTCGGCGCTTACTTGCACGCCCGCACACACCGCAACAATCCTACGTCCGCTTCGCTCTGGCTGGCTTTTTCCCAACGCTTCAAAAAGAAGCCTCGCCGCTGCGTGGGCTGATCTCTTCTCATTACCGACAAACCACCGATATCTCTGCGCGGATCGCCGATATCCTCATGATGGCGCGGCTTGGCGAAACCAAACGTGCGCTACGCCTGTTGCGCCGTGAGTGCAGTGCTGCCTCTTCGGTAGACCGCTTTTTGGCGTGGCGTACCCTCTCCCAAGAGATAGCCCCCCAAGAGACCTTCGTGCTTCCGCTAGTCTTGGAAGCCGTGCGTTGGTTTGACCCGATGCTCCGACGCAATGCGCTTTCGATCCTCGATCTCCTTCGCGACTCCAAAGCACGCTTCACCGCAATCCAACAAGCCATCTCCACCTCCCCATCTCGCCGAGATGACCTCTTGCTACTTCGACAACGCTACACCAAACCGCGCTAGGCCCAGAAAAAAACAACCGACTCGCTCGTATGTTGTAGGGTTTCACCCCTGTTGTGGGGTTTCACCCCATACCCCACAAGGGAGCGGCGCTCCCTTGACCCTGTATTGGCGAAATAAATAGATGTTTTTCAAACCAACGACAGTGTCGCTTGGAGTGGTGCGAACACGGGATGTTCGAATCATACGAAATCCGCCCATCGGTGATCGAACGATGTAGGGGCAGCCCCCTGTGGCTGCCCAACCACAGGGCGTTTACAACGGATCGCATCGACCCGTTGTGTACACTTTTCACAGATATCGTATAACTGGACACACCACGCAAAAAGCTCTCACAGAAATCTTGCAGACAGACACGCCACACCAAAAGCTCTCACAGAGGCGACAATTATTTCAGCGTGACACCTTTGAAGAAGAAAGTGCGCCTTGCTTGTCGTTGGGTGGTGGGCGAAAAGAAACAGACACGAAAGCGCCGTAGATCGGTGGGAGGGAAAGTGTTGTAGGTGTGGAGGGAGAAATGAAGGCTTTTGCCTTTGCGAGAAAAAGACTTGCGCACAAAAGGGGCTTCGCGGTCATGATCGACCCACAGATGGAGGGACTCACCAAGAGCTTCATCGGAAAGCCCCTGTAGTTCGGCATCGCGAAGGAAGCGGCCTTGGATCATCAGCAGTTTTTGGGGAGTTGCGTTTGTGGGGCGGCTGCTTGGAGCGAGCGGGCGGTGAAAAAAAATCGGCTGCTCGCCCATCACAAAACGCCGAATGATGCGCTTGTTGGGTTCTTGCTGGAGTTCGATCTGTGGATCAGAAAAACGCCCAACACGCTCGAACGCCAAGATCTTTGCACGCGCCATCCCTACGCTTTGGATAGTGTTGTCTGGTGGTGCATCCATCTGAAGGCATTCGTCGGCATTTTCGCGGATCTTCTGCATACGCAAAGACAGCGTGAGATCGGTCAAAAAAGGAAGGCGGGGTGGACGCTGGAAGTGTTGGACGATCGTCACCTTTTCTTTGAGACCAAGGCGAAAGGCGTGAGAGCGTTGGAGTCCCTTGGCCTCGGCTTCATGAAAAAGAACGTTGTCGCTGTGGAAGGCAAAAACCACCGCATACGTCGAAGGCAAGCGCTGTCGCGTGGCTCGGCCCAAGATCACTTCCATGCCACCGACACTTTGGCGATCGATCTCTTCGTAGGGCTCGATCGTCGCCTTTTTAAAGATCTCAAGAGCGCGGGCTGCGGGGTCTTGTTGGGTCTGTTGTTCCCGAGAGTTTGCGCCGTTCTTGGGTACATCGGCTCCTGACATAGAATCGCGTTGACAGGCTCCAAGCGCAAACATCACGAAAACCAACAACGTCGGTCCTATCCGACGAAACAACATCTAAAGCTCCTTGGTATGGCGGTTTGGGATCTCCGCGTTGGTGCGCAATTGGGCAAGGGACGCATCACTTGAGGCTTGCCAATGGGCGAAGTCTTCGGGCAGAGGCGGGGACACCAGTTCAGAAAGTCCCACCAGAGCGAAAAAATCATCGACCGGCATGGCGGCTTTTTGGGTTCGGGGTTGGATGCGCAACAAGCCACGCGCAGCGATCACGGAAGATCCCGCGTTGTCGAAAACAAAATCTTGTTGGAGAAACAACCATTTTTGATCAAAGGCAACCAAGCGCGTTTCGATCCGAAAGCGCCGCATCCACCGAATTTCTCGGCGAAAAAGCATCGACATCCCCGCCACCACAAAAGAGACTTCTCCTCGGAGTATCGGTCGCAAAAGTTTCATCCGAGCGATCCATTCAACGCGCCCAAACTCCATCAAGCGCAAGTACTGGGCATTGTTGACATGAAGATTGTTGTCACAGATCCAAGGCCATGCGCGATAGTTTTGGGATATCGAGTCAAAGGCTTGGATCTTGGGCTTTTTGGCATACCAGAGAAAGTGGCTTGCCAAACGCATGGTATACACCAACATTGTGTCCTCTCTGTCTGTGTGCGCTTCTGCGCTTCGGCAAAAGCACGGCACCCTACCACAACCCTCCGCAACAAGGAACACTTCGCCTGTGGTCATGCTCGATACACAAAGCCCTTTTTTGTTTTTGACCTGCCAGCCCGGGGCAGAACCGCTCGTCAAGGCCGATATCCAAGCGCGCTATCCTGCACTGCGATTCGCCTTTTCACGCCCGGGATATCTCACCTACAAAAGCGAGACGACGTTGGGTTTGGATGTACCACGTCCAAGCGTTTTTGCCCGAAGATGGGGGATTTCTTTTGGATGGAAGCCCGACATCGCGCAAGCATGGGATCTTGGGCAAACCCACCTACAACGGCTCCCTGATATCGTCCACCTTTGGGCGCGAGAGTCCGAAGCCAACGACACCCTCCCTCCCGATATCCAAGCACGCGAAGCCTCACTGCTCGCCGAACTCGCCAAGTCGACCTCTACGCCCATCAACCGAGAGGCTCTGCAAGGTCAAGTGGTGTTGCATCTGATCGAGATCGATCCCGGGCGCATCGCGATCGGAGCAAGTCTGCAATCCCCTCCGCATCGTTCCTCCGTTGCGGGCCGTCCGCCGTTTTTGGCCATCCCCGAAGATGCGCCAAGCCGCGTGTGGGGGAAAGTCTCGGAAGCTTTTTGGCGCACCAAGATCAAACCCAACGCACGAGATATCCTGCTCGATATCGGCTGCGCACCGGGGGGTGGAACACGCGTTCTTTTGGAATTTGGCGCACAAGTCGTCGGTGTCGATGCCGCACAGATGCACCCTTCGATCCTCGCCAACAAACGCTTCCACCTTCTGCCTCTCGTGATGGAGCATGTGGACACAAAGACCCTACCGACGGGGATATCAGGCGTAGTATATGACGTGAATCTCTCGCCCAAGTTGATGCTCGGCCATCTCTCCACGCTGTTGAGTGCCATCCCTTCGCTGCAATGGGGATTCTTTACCTTAAAGCTCAACCAGCCCTCGCTGCTTGGCGATCTCAAATGGATGCTCAAAAAGATCCGTGCATCGGGCTTCTCGCATCTATTTGTTGAGCAGCTTGTTTACAATCGCCAAGAGCTGTTCTGTTTTGCCTCCAAACAAGCCCACGCGCTCACTGAAGCGCCGTCGAGTGTCTAACGATGGGGCTTTTCTCGGATCGTGGAAGTCGCAGTGGAAAGTCTTGGGGTGAACCACCGATGTCTGAATCTTCGGCACAAGAGCGCCCGATCAGGGCATTTGTCAAAGAAAAGCTCAAACGGTTTTTAGAAACCTTTCATTATGGGCCGCGCACAGTCGCGCAGATCTGGCGAGAACAACCGCGCCTGACCTTGGTGTTTGCGCTGTGTACTTTGATCGCAGGGCTGTTGCCGGGGGCGGTGGCGTACGTCGGAAAACTGATCGTTGACGCTGTGGTGATGGCTTCGCGTTCTCCCGATCATACGGGGCGTTGGCAAGCCGTGTATTACTTGGGTATCGAAGTGGCCCTTGTGACGGCTCTTTTGGGCGCGCAACGTGCAATCAACATCTTGCAATCGTTGTTACGGGCCTTGATCGGCCACAAGATCAATCACCTGATTCTTGAAAAGGCGATCCATCTAGAACTCAAACACTTTGAAGATGCCGAGTTTTACGACAAGATGACCCGCGCAAGACGAGAAGCCTCCAGCCGCCCCATCGGTCTATTTCAGCGGGTATTCGGGTTGCTCCAACACGGGATCTCGCTATGTGTGTATGGCTGGTTGTTGTTTCAATTCTCGGGATGGGTCGTCCTCGTCTTGATCTGTGCGGCTCTACCCGCGTTTTTTGCGGAGACCTATTTTTCGCGTGAAGCCTTTCGCCTGAATCGCTGGCGTGTGCCTGAAACGCGGCAGCAAAGTTATCTGGAGATGGTGATCGCCCGCGAGGACTACGTCAAAGAAGTCCAGTTATTCCAAAGCGGTGCGTTGTTGTTGGATCGCTATGATGCGATCTTTCACAAGATCTTCTCCGAAGATCGGTCGTTGATCTTGCGTCGTGGGATGTGGGGATTTGTGTTGGGCGTGTTTAGCAGCGTGATCTTTTATGGGGCCTACGGTTGGATTGCTTGGGATGCTGCCAAAGGAAAGATCTCTCTTGGCGAGATGACGATGTACCTGCTGGTCTTTAAACAAGGCCAGTCGGCGATCACCGCGAGTCTGGCCTCCATCGGGGCGATGTATGAAGATAACTTGTATCTGTTCAATCTGTACGAATACCTTGACACGCCGATCCAGACGCAGAGCAACGGTGCAACCAAAGGGCCGATGATCGGGGATGGTGTGCGGTTTGAATCGGTTTCGTTTTGCTATCCGGGCGCAAAGCAAGCGGCGTTGTCGGAAGTCTCTTTCCACCTCAAGCCGGGGCAAAAGCTCGCATTGGTCGGGGAAAACGGCTCAGGAAAGACCACGCTGATCAAGCTGCTGACGCGACTTTATACACCGACAAGCGGGCGGATCACCTTAGATGGCTTGGATATCCAAGAGTGGGATCTGGATGCGCTGCGCCAACGTATCGGCGTTATCTTTCAAGACTTTGTGCGTTATCAGTTCAAAGTGGGCGAGAATATCGGCATCGGTGATGTGCATGCCTTTGAAGATCGCGAGCTGTGGCGGGTTTCCGCAGAAAAGGGGATGGCGCATCCGTTTATTGCGGAGATGGAAGCGGGCTACGATACGCAGTTGGGACGGTGGTTTCAAGACGGGCGCGAGCTATCGATTGGGCAGTGGCAAAAGATCGCCCTTGCGCGGGCGTTTATGCGCCGAGACGCAGATATCCTAGTGCTTGATGAACCGACTTCTGCGATGGATGCTGATGCAGAAGCGCGGATCTTTGATCACTTTCGAGAAGTCACCGAAGCCCAGATGGCGATCTTGATATCGCATCGCTTCTCCACCGTCCGAATGGCCGATCAGATCGTCGTTCTCGACAAAGGACAAGTCGTCGAACAAGGCACGCATGAACAGCTAATGGAGAAACAGGGGCGTTATGCCCATCTGTTCTCGATCCAAGCAGCGGGATATCAATAAGCGTTATACGATATTCGTGAGAAGTGTACACAACGGGTCGATGCGATCCGTTGTAAACGCCCGTCGGTCGGGCAGCCACAGGGGGCTGCCCCTACATTTTTCGTGTACACGGTGGGCGAATTTCGTATCATCGTTTTTAAGGCGCGGAGACCCCCTTATGGGCGAGGGGGGAGGAAGCGCCGTTCTTTCTTTGTGTTGTGAGGGTGGTGGTTCGGGCGGCCAGCCGAGTGGTGGCCTTCTTGATATTGACGGAAGTGGTGAGGGTTTGGCCGTCGATGGTTTCGAGTACGAAAAAGCCCGTACTGCGCTTGCCTTTGACCCATCCTGTGCCTTTTTCTGTCCTGACCAAGTCGTGTTTGCGTAGCCCAAACAGTTTTCCTGTGGGGATACGTGTTTGTGAATGCCTGCCCATCGTTTGTTGGTAATCTCCTGCCGAAACGTGCCGCTTCAAG
>CAUJFU010000136.1 GCA_963169055.1 Myxococcota bacterium
CCGCGCTCCCTTGTGGGGTGTGGGGTGAAGCCCCACCAAAACCATCCAACTGCTTAAGTCCTGCCAACAGTCACTTCGAAGCGAAGGGGCTTGGGAGCATCCGAGGCTTTTTCTGATCGATCTTGACGCGCTGAAACTCGACGGTTTTCAGCAAGAGGCTTGGTGCGATGGCTGACACAGGAACATAACCTGATTCGGCCCCGCAAAAGCCGTTGAATACGCCATAATCGTCGCCCGTTGCGATGATATTGTTGACGACCGTTAGGGGGGTTCCGATCATCTCAAGCCCTTTGACGAGGGTTTGCTCGCCCGTTTTGGCGTCGATACGCAGGACAAGATTGGGTCGGTTTTTGAAGGATTGGATATCGTAGGTGCTGGTGTGGGTATAGCCACCCGAAGATTTTCCGATGATAAAGGCGTAAGGTTTGCCCTGTTTTCGGGCTTCTTCGATCAACATCGCACGGAGTTGTTGGATGGAATAAGCGCGATGGCTGCGCACCAACAGGTTTCCTTGACGGCTGACAGGATTTGCGCCAAAGACGCCGCGTCCGTGGGCGTTGGATCGCTTGAATTGATCGATAGGTTTGCGCGAAAGCAAGAAGTTTTGTAGGACGCCTTCTTTGATCAACGAAACGGGTTGGGAACGCACGCCCTGCTCGTCGACGAGATAATGGCCGTTGAGAGGGGTGTCTTGCCAACGGCGAAGGGTGGGATCGTCCAGAACGGAAAGGAAAGAGGGGATAATCTTTTTGCCGATCTTGGAGCGAAAGGTGCGTCCGTCCGATTCGTTCAGCATCCGCTGCGCTTCGAGACGATGCCCAAGGGCCTCGTGAAACAACACACCGGCCACATCATTGAGCAAGATCGCGGGTGCTTCGATGGGTTCGGCTTCGGGTGCGTTGCTGAGATCGACGATCTCTTGGAGTGCGCTTTGCGTGATGGCTGTGAGTTGCTTTTCATCGGGGAGGCCGGCCTCGGTGTCGAAATAAGCCAGCCGGGTGTTGGAGAGGTATTCTTTTTTTGCCGAGAGATAGGACACTTGGACGACGTACATATACAGGGTTTTGTGTTGAATGACCGCGCTTCCATCGCTATCCACCGTCACCACAGCGCCCTGCTGGCCGCCCAAAGAGATCGTTGCTTTGACGATGCGGGGATCTTTGAGCGAAAACAGCGAGACCTTCTTGGCGATCTTTTTCCATTTCTTCATATCAAAGCGAAGAATTGGCGGAGCATCGGTAAGGAGGATGCGCTGTTCTTTGGAGAAATCGCCGCTTTTGTCCTTGATTTCGACTTTGAGACTTTGGACGTAGCGTTTGCGATGGTACTGCGCAAGGCTCTCTTTGTATTCGCGATCCGCAAGCTGCCACAGGCGTTTGCGCAAGGTGGGTTCGTCGAGTTCTTTGGAAAAGCTGGAGGGGAATTGGAGAAGGTGTCGATAGATCTGCCAGTCGCGCCCGTCAGGTCCGGTGTTATCGCGTTGGTGGTCACCGATGCGAATGGACACTTGAAGTTGGTATTTTGGGGATTTTCGATTGTCTTCTTGTTTAAGGATCACCCCGTCGCTGGCTTGAAGAGAAACCGATTGGCTGCGGAGCAAGCGAAAGCTCGCATAATAGGCCCGAGGCAGCTTTTGGGCGCGGAAAAAGATCATGTACCGCTGGAGTTCTTCGCGCAAGATCGACTGGTATCGTTGGAGAGACGCGAGGGAACGGGCTTGTTTTTGAGCGTCGGTCTGTTTGGGCGAAGCGGACTTTGAGGCGGCAGGAGGATGCGCAAAGGCCGAAGAGACGGAGACAAGCAATCCGAAAGCGATCAGACAACAGCGAATGGATGCGGAGGTTCGGGTGGTTTGGGTCATGAAAACTCCTTGTTGTGGAGGGCAGGAAAAGCCTAGAAAGCTTCTCCGATAGAAAAGTGAAATTGCCAGTCGCGCTGGAGAGGATAGCGATCGGCGTCTGGGAAAAGACGCCAAGCGATATCCAGCCGGATGGCTCCGATCACGGTGTGATAACGGATGCCAAAGCCAAGACTCCAGCTTGGGCTGAGATCCGAGGGCGGGGCATTCTTGGCATCGTCCCAAAAACGACGTTCCAATTGAACCACGCCCACATCGGCAAACAAGACGATCCCAAGCGAACTGACGAGAAAAGAAAGCGGGATGCGAAGCTCCAACGATCCGTAGATCTCTTGTTCACCACCCATCGGGATCACTTGGACGATGGTATCGGACACAGGGCCATATTCACCGCGTCGGCCATCTTGCGAAAGCGAATCGTTGTAGCGCGCCATATCACGAAAGCGATCGAGCGCGTTGCGCCCCGTTTGTTCGCGACAACGAACGCCACCTGTCGCGCTTCCAGCACCCGAAAGCGTGATCGCATCGCCTGTGCGGATGCGAAAGTCGGTGATGCCGCCTTCTCCGCTGGAGGTGTTGGTTTCGACGTAGTTGGGGTTCGCGCCTTGAAAGCTTCGTTGGCACGCCAAAGGCCCGAGATACCGAGCTGTCCAGCCTCGCACACTGTTTGCGCCCCCAAGATAAAAGCGCTGCGTCAAGGGGCTTCGATACACAACGCTCGATGTGCGTTTGTCTTCGTCGGTGATGCCGAAGTTAGGGGGCGAATCACCGATCAAGCGCGTGGAAAACAACACGCCGTACTGAAAGCGCCCTGCGAGGATGACCTTGTCAGGGCCGAGGGTGGCGAGAGGGATGTAGAAACTGAGTTCGGGTGCAGCTTTGAAATAGGCGTAGGTACCAAGGGCTTGTTGGAGTGTGATCTTGAATTCAAACCCGCTGATGCGGCGGATCGGATCGTTGAGCCAACTCCAGATCAGTTGTTGCTCAAGGTACGCAAAGGCATAGGTTTCGCGCTCTCTTGGGAGCAAGACATTTTGCACGTTTGCAAGCTCCCCGTTGAGACTGATGGTGCCTTGGATCGTACCAAAGGTCGGACTCACAAGTAGCGGATAAGAGACGCTCGCCGAAGGAACCAATCGCCAAAAGTCGGCATCACCGATCTGTTGGGTATAGCTCCCAAGCAAACGCAAGCGAAAGTCGCCTTGGCGCTCGTTGGCAAAAAAAGGCTGCACAAACGAGGCAGACCCCGTCACATCGGGGCCCGAGTCGATCCGCCGAAGCACATCAGGAAGAAACGACCAACCGGGCCGAAGTTGAAGCTCTAATCGCCCCAACTCACCGATGTTATGAATCGTGATGCTACCACTCACTTCTATCTGGTTGCGTTGTCCGTCGATCACAATACCGCCCCCAAACTTCCCAAGCCCGGGTCGATCTTCCCGAAGTTCGAGGGTGATGGGGATACTGACTTGTTCATTGAGCGCTCGGAAGGCCTGTTCTTCGAGAACAGCGGAGGCTTGAAACTCTTTGTCGAGCAAGGCGGTTTCTTTTTGAAGGGCCTGTTCTTGGAGCAAGAGAGGATCAAGTTGCTTTTGTGTGAGTTGGATCGCGTTGATATCGTTGAAGAGTTCGATCATCTCGTCTTGAAGAGGCGTGATCGCGGTGCGCGACTTGTTTTTTTCGCGGTGGGCTTTGCGAAATACACGAAGCTCTTTTGTGGCTTCGCCAATCAAGCGAGCCACATCTTGTTTTTGGATCTCGATCTCGCCCGATCTTGGGACAAAAAGCGGCGGAGGCTGTTGTTGTTCGCGTTTGGCGCGTGCGATCTGAAAAGCGCGGTAGCTGGTTTCGAGACGCGCTTTTTGTTCATAATACCGCTCGATCCAAGACTGTTTTTGAGCAGCCAGCTTTTCAAGGAGGGCCTTGTTTTGGTTTTGTTTTTCTGTTTTTTGGAGGCGGATATCACGGGCTTGTCGGATCTGATTGCGCAAGAAGGTTTGTCGAGCGCGAACGCCTGTAATATCGGGCTTAAAGTCGACTGCGCTAAACAGCCCAAGCCCTGACAGAGTGCGTTGGGTTTGAATCAACGTCTGGATCTTGTAGATCTGGCCTTTTTTGAACTTGATGTAGTTGCGCAACGCCTTGTAGTTGACACGCGGAGGATACGAGCGCCCGTCGATCATCAGAGGCAAAGGCTTGAGGGCGATCTCCCCAAAGCGGCAAGAAGGGCCGCTATTGATGATCAAACGCACCTTGACCGCCGTCCCCGAGCGCGTCGGCGTAGAGACAGCGGTATCGGGGCTTTCAGCGGCGGGCGGACGATCAGAGGGTGGGGTCTGTTCGGATATCTTGGGCGCTTTTTGGGGACTGGCCTTGCTCTCCAAGGCCACATCCTTTTCGATGACGACTTCACCCGTAAATTCCGCAAGGGCGAAACTGGCGTCTTGGAGACGCTGCACCACGGCAGCCTTGATATTTTGGTAGTCTGGCGTCGAAAAGCTCTCGCCCTTCTTGATTTTTAATCCCTGCAAGATCTCCGCTTTGAAAACTTCTTCGATCTTGCGACGCCAAGCGACTTTTGCGCGTAACGAGGGAATCTTGCCTTTGCCATTCCAGAGTTTGAGTTGAACCAGTTTTTTTGCGACGTACTCATCCGGCAAGCGCCCCAACTGCCAAACGATCTCCGCATCGGTCAAAAGCTCGGCCTGTGGGCCTTCTTGGATCTGAAAGATCACACGAACCCGTTGATAGGGACGATACGTGTTCTGTTGCGTCAGGATGATCGGAGAATGGGGAGCCTCTTCGACTTTTGCGCGATAAAACCCGTGGTAGCGATAAGCATTTTGCAGACGTTGAAGATCAGCCCGAACGATGGCCTTGTTGTAGACGGTATATTGGCCCGAAGCGCGAAGTCTTGTTGTGCGCGCAAAAAACGCCGTAGGAGCCGTCTCAATGGCTTTTTGAAGCGTCGAGGATGAGAGTTTTTTGTTGCCTTGAAAGTCAACGCCCCAGATTACTTGAGGAATCGCTCCGAGTCGAGTGGGTTTGGGTAAACTCGTACATCCGCTCAGAAACAAAGAACAGACCACCAACCATCGAGCGAATAGAGCGGCAGGATCAGGCTTCATCGTCGTTTTGTTACCTACAACATGAGGTCAAGAGAAACATCGAGTATGCTCTAGCCCCCCTTGGTACCGAGCGATTCGTACAAAAGAACGCCCAAGGAAGCAGGATATCGCGTTTAGGTTCGTGGATCCTGCCCGTTGCGTCAAGGAGCGATTAAAAGAATCCGTCACCGAGCGCACCGAACAGACATCGTGGGATGGTTTTGTGGGTGAGACATTTTTCACGCAGAGGACTCTGCCGCTTGGAATGTCCGCCATCTGCGCGAAGGAGCAAAGCTTGGGCAAGGATTGGAGCAGGGATGCTCCACAGATCGACGTTCCAGCGAAAGAGCCGCACGCAAAAAGGCAGACGGACAGATCATAGACAGAGATGGCACAATTTATGATGAGGGCGCATCCCCACAAGCAGAACGCTGCCTCCCAAGACGGTCCTCGAACAGATCGAGAACGGATCGAGGAGTGTCCCCAAAAGACATGCTGTTTGTCGAAGCGAAAAGCGCCAAGCAGCGGTCTTTTTGGAAAAAGAAGATACAAAAGGCAAGCAAGATCGTTGAAAAGAGACTCGCGGTTGGGCTATACAAGACGGCCTGTGCGAGATCAGCAAAGAGAAAGAACCAAGGTTCGCGAAAAACACCGCGACCGCGTCGAGGAGTGATAGGCCATGAAAAAGTTGCTGTTTTGGATCCCGTTGGCTTGCCTGTTTTGGGTTTCGTTGCCCGCTCAAGAAGCCGAGGCTTATTGGGGCTATCGCAACTATACCGTAGAACGCCAAACCTTTCGTCCGCGTTTTTCTGTGACGCTTGCGGGCGGTCTACACTTTGTGGACTTTTTTGACAACGGCTCTTACGGATTCACGTACGGTTTGATCGAAGCGGGTGGTCACTTGTGGGTTCATCCCAATATCTCGATCGACTTGAACGTCGGGGGACACCTGACCGCAAACAACTGGAGCGGCCAAGGATGGGGCTATTTGAGCATCAAGCCGGGTGCGCGCTTCCGTTTTGGTATCTTTTACTTGCGGGCAGCCGTGGATCTTGGGTTTGGTTCCCCCCAAGTCTCGCCAACCACCGCAACCGATATGCGCTCGCGCAGCAAAGAAAGCTCGCTGTTTTTGTTTGGTATCCTGATGGGCGCAGGATTGCGCATCCCTGTGAGCCGCCATGTTCGGGTGTTTGGAGAGCTGACCTACCAGTTCAACTTCTCTCCTGATCCGCTGTATATGCCGTTCTACGGCCAAGTCGGTGTTGAAGTCGTTTTCTAAAACCGACGCAGCGCACAAAAGGGGGAGGGTTGAGGGGAACGGAGCAATCTTCATCCTTGCGGAGGGCGTTTCATCCGTAGGAGGGTGGGTCGCAGGTGGAACAAACACACCATCAAGAAGACATCGAGATCTCAGAGGGCGGTTTTCCGGGTGGATGGGGGGCCGATTCGCCCTATCGCAAGTGGCCGCAGCCTGTAGGTTCGGCGATCATCGATATGCTACAAGAACCCCCGATCAACAGTGCAGACGAGCTGGTGCATCTGCTCGAAGTATGGTTGCGCCATATCGGTCTATTGTGGATGGCGTCCTATATTCGGGGAGGATGGCACGATCCACGTCTTGATCGCCTGTTGTTTTCGATGCTGTTGGATGGAGAGCGGGATCTTTCGGTGGGCGCATGGGCTTATCTAGGATCGCAGATCTTCCACACCTATCGTCGTCATGGATGGGATGCGGATTGGCCGCAGTTGTCGTCGTTTGATTATGGCGATCCACGCGATGAAGAATCGCGATTGTCTCGGCTGCTCCGCTATCGCAACAGTTTTGCGCATGGCAGTTTTCAAGCAGCCCTACAGGATATCTTGGAGCATCGGCGTTTTTTGTGGGAGATGATCGCAGCATTTGATGCCTTGCGTGAAGCCCCGATCTTGTTTTGGGAAAGCGAGCAAAAACGTTGGTGTTGTATGGATCTTGACGCAACACCGTGGGAAGGCGAAGTCCCCAACGAGGTGCAACACGACACACTGTACTGGCGCGTAGGGACGGGACGATGGTTCACCCTTTCGCCTTGTTGGTCGGTCCAACAAAAAACGACTCCCGCGTTGTACGCAAGCCATCCGTTTCATCTCGTGCCTTTTTCTGTGTCTCAAAGCACGGTGGCTGAACGCGAAGCAGCGTTGTCTGCTCACCCACAGATCGCAGCACATCTTCAACGATACCAGTCGATACGGATGGGGCATCTGGACGGCCATCAAACATGGGACGGGGAGACTTTGGAAGCACTCCATCCCGACACGCGAGAGAGGATCCTTGAACGCTTGCGGGGTGCGTTATCCAAAAAACAGCCCGACAAACCCAACTTTGTTTTGGTATCCGCTTACCCGGGCAGCGGGAAAAGCGCATTGGTTGGCCAAGCCGATACGTTGTTTTCGGGCTTTGATCAAGTGATCCGTTACCGCGTGGATCGGCACACTCCGTCGCTTTCGGGCAGAACCTTCGCACGTTACCTGCTGCGGAAGTTGGACTCGTATCGCGCAAAAGACGATGGCAGCGAAGAAACAGCCTCTTCTCCTGAAGAAGCCTTGCATCGGGCATTTGCAGAGTTCTCACGCCACAACAAACGCTTGTTGGTGTGTGTCGATCGTTTTCATCTGGCGTATGAATCCTTTCAAAAAGACCCTTCGATCTATGAAATCTTGTCGAATCTTCGGGGAGAATGGGCTTCAAGCCTGTGTTTCTTGTTGGCCGCCCGAACAGGATACCGCGATCATCTGATGTACGACACGGTGATCGAATTGCCCCCTGTCGAGTTCGACAAGACAGATGCTTATCCCCGTCTATTGGGGGAGTTGGGATTATTGCTGGGTGATCCAGATACTCCTTACCCACCTGACGAGGTCAGGCTACGAAGGCACCTGTTGCGGATACTCGCGGCAGAACCCCAAGCTGTGTCGGTGTTTTCGTTGTGTGATCGGCTGCACGAAGAAGCGGATCGCAGAATCCTCGATTGGACAGAAGAACAACGGTTTTCGCCGCACATCGAGCGGATCCTCTGGGAACTGCGACCGATCCTTCGATGTGAAACGCGCCAAGAGGAAGATGGGTTTGAACGGCGGTTATACCGACCGTTTTGTGTGGGCTTTGCGCGTTATCTGGCATCGGAGATCGCGTATGGTGGCGGGAAAAGGAAGACAGGCTAGATCAGAACGACGAGAAGCAGGGCAGATCAAAAGCAGGGATAAAGCAGAACGCCGAGAGGTCGGGAGAGATCAGAAGCAGATCGCCTTATAGGTGATCTCGATCTTGGCACCTGCGGGGGGGGCATTGTTGAAGGCGACGCTGTTGTCTGTGGGGACATAGGCCCAACCGTTGGTGGGATCGGCTTGTGGGACATTTTGCCCGTTCACTTTTACGGTGACGGTGGCGGGATCAGCGGGGCGCGAAAGGAAGAATTGCTTGCGATAGCCAAAGGTGACTGCGCCGATCTGACTGAGCGTTCCGGCCCAGTTGTTGTTGCAGATCGAGGCGACAACGCCGTTGGTGGCGTTGATTACGTCAAGATAGCGACCGCTCGAAGAGGCGGACTGACCGCCACTTGAGCAGCTATTTTGTTTGGTGGCAGGATCATAACCGATCACGCCGTTGACACGGAGAAGATCGGGGTTGCGAACGCCTTTGATGTTACGGAAGAAGTTGATGTAGTAGGGGGTTGTACCGGGCGATGAGTCGGGTTCATCGGAGATGATGATGATCGCAAGAGAGGCATCGTTGCGCAAAAAGCCCTTGTTGCCGCCTTGTGCGACATCCGTATTGATTAGCGGATGCGAAAGTGCGAGGCGAGCAGCTTCCAAGCCTTGTTCGTTGGCAGAGCCGTTGGTTCCGACGTTTGCGCTTTGTCGAAAGACAGTGGGGAGGCTGGGAGTTGCGTTGTCCATGATCTTGGGGCTACCGCGCAATCCTCCTGGGGTGTTGTTGCCGCCACCGATCGGGGTTCCCGTGGTGACGTCGGTGGTGGTGATGCCGATCTGGAAGTCCACTTTGAGGTTCTGCGCAAAAGTAATGAAGCTCGTAAAGTTGCTACCAAGGCTGGATTGTTCGTCGCCCATTGAGCAAGAGTTATCAACCACAAAGAGGATATCGACTTTAGGTTGGCTGGCTTGATTGAAAACGTCCGTCTGTTCGGCGTTTGTGGTGCCTTCGGCAGCGAGGGGGACGGACAATGGCGATTGTTGCGTCAGAGAGTGTTCGACTTCAAGAACAGCGTTTTGTTTGACGGCGGCGGTGGCACGATAGGCCACTTTGATCTCGGATTGTTGGCCTGCGTTGATTGTAAAGGGCGTGGTTTGGGCCTGCACGATGCGGAAGCCGTTGGCTCCAGCCGCAGAGAAACCGACTTTGTTGACGGTGATGGCGGCAGGACAGGTGTTATAGACCAAGATGCTTTCGTTTCGAGAAGAACAATTGACCGTGACAAGGCCGATATTGAGTTGATCGGGTACGACTTCAACGCAAGACTTGATCGCAAGGCCGGTCAGATCGGCCTCTCGGTAGGGTGGCGTCCCTTGAAGAGAGACGCGAAGCTGTCCATCAAAAGAAGGCGACCCAAGCGGATTGGCTTCTTTTTCTGCAACAGGCGAAAAACCGACATCGATGTTGACGGATTGCGAGGGTTGGATCACAAGCGGTGGATTGCACACGCCGTTGGGGCATTGAGGCGGAAGAGCGGGCAAGACAAAGACATTAGGGCCGCTGTATGGGGGGAATCCGCTGCGGTCGATAAAGGTCTCGATCTTGGTGATGGTGCAATCGAGAGCGCCTTGGTTGGTCCAGACGATCGGGATGGTCTTGGTTTTACCGATGACAGAAAGGCCGAAGTTGACGAGTTGCGGAACAGGGATCAGGTCGCAGATCCGTGCGGTACTGCCTTCGCCTTCGAGAGTGACGCGGATCGTCGGTTCATCAGGATCATCGCTGCGGATCTCGATAGCTCCCGGATCTTGGCCTGCGTCGATCGGTTCGTAGAGGACATTGAGTGTGGCGAACTTGTTGGGGCCGAGCTTGAGCGGAAACGTCGGTGGGTTATCGAGTTTGAATTCAGGCGAAGAACCTTGGGCGATTTGGACAAAGTTGACGGTAAGCTCGCGGTCACCGATGTTTGCGATGGTCATCGGCAAGATCTTTTTCAGAGCCACGCGGCCAAAGTTGATCTTGCGGGGCGTGACGTCGATGTTGGGGGCGGAGACTTTTCCAGACAAAGGAACATCCACGACAGGACTGGATGGGTCGTTGGACTCGACTTGAACGACGCCTTGGTCGCCAGCGCCCGTACTTGGGCGATATTCGATCACAACAGGGCGACTTTCACGCGGTTGCAGAATCAAGCCCGTGATGGTCGGGACGATAAAAGCACCGCTTGAGCCGGCCTTGAGCGAGACTTTTTTGACTTCGAGGGGTGCGGAGCCGACGTTCGCGATCTGTAATGCTTCGCGCTTGGTTGAGCCGGAAGCAACGAAGCCAAAGTCGATCTGTGTGGGCGTCACTTGGATGGAAGGAGCGGCCAGCTTGCCTTCAAAGCGCAAAAGGTAGGTCTCTCCGCGCAGGTTGGGATCGGGGTCGCTTGGAGAGCAGCTACCGCCTTCACATTTGAAGGCCATCGTCCCGAGGTCAGGGTTGCGTGTGGTGGGCGAATACTTGGTTTTGAAGGTAAAGCTGGCGCCGACTTTGAGTTCTTTGGGGCCTTCGGGTTTGCCATCAGGGAAGGTAAAGCCCGGGCTAGACGCGGGATCCCACAAGATGCTGACGATCTTGAGATCCGCGTTTCCTTTGTTTTCGACGCGCACCTCGATCTCTTTGGTATCGTTTTGTTGCAACTCGCCAAAGTCTACGGGGCTTGGTGTAATCGCAAGACGCGGTTGTGTCGCACTCGCCAATAGCGGAACGTCGAGGAACCCTTCACGAGGGATCACCGCACTGCTCTCGACACGCAAGCGCCCAGAAGCAGCACTTCCCGCAGGAGCCGTGTAGATCACACGCAGCGTGATCTGTTCGCCCGTTTTGTAGGCTTTCGGAAGCGTCGGAAGGCTCGCAGGATCGATGCGGAAAAAGCTCTTTCCTTGATCGATGGCGATCGAATTAATCTGAACGGGACCTGTCTTGACTTCGATCAATAGGCTTTTTGCGTCTTCTTGGCCTTGTGATCCTGAAAAGGTCAACGTATCGGGAACAGCTTTGATCTCGGTGTTGGCTTGCCCAACGCCGTCATCGCATCCGCACTGCATCAAAAAAGGCGAACACATCAAAAGCACACAAAACAGCATACGCCGCATCAAGATTGTCTGTGCTGGCATCGAGCACTCCTTTCACATCAAACAAAACAGTGGGGTATCCAAAGGATACAAAAGCTCGAAAAAGACAGGCGATTCTCCACATCCCTCCAACAAAAGACCGTCTTACATCGAGGACGGCCTATCGCCAATCCGTCCGATTATCGGTCAAGTCAGTACGAAGGAAACGGAAAAGAGCGGAGAAACCAAGAAATCAATCTTCCACTTTGAGGGTCTCGGTCTTTTTGCCGGTCAATCCGCCTTCATCGGTCACTTCGAGCGTCACTTTAAACTCACCACGTCCATCCACCAAAAAAGTCGGCGTCTTGTCCGTTTCGCTACTAAGCTTACTCGCCGAACCCAACGGGACTTCGAGAGTCCATTTGTAAGCGGTAATCTTTCCCTCGCGATCAAAACTGGTGGAAGGATCTAGCTTAACGCGGGGTCGCTCACCACCACGAAAGACGGGGTTGGGGATGGGCTTGTCGACATCCGCAGCTTGACAAACATTCCCGCTGACTTCGGCGCATAGGAAAACAAACCGCGCAAACGGAGGGATATTGACTTCGGTTCCAGCACTAATCGAGACAACGATCCCCGAGGTGGGATCTGCGAAAGCAGGATCGTTGGTTTTGACAACAACTCCCGCAGATACAGCAGTTTGCGCGGTGGGTGCAAAGATAACTTCGACTTCAAGGATCTGACCTTTTGCAAGCACAATCGGGGTGGCTTGTGTGGGGGCAGGAACTTCTTGGCCGCCTTTTCTGAATTTTCCAAGCGCCAAAGAAGCGGGTGCAGCGCCTTTTCCATCATCGCTGGTCAGTTTCACATCGGATACTTGCAGGTCACACAGCGAATTTGCGGGATCGGGCTGTAATTTGAGTGTTTTGGTTTCCGTTTTCCCGACAGCAATGTTCGAGAACGTCATCAGCGACGAGTCGACGCTGCCGCGAGTGGGGCTACTGCCTTCAATGCGCAGCGAAAGCTGTTGCGCAGCAGGGGGCTGCCCTTTGTCTTTGTCGCCCTTTTGGAAGATGGAGTTGCTGTTGATATGGAGAACAGCTTTGTGATCGCCGCAGGTTTTGGGGGTGTATTGGACTTTGAATTCCATATCTTGGCTGGGAGTGAGCGCAAAGTCTTGGTTCAGATCGACGGGTTTTCCGTCTTTGTCTTGGATGGCATAAGACTTTGCGGGATCTTCTTGAACCCAAACAAAGCGAAATTTGAGTTCGCCCGTTGTTGCGGCGTTTCGGATGATCAAGGTGTCGACTTTGCTTTTGTCTTTTTCAATTTTTCCAAAAGAGATCAAAAAGTCCTTGTCACCGACCACTTGGGCGCTCACATCGATCTTGGGCTCACCGCCTCGCGTTTGCATGCGGATCTCTGTCGTCACATCGCCGATGCTTGTGGGATCGTTGACATTTTTGGTATTTGAAACAATCAACACCTTGGCGAGTTGAAAGTCGTTGCTGTTGGAGAAGGTAAACTCAACAGAAAATTCTTTTTTCTCGCCGGGCTTGAGCTTGAATGGAATGGAGGGAAAAGGGACACATTGTTGTTCGTCGGCCCCAAGAGGGCATTGATCGGAGATCAGTTTGAACTGCGCACTCGCCGCAGCATCGAGCTTAATCGACTTGATCTCCAGATCTTGGGCGGTGGGTGCGGGGTCGATCTTGTTGCGGATGGAAAACTTTTTGTAGATCCGCAGCCCCGCAGGGCGGACTTCGCCGATGTTCCAGCTATCAGGCGTCAATTCGATCTCAGGCAAGATCGGCGGGACGGTTTTTTCTTCGGGGCAAGCGGTTTGAAAAACACCCATCACCAACAAAAGCAACGCCCACACCGAGATCTTCGCGATCCGTTGCGGCCAAAAGTGTCGCACAAATACATCCATGACGTTCTTTCCTAACTTGATTCTAGCGCGTCGCTTCGATCAAAGCGCGCAGTCCACAAGGGTCAGGCTCCTCTTGACAGCCTTTTGTCTTGCACTTGTAGCAAACTCAACCGAGAGAGGCAAGAGAGACACACGCGGATGCTTTGGAGGCAAACGCGACTTCCCGCATGATGGGCTTGTGGATATCGAAGATGATCTGGCTTGGTTGCGTCCCATTGTTTGAACGGTTGTTATGAATAACAGAGAAGATCGCACACGACAAGTCTTTTTTTATTTGCATCGGATAGGAGTGACGCGGTTGAAGAGGGAAACCGTGAAGAATCAACCCGTTGTAGGGGCGGTTCGCGAACCGCCCGCGCCGGAACATGGGCCTTTTTCGTATCGAACTGCGTAAGTCCTATCGGATAGGAGTGACGCAGTTGGCCCAAAAAACCCCGTGTTCGTGCCGCTTGAAGCAACAGAGTCGTTGGTCTGGAAAGACGTGATCTGTTCGCCCCTCTCGGGGTCAAGGGAGCCGCGCTCCCTTGCGGGGCGTGGGGTAGCGCCCCACAAGACCTATTCAATAACGTCGGTCGTGTGTGCAGTTCAGGCAGAAGGGTTGCGAAAGGTCTTGATCTTGTCGAGGGGGTGACTATAATCCGCCATTCTTTGCGCAAGTGTATCGTGCGGAGGCACGCGGATAGGCTCTCCGAGTCGAAACGCTGCGCATGGGGCGTGCGGCTCACGAAAGACAGACAATCGAACAAGGTGGAATATCATGTTAGAGAAAATGCGGACACACTCCCGCAACTGGTTGATCTCGTTTCTCTTTGGCATCATCATCGTGGTTTTTGCGATCAACTTTGGCCCGGGCTTCGATCAGCTCAACCAAACAGGCTGCGTGCGCAACGCAGGGAACGCAGCGACCGTCAACGGCGAGCCGATAACGCGGCAACTCTTTATGATGCGCTGGCAAAACTACTTGCAAGCGCGTCAGATCCCGCCGCAATTTATCCAAGCCCTCGACTTGAAAGGCCGATTGATCGGCGAGATGATTGATGTGCTGTTGCTTTCCCAAGCGGCGCGCCGTTATGGGATCCAGATCGCCGACGAAGAAGTCCAACAACAGATCATCGAATCATCCGAGTTCCAAAACAACGATAAGATCTTCGATCCAGAACGTTTTCGTCGATTGGTAAGCTATTACGGCCTCACCACGGAACAATACCAAGAACAACGTCGCCAACTTCTTCAAGCCGATCGGATGCGCGCTGTGTTGACGGCAGGCGTGCAGGTCTCGGATGACGAAGTGCTGCAACGTTACAAAGAAAACAACGACAAAGCCAAGATCGCCTTCCTTTCGCTTCCAGCGACAGGCATCAAGCTGGATGTCAAAGTCAGCGATCAAGAAATCGATGCGTTTGCAAAAGCCAGCGGCAACGAAGAAAAGCTCAAGAAGCTTTTCGATTCGCGCAAGAGCAACTACGAGCGCAAAGTGCGCGTCAGCCACATCCTCGTGAAGACCGATCCTGCGCGTGCGAATGATGCCGCATACATCGCAGAAAAGCGCAAAAAGATCGATGATATCCGCGAAAAATTGCTGAAAGCCCCCAATGACTTCGCCAAACTTGCCCGCGAGCAATCCGACGATTCCACTCGCGCAAACGGCGGTGACTTGGGCTTTATCAACCAATTGATGATGGTTCCTCCCTTTACCAAAGCATCCTTTGCTCTCAAGCAGATCGGCGAGATCAGCCCTGTGGTACTGACCAACTTCGGTTACCACGTGATCAAACTGACAGGCGAACAGCCCGAGCGCACCTTGGCCGATGCGAAGCTTAAACGCGAACTAGCCCGTGAATTGGTCGAAGCCGAGCGCAACCAAAACGCAACGATGATCCTCGCCAAACAATTCCTCGCAGAAGCCCAAAAAGGCGCCCGCTTCGAGGATATCGCCAAGCGTTACCAAAAACAGGACGCACCGAAAAAAGGCGCGACTTCACAACCCACTTCCGCAGCATCTCGCCCTGCTTCACAAGCGCCTTACTACGCCCAACTTGTAGGAAAAGTGGTGGTCAAAAGCCCCGCAGCGTTTACGCGCTTTCCCGACAACATTCCCGATGTCGGAAGCATCGAAGAGAGCAAGTCTCTTGTCCATGCTGCTTTTTCGATGAAGCCCCAAGAACTGATGAACCAGCCTTTGGTGATCAAAGACAAGATCTTCTTGGTACAACTTCGCAAGCGCATCGACCCCAATATGAAAGAGTATGAGAAAGAAAAAGAGCAGCTTCGGGAACGAATGCTGAACCGCAAAAAGTCGCTTCTTGTCCAAACATGGCTCGAAAATATGCGCAACAGCGCGGATATCTTCAAAAACAAAACCATCCTCTCGTACGGCCCCAACCTTAACTAGCCCTCCATCAGACACATTCTGCCCCCCCCCTTTTCTCTGCCCTCCAACCTTTATCTCAAAAACAAACAAGATCTCCTTGAATCAAATGGCGAGATGGCCCGTCAACGCAGCCATGCAATACCTTGCAAGAACACAGGCCGTTGACCGCTACTGCTTTTGATCGCAAGGTGAAACAAGTCTCGAACGCCCGAAAAAGAACGAGACAGGGAGGTCATCATGTTTCACGACCGCTGGCTTCGATGGGTGGTCTTTTATAGCGTGCTGGGTGGGGTATTTTTGGGATGGATCGAGCGCAACGCGTGGGCCCGATGCAACCAAACACTCTGCTACGTTTGGGATGTTCGCAAAAAACGCTGCACCTTCCGTTGCAAAGCAGGGCGTGAGATGTGCTTTCGCGGAAAGTGTGTGCAGATCAAACGTTGTCGATCTCTGCGATGTGAGCGGTTTGATCCCTCCAAAGGGCGCTGTGTGTCGCAATGCCGCCAAGGGACGCTCTGTCACCAAGGCCGATGTATCCGCCAATGTCCACGACCCATGTGTTACCTGAAAACAAAAAAACGTTGTGTCCAACGCTGCCCGCCAAGAACGAGATGCTTGAACGGCAAGTGTGCAAAAGACTAGACGCAGCGAACCTCTCCATCATTCGGGGATTTTGCGCATTGAGGTGAGGCAACCAAGCGCGATCGATGGCATGACCAACGTATGCAACTTGACAAACGCGGGGGAAAGGGGCTAGAGAGAACAGGGCAAAGAACTGCAAACCCACACCATCGGGCCAAAAAAACGATGAAGATACGCTGTGATAACTGCGCGACGGTATTTATGATCGACGACTCCTTGATCTCGGACAAGGGAGTCAAGGCACAATGCCCAAAGTGCGGGCATCAAAAGGTCGTCTGGAAACACAACGCCATCCAAGAAACATCATGGATCGACGCACCCGAAGGGAGCTCCGCTGCAACAGCCAATCCGTCCGGCTGGATGGATGAGCCGCTTTCTGGCGTGCTGCAAGAAAAGCTCGCTTCGATGGACAAAGGATCCGCACCGCTACTTGGAGGAAGCCCACCCTTGTTTGGCGGAGGCGATGCCGCACGCGGAGGCTCGCTGTTGCCCGGTGGGCCCACAGCCAGCTTGTACCCTCTCTCCAGCGCATCCTCCGATAGCTTATATCCCGCAGGAGAACAAGAACCTCTCGGTGGTGCGCTTTATGGCGCAGGAGCACGCGGAGCAAGCCTTTATCCAGCAAGCCCATCACAAGATCTCCTTCCTCCGCTTGGTTTGGAATATGAAGACTCTTTGTCGGGTGGTGGCTTTGGGGCGCCGACGTCGATGGTCTACAAGCCACACGGAGCACCCGAAACGCTTTCTCTAGACGAAGAAGCTGGTGATTCGCTCGCGCTGCATGTACCGCCCACCACGCTGACAGCAAGAGGCACCGTTGCATCCAACGAGCTCGGTCGCAAAACCACAGCAGAGGCCGAACTGCCTCCCGTCGATCCAGAATGGATCAAAGTCCGCCGCAGCAGCGACAAAAAAGAGATCGGCCCCATGACCCTCCAAGAAGTGCGCTCTCTCTACGCGCACGGGAAGATCTCTTTGCTCGACGAGTGCGCGGGACGCGACGGGGCATGGCGTCTGATTAAAGCGGTTCCTGAGATCGAAAGCATCCTCAGCCGAACCCCGCAAATCACCGAAAAAACTCCCGAAGTCAAAGGGGCCACCAAAGCAGCCAAAAGCAGCAGCGAGGGAGGCAGTTTCATTTGGGTAGTCTTGAGCCTTTTTCTGTTGGGCGGGGGCGCAGGTGCTGCCTATTTCTTGCGCCCATATCTCAAATCCAACAAAGGCCCAAACCCCGAAGAAGACGTTCCTCGTGCTGGCTTGCTCGAAACCAAGATCGAGCGGTGGAAGAAGAGTTATCCCGGACTCAAAGCAAGCCCCCGCGAAAGCAAAAAGATCGCGGAAAAAGGCATGGCCTTGTTTTATCGCGACCTTCAAAGCGACTATCGCGCCGCCAACGAGGTCTTCCAACAAGCTCTTGTAGCGTGGGACAAAAATGGCGATGTCATCGCAGCAATCGCGCTTTCCGTTTTGTGGGGTTCGCAGGGTTTGCCTCGACAAGGCCGCATCATCGAAGAGTTCGAAGAGATCCTGCGCGAGCACACAAAAAAAATACCCACGAACCAAGCGATCAAAGCGGCCTTTGCAGCTTTTCTTGCAAGACAAGGAGAGTTTGCCAAAGCCACCGAACAAGCCAAACAAGCCGCAGCCAAAGCCCCGAAAGATCCGCTGGTTCTGTTGGTCTTGGGAGAGTTGCTTCTCCAACAAGAGCGCACAGCCCTCGAAGCTCGCCCCGTTTTGGAGCGCGTCGTAGAAACCCAACCCAAGATGGCACGCGCACGCTATCTCCTTGCCAAGATACAAATCCAAAGTTCTAACCATTATCAAGCTGCTCAAAACCTCGAACCACTCGTCCAAAACAAACATCTCCCAAGCTTGTTCTTGATGGCCGAACTTCAAAACAGCCTCGGAAATTACCGAGAGGCCAAGCAAATCCTCAATCGGCTGCTTGCGATCGCTCCACAGGATGACGAAGCCCGCTTGCTTTTGGGCATCCTCGAATACCAAACCGCTCGCAACTTCGCCGCAGCCAAGCGCCTTTTCGCTCGCCTCAACCAAAACTCCACCCAACGCGGCGTATTGCGTCGTGCCCTTTTGCATCTCGCTTATGTCGCCTTGGAAGAAAACCAAACCCAAAAAGGCTTGGAGTTGATCGCACAGCTCGAAAAACTCGACAAACACTTCCTCCCTATCCTGTTTGCCAAAGCCCAGATCCTCGCAGCCAAACGCTCTTATCCCGAAGCCACCGCCGTTTTAAATCGATTACTTCCCCAAGTCTCCGAACCACCACAACAACTCTTGCTTGGTTATCTTCACAACAAACAAAAACAACCTGACAAGGCCAACCAAGTCTTCCAACAAATCGCCAGCGAAAACCAACGCTTTATCTGGTCTCACCTCTTCCTTGCCGCCAACGCCATCGAAGCCAACAACGCAACCCAAGCCTTCATCTACATCAAAAATGCCCTTGATATCGAGCCGCCCTTGTACGCAAGCAACTTGCGCGTGGGTCCGTATCCTCTTTCGCGGCGTTTTCTTCGCGGCTTAGCGAAAACCTTCCGAGATGCCCGAACAGAGGACGCTTCTATCACCTTGGCTGCCGCAGGAATCGTGTACTACCAACTCGGCGACAGCAACGAAGCCTCCAACTACCTGAAACGGGCCCGTTCACGCGACGCCAACGCCCTTGCTGCAAACCTCTACCTCTCCCAAATCGCCTACGAAAAGAAGCAGTACGCCGCAGCGCAAAACTACGCACGTCGGGTGTTTCAAACGTACAACCAACACCCCGTAGCGGGCACTCTCTTGGGGCTGTGCGAGTTTCAAAAAGACAGCGAGAAAAAAGCGCTTGGCTACTTTGCACAAATCGAAGAAGCCCGTCCTTGGTATCTTTATGGACGCGCACACCGTTTAATCCTCTTGCACAAAAAAGGCGAAAAGAAGGAAGCCCAAGAACTGGCTCGTTCTTTGTTGACCTTGTACCGCCACAACCACGACTTGTTGCGCATCCTCTATAGCATCCAATGGTAGCGCCCATCTACGAGCCTCACAGGACACCCCAAAAGCACTAAGGCCATCGCGGGCCATTCCTCAACATCGGCGGAATGCTCCGCAAGCGCGAAGGTCGTCGTGGACAAGTTCTCAACACACCAAAACCCACACGACTCGATCGCCTAGCACCACAAACACAAGCATCAACACAAATACAGATCAAAACGGCGCGATGGTTCGAGCCATTCGCCCCAAACATCAAGCGAAATGAGGGAGTACTATGGAAAATCCGTTGGTTGCGGTTGTGATCTCTGCCGAAAACGAACTGGCTTATATGGAAGAATGTGAGCGAACCCTGATCGGCTTTGGAATCCCTTTTGAATCGCGTGTCCTCTCGCTTCAACAAGCCCCCGAACACTGCATCGAATGGGCGCGCTCCGTCGAAAAACGCGGTGTCAAGGTCGTGATCGCGGGTTCCAGTTGGTCTGCGCCCTTGGCTTCGGTGCTTTCTTCTTTCACCATCCTCCCTGTGATCGCTGTCCCCCTTCCTATCTCTCCAATGCACGGACTCGATGCACTCATGGGCATGGCGCAGTCCTATGTGGGCGCACCCATCGCAACGATGGCCGTCGGCAAACCCGGGGCCGCAAACGCAGGGCAATTGGCCGTTCAGATCTTGGCCTTGCAGTTTCCTCAGCTTGGAGACCAGTTGCGCGCCTATCGCTCGGGCCTCGCAAAACAAGTCGAAGCCAAAGACGGTGCGCTCTACCAAGATCGCCAACGCCGTCGCCTTGGGAGTTGAACGATGCGGATCTGGGTGGTGTGGAGTGCCGTCCTTTGGATGTTTTGGCGATCTTTCGGCGCGGAGGCACTCGCGGCCCCTCCACCCGGCCAAAGCGCGCTACTCAACGGCATGCACGATATCGAATCTGCCGCATGGATGAAAAACGCCACACCCGGTTGCGACAAAGGCTGGATTACCGATCTCCGCTATATCGGCACACAAGGTAGCCCCTCCGCCGACTGCCACCAAGCCACCACCCAAGCAGGCATCTCGATCATCCAACGCCTTGATGTCAGCGGATCTGAATCTTATCCCCACGATCCCGCCCAAGCGACCGCCTACGCCAACACCTTCGCTGCCTACGTCGCTCAATGCCCCAATATCCACGTCTGGATCGTCGGAAACGAACCCAACTTTACGGTCCACAAAAGCGATCCCGACTGCTCTTCTTCGGCTTATGCCAAGGCTTACGCCGAAGTCCACAAGCGCGTACACGCCTTGCCCGGACACCAAAACGATCTCGTCCTCCTCGCCTCCAATTCGCCCTATTCTCCGGGATGTTTGGCAAGTCTTCGTTCCATCATCCGCTACGTCAAACAAGAAGGCGTACAGCCCGACGGTTTCGCTGCTCACGCCTACACACGCGCCCCCAACGCCGGCCAACTCAACGCAAGCCTCGTCACCGATACACGCCGTCAGACCGACCCCACCGCCGATGAATGCCCCGGGCCGATCACTTGGAATGACACATGGTACTCACATTTCTTGATCTACCGCGATTACATTGGTGTGATGGAAGCCGAAGGTATGCGCGGAAGCCCCGTCTTTATCACCGAAAGCGGCAACGCTTGCGATCCTGTCCGTGGCAACGCTTGTTATCCCAACGCCGATGTCGGCTATTTCCAAGCCCTCTACAAAGAAGCCCATCAATGGAACAGCAACAGCGCCAACCTCACCAAGATCCGTGCAATCACGCCCTATCGATGGACGATCAACGATGATGGTACAGGACGAGACTTCGCCATCGGCCAAAAGCCCGGTCTGTTGGGGGATCTGACCAAAGCCTTCGCTCAACGCTACGCGTGGACCACCGTCGGATGCGGAGGACAAACAGGTTGCACCAAAGATGCGGATTGTCCGCAAGCACAGCGCTGTGACACTTCAAGCGGCCAGTGCGTCGCTCCCCCCTGCAAACAGGCCGCAGACTGCGCAGGAAAGATCTGTAGCCCCAACAATTGTTCAACCTCTGCCGGTCAGTGCGTGGACAAAGGCGAGGGAAGTTTTTCTTGGCAAACCAACCCACCCGTCGCCGGGCAAGACCTGCGCATCCAGTTCACTCACCCTTCTGGTTGGACACACATCGGTCTACGTTATTGCGGTCCTGCGTCGGGTACAGGCCGCGATCTCAAGATATCGCGAGATCCCCAAGATCGACCGATCTGGGCCTTTACCATCGGCCCCCTTCCTGCGGGACGTTATCGCGTCGACTTCACTGCTGACAGCGAAACCCGCACCATCGGCTCCACCGAACTGATCGTCCCTTCCCCTTGCTCTCCCAAACCCGAAGAATGCAACAACCAAGACGACGATTGCGACGGCCAGATCGACAATGGCCTCTCACGCTCCTGCTACGATGGCCCTCCCGAAACGCGAGGACGCTTGCCTTGTCAAGATGGCACGCAGCTTTGCAATGCCGGTGGTTGGGGGCCTTGCGTCGGCCAATCGTTGCCTGCCACCGAACGCTGCAACCAAGCCGACGACGATTGCGACGGACAGATCGACAACGGTTGCAACACCCACCCCGAACCTCTCTCCGAAACCACCCATGAATCCGCCCCACAAGAGCCTTCTCCCGACAGCGCCGCAAACGAGATATTGATCTTGGACGGCAGCGAACAAGACAAAGAAAAAACAGTCCTGCGCCCGACAGGTTGTGGCTGCACAGGCTCAGAAATGCCCATTTCAAACGGGTTGCTTTTGGGTGGATTCTTGCTCTTGTTCTTGCTGCGTCGGCGTTTTTGAGCGACATCAACGTTGCGCTTGTTTCACTTTGCCCCTTGACCCTGAACGAGCACCCCTCTTTTTCTCGCGTTGCGCTTACGGCGCGTCTCGACCGGGAAGCCACTCTTCCTCTTTGGCGAGATCTTGCGCTTTTGCCCGAATCTCCGAGGATGAAGACTTATTGCGCGTAATCTCGATCAACACGGGCTTGGACCCTTCTAACTTGACACGCTGGGCATCCGAAGACCATTTGTCTTTGCGCAAGCGCACGACGTAATCCCCCACAGGAAGGCTCAAACTAAACCCACCATTTTGCAAACTCCCGATCGGCGTATCATCGATCACAAGCTCCGCATCAGGGACATCGGAGGCGATCACCAATTGCCCGTTGGCTGTAGGCGGAGCGACGATGCGCGGTCCTGTGTTGCCAGAAAAGATCTGCCGCAGAGTTGTGCGGTTGGCAAAGATCGCGTACGCGATCAGACCAAAAAACACCGCCGCATAAATCATCAACATCGGCGTTGCAAATACGCGCTTGTTGAGCCAATGCGCCAGCCCAAGCTCTTGTTCCATGCGCTTGGTGATCAAGTCGACGGGCTTTCGGACATATTTGACGTTTTGCGGGATCGCGGGTTGGGGCTTCGGAGACTTTGTCAGATCCGCTCCCGAGAGCCGCACGACGATGGACGTCACGTTGTCCTTTCCACCATTTTCGAGCGCTTGTCGAACCAACGCAACTGTCGCGGCTTGGACGTCCTGATGTTGGTTTAAGATCTCCTTAATCCTTGCATCGGGGACTTCGCCGTGTAGCCCGTCCGAACACAGCATGATCACATCGCCTTCTTCAAGTTCGATGAACTTGAGATCCACCAACACTTGCGGGGTCGTACCAAGGGCTTGCAAGATCACGTTCATTCCCGCGACATTCTCCGCATGCTCGGCGCTGATCGCACCTTCTTCGATCAATCTCTCTAACAATGATTGATCCTTTGTGACACGCGTTAATTCACCACCACGCAACAAATAAGCCCGACTATCGCCCACTTGCGCAAGAAATGCGACATCGCCATAGATCGCCGCTGCCGAAACCGTCGTGCCCATCCCCTTTTTGGAAGTGTCCTGTTGAGCGAGCGTATAGATGCTGTGGTTGGCTTTTTGGATCGCATGATCCAATTTTTCTCCGAACAGTTGGGGATCTTGGGCAGGTTCAAGATCTTGAAGCTCTCGAAACAGCGTATCCACCGTCATCTGGCTCGCCACTTCGCCCGCAGCCGCACCGCCCATCCCATCGCACACCGCAAACAACAACCCTCGCCCACCCAAACGCCACGTCTCACGCGTTTTATGCCGACCTCTGCGTTGGGTTTGCAGATCGGCGATCAAAAAATTATCTTCGTTCCCCTTACGAACACGCCCTACGTCACTCAGGCCAAAAAATTCCGCGCTGATCTTTGGTGCTAATGGATCCATCCCTTCCTGCCCTTCGTTCCTTCGCTATCGCAACACAACGAACCATTGGGCCGTAGCCTACGCAAAAGCAAAGAAAAACGCAAGCCAACACCTCCCAACACACACAAGCATATTGACTGCGCGGCATCGTGCGGATATCTCTTCTGTCTCTGGGCCGCCCATTCAAATCAATATTCGGCGTCCTACAAAATCAAAACGCGGATGCTTTCGTTTTTCGTGGCCCTTCAAACCATCCATCGTCGGCTCTCTGCATCCTCAACCACGCAAACTGCTCCACAAGGAGGCGTATCTTGCGGCGATACGGGCGCTGTTTCTTGTTCGTGTGTTGCGCTCTTTTTCTCCCCCCCTCCCCACAAGGGAGCGCAGAAGAGAGCCGCGCCAACATCCAAATTTTCCCGCAGCGCGTACTGCTTGGACAACCCTTTGTGTACCGCCTCACGCTGCATCTTTCGCGTGGCGCTACCCCCCAAATTCCCCAAGCTTCGGTCTTTTTCCCCGCGACCCTCCTCAAGCCTCCACGCGTCAGCCAAATTTCCTCCCGCGACACCCAATGGCGGATCTCTCTTGCACTCTTTGACATCCGTCAGTTTGGCGATATCACAATCCCTGCATGGAGGCTCTCTATCCGACAAGCCGATGGTTCCGTCTCTTTCTTGCCCATCCCCGCTGCAACGCTGCACGCCGCTCCCCAATTCAAAGAAGGCCAACGCTTCCAAGATGCCGAGGATCCTTCGTGGGCTTTTCTGCCCCAACCCACCCCCACCCTACCCTCCACCGATTGGCGCTTTGCAGGACTCGCTCTCCCCCAAGACCCCACAGACAAGCGCCTCTATCTCGCGATCTTTGTAGTTCTTGCCGTCGTCTTGGCCTCGCTTTTGTTTGCGTGGCTACGTCGCCGCCCCCCTGCCCTCCCACCACCTCCTCCGTCTCCCCTTGACATCGCCCTCGCAGCCTTGCGCAAACTTCCGCTTCCTCCCTCCGATCAAGCCGAACCGATCGGGAGATTTTATCAGTCCATCGCCAAGCTCTTTCGCGCCTACCTCCACGAACGCACCCAAACACCCGCTCCAACCCTCACAACACAAGAGCTTCGCGACGCCCTCTCCGAAACGTCCCCTACATGGGCAGAACCGCTCACCACGTGGCTTTTTCATCTCGACGCTGTGCGCTTCTCAGGAGCGCTCCCACCCACCGAAGAGATCTCACACGCCAAAGAATACGCTCAACGTCTGTTTCTTGACATCGATCGTTGGCAACAAACGCAAGAACACGCCGCCTCCCTCCATGTTGCCCCCTCGTCGGCCTCCTCCGCGCTCGCAGGATAAACACCATGCGCTGGCTCTATCTCCCCGTTCTCTTCGCCGTCTTGCCCCTTGTCGCTGCTTGGCTTTGGGCGCGCCGCCGTTTTCAAAAACAACGCCCTGCTCTGGCTTATTCATCCCTACAACTCTTCCAAAGCGCCCCACTTGGGTGGCGTGCCAAACTCCTCCCCTTCAAAGAGCTTTTGCCTGCCGTCGCCTTGCTTTTGCTCTTGATCGCTTTGGCACGTCCCCAACACATCCTCGCTCACTATCCACGATGGGACAAAGGGATCGATGTCGTCCTTGCTCTCGATGTTTCCAGCTCCATGTTGCAACGTGATCTCCTGCCCAACCGCCTCGAAGTGACGCGCACCGCCCTCTTGCGTTGGAGCAAAGAAAAGCGCCAACGCGAAGATCGCCTTGGGATGGTGCTTTTCGCTCGAAAAGCCTATACCCTCTGCCCTCTGACTTCCGATCACAAGATGTTGCGAGAGATGATCGCCCACATCCAGATCGGCGTTCTCGAAGATGACACCGCCATCGGCGATGCGATCGCCACTTCGCTCGCTCGCCTTCGCCACAGCCCTCTCAAACAACGCGCCATCGTCCTCCTCACCGACGGCGAAAACAACAGCGGACAAGTTCACCCCATGGTCGCCGCAGGGGTCGCCAAACAAATGAAGATCCCCGTGTACGCTTTGCTGATCGGTAAACAGATCGGCCCGATCACTTCGGCACAACAGCAGCATACGCCGTGGAGCGTCCTTCAAGAAGTCGCCCAACGCAGCGGAGGAAAGGCATGGTGGACACGCGACGAAAAGGCCATACACACCGCTCTTTCCGAGATCCTCGGACGCATCGCCCCACAACGACGCCAGACTCCTACGCGCCAAACCCTCACCCAAGAACGTTTCCATTGGCTCGCTTGGCCTGCCCTTGCACTTTTGTTGCTCTTTGTCTTCCTTGACCTCGGCCCCCTGCGCGAACCCCTCTCATAATACGCAGCCACGGGCCTCATCACCCACGCGCTTTGCGCTGTAGGTCGAAACCATGCCCCTATTTGCCGATGCTTCTCTTCTTCCGTGGACGCTGCTGCTGCTCTCCCTTGCTTGGCTCTATTGGCGCAAGATCCGATGGCAAGAGGCTGTCCTTCGCCTCTGGTACAAAAGCCCAGCACGACAACCCAAACAATATCGATTTCGCCGATGGTTTCGGCTTCTTCGCAGCTTCTTCTTGATCGCCTCCGTCGCGGGATTGTGGCTTGCTCTTGCACGTCCTCTCCAACCCCACGCTTCTTCGGCCTCACCACAAGAGGCTCTCGATCTGATCGTCCTCCTCGACACTTCGACCAGTATGCAACGCAAAGACCTCCTCCCTTCCCGTTGGCAACAAGCCATCCTCGCCATCGAAACGCTCCGTCAAACGCCGACCCAAGATCGCATCGCTCTCATCGGCTTTGCGGGCGAAGCAGGCATACAATGCCCTTGGACCCACGACCGTGTCGCTCTCCAAGAACTCGCTTGGCAAACCAAACCCGGCGTATTTTCCGAACAAGGCGATGGCTTCGCCGAAGCGCTGCTCTTGGCACAACAACTCTTCTCCCGCCCACAACCTCAACCCGCACCGCGTGCGCTTTTGCTGATCAGCGACGGTTTCCCACAAAGCAACTACACCTCACACATCAACTCTCTCCAAAAGCTCGGTGTACAGGTCATTCTGGTGGAAACACTCCCCGCCAATCCCTCGCAAGAAGCCGATGGATGGACGCCCACACAACAACAACACCTCAAGCAGCTTGCTTCCTCGCTTTCTGCCCCCATCCTGTCGCTCTCCTCCCACAACCTCGACGAACTTGTCCCCCTTCTCCAACGCATACCGCGCACTCCCAGCCTCGCTGCCCAACCCCACCAAGCACGCGAGCTTTTCATCTATCCCTTGGCCGCCTCTTTTTTCTTCCTTCTCGCTTTTCTCACTCTTTTTCTTCTCCCCGCCCGCGAGATCGCCTAAAAAGAATCGCAGCCACGTGGTTCGATTTATACGATTGTGTGATCGCATCATGTAGGGGCGGTTCGCGAACCGCCCTGTGTTTGGGCAGCCACGGGGGGCTGCCCCTACATTTTTACGATAACACAACGGGCGGATTTCGATTTATTCTGTGAAGTTGGAACCCCATACCCCGCTTTCAACCATCACCTCGCCCTATTTTTCTCGCGTCAAGAAAAACACTTGGATCCGTTTCTTCTCGTCTTGCCCACCCACATCACGCATCTCTGCAACCACGCGCATCGCGTTTCCCGCCCGCACCTCCAAGTTGATCACACTTTCTGCGTGATAACGAAATGTCTTTCGATACGCAAAAACCCCCAAGCCATGACCTCGCGCCGTCACCTTCAACTTAAACTTGTAACTCCCGGGCAACAGGGTGCTTTGCAACACTTCGACTTCGCTTCGCAACGTAGGCATCCGATCCACCGTGCTTTTCAACAACGACTTACCATCCAAAAAGCACTCGACTTCCAACAACCGAAAGAGCTGTGTGCGTTCGATCTGGTTCCGAAAAAACAGCGTAAAGGCCACAGGCTTTACAGGCGCAGCCGCCACCAACTTCACCTTTGCTCGTTGCAAAGCGTCACCATTGGCCCCCGCTTGGGTTGCTTTGCTCAATTCAGCCGGCGTCTTTCCCTTGCCCGTTGTCCCGCCAAGACCCGCCTCTTTTCCACGCATCGGATCGCTGGCAACAGCGGCTCGCGGTTCGACACGACCATCGCTGCGCAACGCGCCCATCTCTTCTTCTTTTCCATCGGCTCGCTTGGCTGGTCTTTTTCTGCGCTTCTTCGAGGCCACACGGCGGCGAAGGCGTTTGCGCGCCTTTTTCTTGGGAGGTTCTTTGACTTCTTCGCGCTTTGTCGCTGGCGTCTGCGGGATCACCACCGCAGGCATTGTGCGTTGTGTTGTCGGCGCAACCGCAACCACCGCAGGGATCGAAACAGGCTGACTTGTCGGCGCGGGTGCATCCGCCACTCCTGCATCCGTCGTCGACGGTGTCGGCATCATGATCCCGAAAAAGGTCACGATCACCAACAAGATCACAACCCCAACACCCAACCACAGCACAATCGCACTCTTTTGCTGTGAGTTCTCCTCTTGGTGCTTCTGGTCTTTACTCATCTTCCACAACCTTTCTTTAAGCTTTCTCTATCCGTTCTCGCACACAAAACTGTGTGGTCCTTCGCCTGCAAACGATCAAACCCAAGAATCTTTCTATTGTGAGGCGTCGCTTATTGAAAAACCCCGTGCTCGCGCCCTTCCAAGCGAGAGAGCCGTTGGTTTGAAAAACGATGATCTCTTCGCCAATACAGGGTCACGGGAGCCGCGCTCCCTGCGGGGCGTGGGGCAGCGCCCCACAAAAGCATCCGACTGCGTAAGTCCTGTCCTAAAACAAATCCGCTCTTGTTTTGTTTTTTGGGGCCACACTTTACACTCGCCACTCAAAAACAGCACAACCACCATCAAACCTAGGTACACTTCGTCGCGCTGTGTTATATTCCTATCGCTTGGTCGAAACCAAGAGGCGTCCCCCATACTCCAGACACAAGGTCGGACACAAGATGCGAACCCCTCGGCGCTTTTTCTCTCCATCGACTCCTTCCCTTCCTCCAACGTCTCCTTTATCTCGCCCGCTCTCCTTGCTTGTTCGGTGCTTTTTTGTTCTGGCTTTGCTGCTTTTGTTCTTTCACTCTCCCTCTTCTCACTCACAAGATCACCAAGGCTGGCTTGCCCGCACCTACCGCCTTTTTCAACAAGGCAAACTCCCAGAAGCCCTTCAACTTCTCCAACAGGCCGAACAAGCCGTCGGCCCTCATCCCGCGTTCTTTTACTACAAGGGCTTGATCTTCCAAGCTCTCCGACAGCCCGACCAAGCCCTTGATGCCTATCGGCAAGCCGAACCCGCCATCGATCCCAAGTTTCAGCCTTGGCTGCTCAATAACCTCGGTAACCTTTTCTTTCAAAAAGGCCGCTACCGCACCGCCGCACGCTATTACGCTCGCGCACTTCAAAAAGATCCAAACTATCCCCGCGCACGCTTCAATCTCGAACTCGCCCTCCGCGCCATCCAACAACCACCCCCTCCTCCTCCCCCCCCCAAATCCCGACAACAACCTCCTCCCCCTCAACGCCGCGACAGCAAACGTCCTCCCCCGCCCCGCCCTCGCAAAAAAGATCAAGTCGTCGCTCCTCCCAAACAGCGCAAATGGGCTCTCCCCCCCGCGAACGCCTTCCAACTCAAAGCCTTCGACCGATTTCTCCCTTACAGCCGTGTGCTCAAACATCACAAACTCCGCACACAACAAACCCCATGATGCGACCCTTCCGCCTTCTCCATGATCGTTTTTTCTCTTGCTTTCGTGGGGTTCCACCCCACACCCTGCAAGGGGTCTCTGCCCCCTTGACCCCGTATCGGCGAAACCAACAGACGTTTTTCAAACCAACCACTGCGTCGCTTGAAATGGCGCGAACGCGGCTTTTTTCTGCACTGCACCATGCCGGTCTTCGTTTCTCCATACTTGTCGCCCTCGTCTTCTGCTTTCGACCTCTCGGATGGACTTCTCCTGAAACGCATACAAACACCCAACCATCGGTTTCTTCCAAACCTACTTCCGCAAACGCCCAACCATCCGCCTCTTCCAAACCCACAACGTCTCCCACTACCCAAGCCTCCAACAAATGGAAACTGCAAGTCCGTCAAAGATACGAAGGGGCTTTGTTGGCGTGGGCTTTACAAAAAACAGGACTCGCGCTTGAGGCCGATCCCAAGGGCAAGATCATCGACAAAGTGGTGATCGCCCGAGAAAATATCATCGCTCGCACCGATCCGTGGCCTTACTTTCTCAACATCTTCCACTACAAAACACGCGAATCGGTCGTGCAGCAAGAACTCTTGATCCAAGAAGGTGCGGTCTGGAACCCCGCACTGATCGAAGAAACCGCACGCAATCTGCGTGGGATGTCGGTACTGGCGGCTGCGATGATCGTGGCTTGTCGTAGTCCCAAACCCAATCGCGTGATCATGCTCGTGATCACGAAAGACATCTGGAGCATCCGCTTTAATTCGAGCTACAGCCTCGTCGGGAGCGCCATCCAACTCGGCGAACTCTTCCCCACCGATATCAATCTGCTTGGTCTCAACAAACAACTCGCCTTGCACCTGCGCATCTCTCAGCTCGACCTCAGCAACTTCCGCCTCTACGATCACTTTGGTATCGGGCAACTCTTCTACGATCAACGCTTCTTTGGCTCTCGCTTTCAAGTCTACGAACGCCTCAGTTTCTACATCAACGGCGATGTTCCTTGCGCAGGCGCACAAGGCACACAAACCAACGTCTGGTGTCCCACCCAAAAATTCGGATCTCTTCAAGGTGTCTATGGGCAATTTGCCGTCCTCTATCCGTTGTTTTCGCTTGCGAGCCAATGGGGATTTCGATTTGAAACCACCGTCGATAGCCGACAACGCCGACTTTATCGCCAAAACCCCGACACCCAAGCCCCTCCCCTCGGCGAACAACAAGGCGTCTCGATCCGCGCCGCTACGTTCGACCAACATCCCGACGGCGTCATCCGCGCAGTCCCCCGTGTCTACGATGCTTTGCGCGTCACAGGCATCCTCAGCATCACCCGCTCTTTTGGAACCACGCTCAAACACGACCTGTCTTGGGGGCTTTCAGGATACTACGATCGCAACACACCTCCCGAACCTTTCCCGTTCGACGATATCACCCGCACATGGATGCGCAAAACGATCCTCCCGCGCAACGAATCCGCGATCTACGCCTTTGTCGGATACAACACCCGAAACACCCAATTCATCCGCCTTCGCAATGTCCGCGCCTTTGCACTCAGCGAAGACTACGCCCTCGGTCCTTCCCTCTGGACCGAGTTTCGCGTCGCCAAGGATCTCGATTACCTCAATCAATACTTTTTTGAAGCCTTTGCGAGCGCGTCCTATCGCTGGCATATCCACGGTGATCTCTTGCAGATCGGAGTGTACGCCTTCACACGCTTCCAACCGCTGATCCAAGAACGCACAGATCTCGGATTTTCCGACCCTTGGATCGATCAGTTTTTCCAAGCCTACCTCTACAACATCAGTCCGTTGTGGGGTATCGGGCGTTTGCACTTCAAAGCCTTCGTTCAACTTCGGCGCAACGATATCGACCGCAGCGTCTCGACCCTCGGTGCAGACAACGGCTTGCGCGGTTATCTCAGCAGCGTCTTTGAAGGCCAACACCTCTTTCGCATCAACCTCGAATACCGCAGCCTCCCACTCAATCTCTGGACCGTTCACGTCGGATTTGTCGCCTTTTACGATGCAGGAGCGGTCTTCGGTGGCGATGACCCCGCAAGGCCCGGACAATCCCTCCCCTTCCTCTACAAACAAAGCATCGGCGTTGGCTTGCGCTTCCAATTCCCCCAATTTGACCGCGAAGCCATCCGCATCGATATGGGCATCCCCCTCTCTGACGGCGGCGGTAGCCTCGGTTCTTGGTTCTCGCTCTCCTTTGGACAGGCCTTCTAACCCAACGCCCCCAACGCCCTCCAACGCCTCTTTCCTCCGATTGCATCGTGTGTCGCAATTGTGCTAGGTTGTCGTGTACTCTACTGCGCCGCAGATCGGCGATCTTTGCGCCACTCTTTCGCCACACAGTCAACCCATGAGACCACGAGAGGCGATCTTGACATCTCCCCGCTCTACCACCCCCGAACGATGCCCGCGCTGTAGTCACACCCTGACCCGCAGCCCCAACGCAGAACTGGCCTTTTGCCTCAATTGCCGCTTTCCGCTCAAACCCATCGCTGGAAAGTACCGATTGATGCGCCAACTCGGCAAAGGCGGCACGGGCACCGTTTATCTCGCCAAACACATCCACCTCCGACGACAGGCCGAGCGCGTCGTCAAGGTCGTCCCCCTCGAACCCACCCAAACCCACCAGATCGAACGCTTCGAACAAGAGATCCAAGTCACCGCGCTTCTTTCTCAACAAAACGAACATATCGTCCGCATCTACGACGATTTTGGACACGAGCCTGAACTCGGCTATTACTACGTCATGGAATTCCTTGAGGGCCGCAGCCTCCGCGAGATCCTTATCCAACGCGAGCGCCTTTCCCCCAAAGAAGCCATCCATATCACCCACCAACTCTGTCTCGCCCTTCAACTCGCCCACTCCGAAGATATCATCCACCGCGATATCAAACCCGAAAATATCCTTGTCATCGAACGCAACGACGATCCTTTCTTTGTCAAACTGATCGACTTCGGCATCGCCCACCTTCTCGAAAACCAAAGCAACGACGGCCCCGCACAAGTCATCGTCGGAACCCCCCTCTACATGGCCCCCGAACAATGCCTGAACCGCACCATCGACGCACGCACCGATCTTTACGCCGTTGGCATCGTGCTTTACGAGATGCTTACCGGCCAACATCCCTTCGTCGATATGCACAACCTCGACCAAAGCAACAGCCTTTCCATCATGTTCGCCCAAGTCTGGAACGCCCCACCCAGCCCACACGAGCGCTTCCCCGCCCTCCAAGCCCCCAAAAAACTCGACGATGTGATCGCCAAAATCCTCGCCAAAGACCCCAACGAACGCTTCCAACACGCCCAAGATATGGACACCGCACTCCAACGCGCCGCCCAAGATGCCGATTGGTCCGCCACTTCCACTTCTCCCGCTGCTTCGACCACCCACTCACGACCTCCCCAGATCCACCACACCGTCAGCGAACTAGACCGATCCAGCGCTCCCACCGACCCTTACCCCGGCACACAAACGCGCATCCAACACGACACTTCCGAGCAACCCGACGTAGCCCCAATCCAGATCGAAAGCGACCTTCTGCCTTCCGCCTCTGACTTTGATGAACATGAAAAAGAAAAAGAAAAAGCTCCCATCGTCTATCGCACGCTTCTTAGTGCGCAACTTGCGAGCTTGCCGCGACCCAAGCTCCAAAAGACCAACATCCGCCCTCCCCACAAAAGCTTTGTCGGACGACACCAAGAACTCCAAGATATCCAAGATGCTTACGCACGCGGCGAACGACTCGTCTCTCTCCTTGGCCCGGGTGGCACAGGGAAAACCAGTCTTGCACAACACTTCGGCCTCCAACAAGTCGACCAATTTGACGGTGGTGTCTGGTTTTGCGATCTCAGCGAATGTTATTCCCTCCCCGAGATGCTTCAAGCCATCGCCCAAGCCCTCCGCATCACCCTTCACGCGGGTGAAGCCGAACAACACATCCACCAGATCGGCTACGCCCTGCATTGTCGCGGCCAAGCCCTGATCATCCTCGACAACTTCGAGCAGATCACCCCCCACGCACTTCCCACCGTTGGCCGCTGGTCTCAAGAAGAAAGCCTCGTCCGCTTTCTTGTCACCTCACGCGAAAAACTCCAAATCATCGGTGAATGCGCTATCCCTCTACCCCCACTCCCCGAAGATCAAGCCGTTCAACTCTTCCTCGATCGCGCACGCACCCTCCGACCACGTTGGCAACCCAACCACCAAGAACTCCGTACCATCGAACAGATCGTCAAGCACCTTGATCGCCTTCCCCTTGCCATCGAACTCGCCGCTGCACGCATCGATATCCTCTCCCCGCAAGCGTTGTTCGAGCGCCTCCAACAACGCTTCAACCTCCTCTCTCATCCAAGCCAAGGCGTCCCCGCTCGGCAAGCCACTCTGCGCGGAGCCATCGACTGGTCGTGGGATCTCCTGAGTGACGCAGAGCGCGACGCCTTCACCCAATGCGCCATCTTTCGGGGCGGCTTTACCCTCGAAGCCGCCGAGCGCATCCTTCAACTCGACCCGCTCCCCAACGCTCCTTCCACCATCGATCTGATCCAAGCCCTCCGCAACAAATCTCTTCTCTACATCCTCCCCAACGAACACGCCCAACAAAACCAACGCCTCGGCATGTACGAAAGCATCCGCGAATACGCCAAAGAACGCTTCCATCAATCCCCAAAACGCGGCGATGTGGCCGCCATGCACGCAGCGTATTATCTCGAACTCGCCGAATCTTTTCTCCACGATCTTCACGGAAACAACGGCCTTTCCAACCTCCGCCAGCTTCTTGCCGAAACCGAAAACCTCCAAGCCATCTTCGACCGCTACGTCCCCCACGACCCCAACGTCGCTCTGCGCGCCCTTCTTGTCCTTCAACCCGCCCTTGAACGCAAACAAACCCAAGACACCATGCTCCAGATGGTCCAACTCGTCCTCAACCAACAAGACAAAGTCCAGCCCGCTCTCTATCCTCGCGCTTTCCGCCTCTATGCCCATCTCTGCCGACGCCTCGGCTATCTCGACCAAGCCAACAAAAGCCTACACACCGCCATCACACAAGCCATCCAACACTTCGACCCCCTCGAAGAAGCCCAAGCCCGCCTCGCCCAAGGGCATCTCTTCGCACAACGCCGACAACGCGAAGAAGCCGAACTCGCCTTCCGTTCGGCACTCCTGTTCTTCGAGCAAAGCAAACAACACCCCCACCTGCTCGCCAACACCTACAACGATCTCGGCTCTCTCTTCCGACAAAACGGCTCCCTCGAAGAAGCCGAACCCTACCACCTCAAAGCCCTTTCCCTTCAACGCCAATACGCCGATAGCAACGGCGAAGCCATCACCCTCGGACAACTCGGACACCTCTATCGTCTCCAAGGCCGATACCACGAAGCCATCCACGTCTACGATCTGGCCCTCTCTCTCCACCGCGCTTGGGAAGATCGCATCGGCGAAGGCATCACCCTCAACAACCTTGCCAACATCCACGCCCGACAGGGCCGACTCACCGAAGCCGAAGCCAACTACCGCACGTCTCTCTCTCTTCACCGCGCAGGGGGTGACCGACGCGGCGAAGCCATCGCCCTCGGACAACTCGGAAATCTCCTCCTCCTGCTCGGAAAGACCGACGAAGCCGAGCGGATGCAGATGCAAGCCCACACCCTCCACGAAGCCCTCCACGATACCAAGGGCCTCTCCATCTCCCTCAACAACCTCGCCAATCTCTACCGCGCACAACACCGTCTTGCCGAAGCCAAGGCCCTTTACCAACAGGCCCACGAACTCCAATCCCAACAACAAGATCCCCTCGGACTCGCCTTTACCAACCTTTACACCGCCCTGCTTCTACTCGAAGAAGATCCCCAACACCCCCAACTTCCGCAACACCTCCAAGATGCCCTCGACTTCTTCTCCAAACGCCAACAACAACAAGAGTTTCACGGCCTTGCTCTCTCCGCGTGGGGTTCTTTTCATCGCGCCCTTGATCGCCCCCAACAAGCCCTCTCTTTCTACCAAAAAGCCCTCCCTTGCTTCCGAAACACCGATGCTCGCCTTGATGCTTGGACTCGCGCCACCATCGGCGCTTTGCGTGCCGACCTCGGCGAGATCGTCCCCGCCGAACAAGTCCTCCTCCACGCCTCCGAAACCATCCAACGACTCGAAGATCCCCTCGGACGCAGCTTTGCTCTCCTCTGCCGCGCACACCTCGACCTCGCCTTCCAACGCGAAGCCCTCCAACACAACGACCCCACCGCCGCACAACACCACCTCTCCACCGCAAAACACCGCCTACACCAAGCCCAACAACCCCTCCCCCAACAAAACAACCCTCCCTCCGCCTTCTCCCCCGAGATCCGCCTCGCCATCCGCGCCTTCCAATCCCTCCTCCCCACCGTTCCCCCTCCACCCAAAGCCCTTTAATCCGCTCACTTCTTTTCTCTTCTGCTTTTTTGCTTTGGTGATGTGGGGTTCCACCCCACGCCCCGCAAGGGACCGAAGGCCCCTTGACCCCCTATTGGCGGGACGCACAGACGTTTTCCAAACCAACAACCCTGCCGCGTGAGTGTCCTCGAACACGGCTTTTCCGAGACGGCGATCCCCCTCTGCGCCGCCTCATTTTGCCAGCGCTTTGGCGCGGGATTCCGCCCTCTCCCACATCCGAATATAGGCTTCCGCAGACCGAAAGAGCGGCTCCAAGGCTTTGTCCGCCACGCCATCGCGACGGACATCTTCGATCAGTTCAGGCAACAATCCGATATGGATCATGCCTTCCTGATTGAAGTCGACTTTTCGCTCCCCGAGATTGGGCTGGGTGAACGTCACCTCGCCATCGTACGACTTGAACGGATAGGTGATGGGGTTTGTTTGCGCAGCACCGCATCGGGCGTTGGCTCCAAAACGTGGGCGCGGACCGCCCGCAAACCCGTTCAAGTCAAAACTCAACGCCTCGGCTGGGTAAGCCCCCTTACTCTTCGCTAGTGCGACATCATCCGCCAGACGCTTGCCCATGACGCCCGATTTGCTTGCATCACCACAACGCCCCAAGCTCGTACCGATCAGGCCACCAAGGGCATAAATACGACCATCGTTGCTGTCGCCGTGGGTCTTCGTGGCAGGGTAATTGTTTTTTTCGAGGATCGCATAAGCCTCGCTCAAAGCCCGCTGAGGCAGATGCGCGATATCGATGATCATGCCTCGTTTCATGAGCTGCTCCATCAGGGTGTTGCCCAACGGCGTCAGACCGGTCTTCTGGCAATAATTACCTTTCGCTGGCGGCGCTTGGATCTTGGACAGATGTGGCAGCAGGGTTGCGAGAGGATCCGCCACAAAGCCGGACATATCGATAGGTGCTTTGGAGTCGTAGGAATCACGAGGCTGATTCAGCCCCCCAAAGAAGACATCCCCTTCGTCAAAGGACGTCGAGATGCCGTTACAATCTTTGACGAAGTTCGAGTAATGTCCGCTGTTAATGAAGTTGCCCAGCTCGATAATCCCTCGGCTGCCATCTCCAGCCGAGAAGCCGTTGTCAAACTTATGGACGGGGAAGATCACGCGCACGCCTCGCTTGTGGTACTGGTCGACTTTGGCGCTGACCGTCTCCGCTGTGCAGGCTGTAAAGCCCTTGGGTGGCGTCAAAAAGCAATCGAAGAGATTGGAGATCTCAATGCCCAAGACCACTGCCAGTTTCCCCTCGTTGATCACATCACGCGCTGCCTTGGGGCTGGTGACCACGCGCAACCAACCTTTTCCCGACCCGCCCGATTGGGCGTCGATGTATCGCTCAAGCGCATAGGCCGCATCAATGGCTCGATCCACGCTCACCATATCATTACAAGAATACAAGGTCTTCTGGGCTTTGACCGCCAATGTGAGTTCGCACATCATTGAGTTCCCTGTGGCGTGCTGCACCAAAAGGCGCAACCCTCCGAGATATGCGCGTTCAAGCCAACGGTAATACATGGTCTGGTGAGTCGAACGACGCCATGAATTCGGCCACTCGGTGAACTTGGGGTATCCCGCCGTATGGTGATTGAACTCTGCGACTTGACCCTTGGTAAAGATCGGAAGGATCGAATCCAAATCAAATTTCAACTTATCGTTGTCATAGAAATATCCCATGATGTCATTGCGGCCCTCCTCACCATGCGAACGCGAGCAGTCGGGCAAGGCATGCTCAACACCTAGCCGATGAAATGGCGCACCATGAAAGACGCCACCGCCACCAAAACCGACGTTGCTCAGCATATGAGAATGGATCTCGGCGATGCCGTAGACATCGCCATCTTCCCACTTTCGGGGTTTGACTGCACCTGTTGCGTCGATGTTGAGTTCGGGAAAGCTGGCGCAGCCCTCGGCTGGGTGCAATTGGATCATCGCCGCCTTAGCGGTATCGTCGGTGAGACCAGACGTGCTCAAAAAACGGCCCGTTGCGTAGTGTTGAAGTTGATACCGCTTGGGGTCACGCGCCGATATCTGTAAGAGCCACTCTGCCGACGACTTCTCGTTTTCATCGAGCTTATCAAGAACGGATGTGAGCTTGGCCAGCCGAGTGAAGCTCCACTGATCACCGTTGGAACTCGCTGCAAAGTAGCGGCGCTCCGTGTCAAAAAGTAGATAGACTCCAAGGTCTGACGGGCGCAAGGAAAAGCGCGCCGCGGTCTTGGAAGAGTCCGCCGAAAAGCTGAACTGATCTTGGGTTTGCCCCGATCCGATATAACGCGCTGCGTTCGCACCATCGAAGCCCTCGATAGCATAACAGCCGTTGGCAACAGAGTACACGCTGTCTTGCGCGAGCGGAGGCTCCGCCTTTTCACACCCTGCCAACAACGCACATAAAACGAGACAGGAAAGCCTATCACGCACGAAGGCCCGAAAAAAATGCAATAAAGAAAACGTAGACATGATTTTTGTCCACCACCTTTCGCCAAACCACCAAACCGCCAAACGACGCACCTTAAAGCCTCACAAGCCGAAAACCAATGGTGTTATTGCGTATCCCCGGCGTGGCGCTCTCACGAAATCCTGCACGCACTTCCCGTACGTTGTGGCTCCAACTACCGCCTCGCATCACGCGATTCGACACGCCTGCAACGTACACAGGATCCGTGTCACCCAGATTCTTGTACGCATCAGCATCCCATTCTTCGGGATCCCATCCCTCGGCATCCCACGCGTCGTAGCACCACTCGGACACATTGCCCAACATATCGTAAAGTCCCCACGCGTTGGCTTGCTTTTTCCTCACAGGATGCGTTGTTTCGTCGATGTTCTCCTCATACCACGCGATCTTCTTCAAACTCCCATAGCACGGTGTTGCCGTTCCTGCCCGACAAGCGTATTCCCACTCCGCCTCCGTCGGCAATCGCCAGCCCTTGCTCCCCACGTAATCGCTCTCTTTGTTCCCCACGCCGTCTATCCCTTCCCCAGTTCCCACAAAGCTTTCGGGCGCACCTTCCAGCGCAGACAACTTGTTCGCAAAGACCGCTGCGTCGTGCCAACTTACCTGCTCGACAGGCGCATCCAAATCCGCGTGCATGAACTCCCACGGATCCTCGCCCATGATTGTTTCGTATTGGCTTTGTGTGACAGGCGTTTCCATCATCCAAAACCCCCGTGTCAGCGTGACTTCTCGCTTTGGCTTTTCCCACTCCCAAGCGTATTTCTCCTTCTCCCCCGTCCCCATCCAAAAGGTTCCCGCAGGAATCCAGCGCATCCGCATCCCTGCCACCGACGCCACTTCCCGCACCTCTCCCGCCACACGCCCTTCTTCCCATGCGTATCTCGTCCAATCCCCCACCACCCCCTCAAACCCCGTCTTCTCGCCTCTTCGATGCTTCTCCCACCATCCATACAACGGGCGTCGTATCGACTCTCCCCATCCCTTCGTATGTTGCGCCACATATCCCACCAGCATCTCTTGCTCCGATGCTTCCGACTCCTCCAAAATCCGGCATATCCCCAACCATCCCTCGGAGCTCTCTCCCTTCACCAACCATCCTCGGATCTCTGCCAATCCTTCGCTCATCCAAACCCTCCTTCTCTTTGTGTTTTTCCTCTTGCCCTTGCGATACTTCTCCTACCATCACATATCTCAAATCCTCCAAATTATACGATATCCGCGAGATGTGTGATCGCATCGTGTAGGGGCGGTTCGCGAACCGCCCTGTGTTTGGGCAGCCACGGGGGGCTGCCCCTACATTTTTACGATAACACAACGGGCGGATTTCGTATGATCAATCTGCAAAGCACGGATGCGAGAAAATACGTTCGCGCTCTCGATACAACAAACCCATCACGACGAAGAAGCTTTGCAAACGTTCCGCGCGTTGACAAGCCGAATCCCGAGCGCGTTATAGCGTCCTAACGGCCTATCTCCGTAGCGATACGTTGCACGCGCCCCTTGCGCAGAGTAGTACCATCCGCCACCCCGCACAACCCGACGCTCGCCTGTCTCTGCTCCTGTCGGATCTATCGCGGCATCCGACGTATAACCACCCAACCAGTCATAACACCACTCCCACACGTTGCCTAGCGTATCGTACAAGCCCCATGCGTTGGCCTTCTTTTGCCCCACAGCATGCGTCGTTCCGCCGCTGTTTTCGCCATACCACGCGATCTCTTCCACGTCCCCATAGCGCCGCGTCGTCGTACCTGCTCGACAAGCGTATTCCCACTCCGCCTCCGTTGGCAAACGCCAGCCACTGCTGCCCACGTGATCATTTCCCACACCGCCGATATCTTTTCCTTGCAAAGCAAATCTCTCTGGCATAAGTGAGACTCCACGGGATAAATCCCGTGGCTTCTTGGGTTAGGCGGCCTCAAAAGAGAGACAACTGCTCCCAAGCAACGTGACTCCGCTCACAGGGAGCACTACTGGCACAAACGCCAGATACTTTTGTGTTTGTCGTTTTTGTTTTTCGACAGTCGAAGGGGTGAAGCACGCGAACAGACGGAGGGTACATACCCCCGACTTGGTTGTGGGCGTGTTTTGACCAGATGTT